>NZ_JBEXPG010000029.1:0-107521 GCF_040611935.1 Streptomyces sp. NPDC006512 | reverse complement strand
CAGATCGCGGACGCCGAGGATCCCGAGGCGATGCGCGCGCGGATGGTCAAGGAGTACAAGGCCGAGCTGATGCACCCGTACTACGCGGCCGAGCGCGGTCTCGTCGACGACGTCATCGATCCCGCGGAAACCCGTGAGGTACTCGCGAGCGCCCTCGCGATGCTCCGCACCAAGCACGCCGACCTGCCGTCGCGCAAGCACGGCAACCCGCCGCAGTAACCGAAGGAGACATGCCACCGATGAGCATCGCCACCGACACCCTGCTGAAGGTCGAGAAGGGCAACGCCGAGCCCGAGGAGCTGGCCGCGATCACCGCGATCCTGCTCGCCCGCGCCGCCGCCACCCCCGAGGCCGCCAGCGCCCCCGCCGCCCCGGCCGGCTGGCGCCGCCTGGAGCGCAGCCGCGGCTTCCAGGCACCGCACAGCTGGCGCTGACCCCTCCACCGCAGCTCTTCCCACGGCCGCTCAGCCGAACCGGACCCCCACGCCCCTCGGGCAGCGGGTCCAGGTCCGGCGGGCGGCCGTCGGCCGTGGTGCACCCGTTCAGGCGGTGCGCGCACGGCAGAGCGACCGCGCAGAGCGGGTCCGCGCCCGGAGGAGGGCCGTCAAGGGGCGCCCGTAGCCGGGGAGTTGCTCCGGTCCCGGGCCGCACGGGAGCCGCCTCGCGGCGCAGCAGGGCCGCTGGGCGTCGCCCAGCGCCGCTCCGGCCCCGACCCGCCCACCGGCCGTCCCGGGCCGTCACGGCGGCGGCCACGTCCTCGGACCGCCCCCTCCGCCAGAAGCACAGAAGCACAGAAGCCCAGAAGCCCAGAACGCCGGGAACCCGTATCGGGTTCCCGGCGTTCCGCGCGAAGAGGTGCCGCGACTACCGCAGGCGGGCCATCAGCGCGTGCTCGACCAGGGTGATGAGCGCGCTCTTGGCGTCCGCGCGGTGGCGGGCGTCGGTGGTGATGATGGGGGCGTCCGGGCCGATCTGCAGGGCCTCGCGGACTTCCTCCGGCGTGTAGGGCTGGTGCCCGTCGAAGCCGTTGAGCGCGATCACGAACGGCAGGCCGCTGTTCTCGAAGTAGTCCACTGCGGGGAAGCAGTCCGCCAGGCGACGGGTGTCCACGAGCACGACGGCGCCGATGGCGCCGCGGACGAGGTCGTCCCACATGAACCAGAAGCGGTCCTGGCCGGGGGTACCGAAGAGGTACAGGATCAGGTCCTGGTCCAGGGTGATGCGGCCGAAGTCCATGGCGACCGTGGTGGTCGTCTTGTCACCGGTGTGGGTGAGGTCGTCGATGCCCGCGCTGGCGGACGTCATCACGGCCTCGGTGCGCAGCGGGTTGATCTCGGAGACCGCGCCGACGAACGTGGTCTTGCCCACGCCGAAGCCGCCCGCGACCACGATCTTCGCGGAGGTGGTGGAGCGGGGAGCCGCTCCGCCGTTAGAGCTTGCGAAGTCCACTGAGCACCCTTTCGAGCAGTGTCACATCTGGCTGGCCGCCGGCAGACTCGTCGCCGCCGGGCTGGTGAATGGCGACAAGGCCCGCCTCCGCCAGGTCGGCGACGAGGATGCGGGCGACACCAAGAGGAATGGAGAGAAGTGCCGAGATCTCCGCTACGGATTTGATCTCCTGGCACAGACGGCAGATGCGCTGGTGCTCGGGCAACTGCCCTTGCAGCCGCGCGGGATCGGCCGTGGTGCTGACCAGCGCCTCGATGGCGAGCTGGTAGCGCGGCCGGGTACGGCCGCCGGTCATGGCGTACGGACGCACCAGCGGGTTGTGCGCCTTCGGAGCCTGCGGGTGAGCAGACCTCATGGGCTGCTGCGAAGGCCGCTGGGACTGCGGAGGCTGCTGGGGCTGGCCGTACTGCTGTTGCTGGTAGGGGTTGTGCTCCGGCACCGGCCGGCTGGGAGCGGAGGGGAAGTTGAATCGGTTCTGGTCGTGCTGCCCACCCTGCGGCTGCTGCGCGCCGCCATAAGGATGTCCTCCGGGTGTTGTCACGTTTCCTCCTCCGACTCCAAGAACGCAGTACTCCCTGTGGAACCGCGCCACCGCACCCTATGGTGCGGTGACGCGAAACGCACTGCCTGTTTGCTAGTTGAGAAGACTTCCCTGGAGCTCCGCGCGCAGGTCCGGGGTGAGGACGCTGCCGGCGCGGTCCACGAGGAGGGCCATCTCGTAGCCCACGAGGCCGATGTCGCACTCGGGGTGCGCGAGCACCGCGAGCGAGGATCCGTCGGAGACCGACATGAGGAAGAGGAACCCCCGGTCCATCTCCACGACGGTCTGGTTGACGGCGCCACCCTCGAAGATCCGGGAGGCTCCGGCGGTCAGCGACGTCAGACCGGAGGCCACGGCCGCCAGCTGATCGGCGCGGTCGCGCGGGAATCCGTCGGACATCGCCAGAAGAAGGCCGTCGGCGGAGACCACCACCGTGTGGGACACCCCAGGGGTGTTGTCCACGAAGTTGGTGATCAACCAGTTCAGGTTCTGTGCCGCCTGGCTCATCGGGCTCACACTAACGCTCCTGGTCATAGCTGTTACTTGACTGCTCGGATCCCGCGCTGCGTCCCTGCTGGACACCGCGCCGCAGGTTGCTCAACCTGCCGCGGACGTCCTCCGGTGCGCGGGAGACCTGGGGGCCGCCCTGCGGGGTCGTCTCCGCAGCGCCCTCGACCAGGTTGGCCTTGGGCACCCGCCGAGGGAGACCGGACGGGGTGACCCCGCCCGCCTTCGGCTCACGGAGTTTGCCGGCCTGCTGCCAGCGCTCGTCGTTCGTCGAGCGCCAGGCCTCGGGGCCTTCCGCATCCGCCGTCGCCCGCTTCGGTTCGGCGGGCTGCTGCTGACGCTGCGGCCGCTGCTCGAAGAGAGATCCGGTGGACTCCGCTTCCTGCTGTGCCGGCTGCCACTGCTGCTGGCTGCCGCGTCGCGGCAGGCCCGCTCCGGTCATCTCGTGACCGGTGTCGGCAGCGGCGCCCGGACGGTCGAAGCCTACGCGGTCCCGAGCCGGTTCGGGAGCGGCCTGGGATTCCGATTCGGTCCCGTAATTCTGCTGGTAGGCGCCCGAATAGGTGTTCTGCTCGGGCCACTCGGAAGGCTGGGCCTGCTCCTCGTAGCCACCCTCGTACGAGGGAGCGGGCTGCTGCGGGTTCTGGTAGCCGACTTCCGGATAGGCGTAGCCCTGGTCCGGGTACGACTCGTAGCCCGACTGCTGCGGCGCGGCTTCGTAGGAGTTCTCGTAGCCCTGCGCGGACGGCTCCTCATAGCCCTGGTACGGCTGGTAGCCGTGTTCCGGTTGAGGTTCCGGATAGTCCTGCGCGGGGTACTCGGGCTGCGCCTGCGGGTAGCCGACCTGAGCCTCCAGGGCGGCCCTGCGCTCCTCGCGGCCTAGGGACCGCACGACCGGGTCGGCGGGCTGGACTTCGGCGTTCCGGTCGCCCTGGCGGTCGTAGGCGGAGTCGTCGAACCCGAGTTCGGCGGCCGTCCGCAGCGGGGCGGCCTGCTGGGTCTTCTGCTCCGGGATGATCGAGGAGACCGTGAAGTCGTCGTCCGGTATGCCCTCGCCGCCGCCACCGTGGGTGATGGCGTCGGGGAGCATCACCAGCGAGGTGGTGCCCGCGGCCTCGCCCGAGGGGCGCAGCTGGACGCGGATGCTGTGGCGGTCCGCCAGCCGGCCGACCACGAACAGACCCATGCGCTGCGAGATCGCGGCGTCCACGGTCGGCGGGTTGGCCAGCTTGTGGTTGATGTCCGCGAAGTCCTCGGCGGTGAGGCCGATGCCCTTGTCGTGGATCTCGACCATCACGCGGCCGTCGGGCAGACGCGTGGCGTTGACGCGGACCTTGGTCTGCGGGGAGGAGAACGTGGTGGCGTTCTCCAGCAGCTCGGCGAGCAGGTGCACGAGGTCGGTCACGGCTTGGCCGTGGATCTCGGCCTCGGAGACGCCCGAGAGCTCGATGCGCTCGTACTGCTCCACCTCGGAGGAGGCGGCGCGCAGGACGTCGACGAGGGGGACCGGCTGGTCCCAGCGGCGGCCCGGGTTCTCACCCGCGAGGATGAGCAGGTTCTCGCCGTTGCGGCGCATACGGGTGGCCAGGTGGTCCAGGCGGAAGAGGTTCTCCAGCTGGTCCGGGTCGGCCTCGTTGTTCTCCAGGTCGGTGATGAGGGTCAGCTGGCCCTCGATCAGCGACTGGTTGCGCATGGAGAGGTTCGTGAAGATCGCGTTGACGTTCCCTCGCAGGAGCGCCTGCTCGGCGGCGAGCCGGACCGCTTCCCGGTGGACCTGGTCGAAGGCGCGGGCGACCTCGCCGATCTCGTCCTGGGAAGTGATCGGAATCGGCTCGACCCGGGTGTCCACCTTGCCGGGGTCGGTCCGCGAGAGCTGGTCGACGAGCATCGGCAGGCGCTGCTCGGCGATGTCGAAGGCCGAGCTGCGCAGGCGGCGCATCGCGCGGCCCATCTGGCGGGCCATCATGCCGGCCAGGATGAAGGCGGCGAGCAGGGCCACGACCACGATCGCGCCGGTCAGGATGGCGTCGCCGCGGGACTCGTCGGAAACCGCGACGGCGTCGTTGACGGCCTTGTCGAGGAGTTCCTTCTCGATCTCCGCGTAGCCGTCGAACTTGGCGGTGGCGGCGGCCTGCCAGGCGGCCGGCGTCGTGCCGTCCTGCGCCAGCTTCGTGTTCTTCGCGCCGCTGGCTATCGCCTCGGTCATACCGGTGAGCGGGGAGCCGTTGACCACGGGCGGAGCCTTGAAGACGGCGCCGGACTGCTCGGCGGCCTGCTTGGCCTGCGCGAGCTTGGCCGCCCCCTCCTGGGACTTCTTGCCCATGACCTCCTTGAGCCGGTTCGTGTCCTCGTCGGTGCCGGCGGCGACGTACTCGCCGATGGCGATCTCTTCGAGGTAGGCGTAGGAGGAGAAGGCGACGAGCTGGGCCTTGCGGATCTCCTCGTTCTCGTTCGGACGCACCAGCAGGTGTGTGCCGACGGAACGCTGGAGGGAGTTCGCGGCCTTCGCCAGCTCGATCGCGTAGACCATGCGGCCGTAGCTGGTGACGTTGCCGGTGCCCAGGCCGAGTTCGTTCGAGAACTGCATGAGGTAGTGCTGGACCAGCACGTACCCCTCTTCGGTCGGGATGGGGCCCGCCGAGGCCGGGAGGTTCTTCTTGGCCGACTCGGGAACGGCGTAGGCCGTCTTGCGGACCTGCTCCAGCTTCGGCTCCTCCTGACGGAAGAGCTCCAGGCGGCGCTCCAGGCCCTGCTTCGCGGGCAGGTCCTTCGCGGCCTGGGCGAACTTGGCCTTCGCCGCGTCGGTGGCGGCGTACGACTTCGCCACGGCGTCGCTGCTGCGCTCGCCCTTGAGGAGGGGTTCGGCGGTCAGGTCGCGCTCGTTGAGGAGGGCCTGGCCGTACTCGGCCGCCGCCTGGACGATGCGCGCAGTCTTCTCGGCGTCCTTCGCCTCGTTCCAGGTGTCTACGGAACCCTTGACCTGGAATCCGCCCATGACCAGTCCGACGAGGACGGGCACGAGGAGGATGGCGTTCAGACGGGTCGGCACGCGCCAGTTGCGCGGCGAGAACTTGCTGGTGCTGCCGCCGGCCGTGGGTGGGTCCACGGGTACGTCGACGGATGACGTGGCCGCGCGTGGCGGCGGGGTGAAGTTGCCGCGCGCGGGTTCATCCGCGGGGCTCGAGTTGCTTCGCCTCACTCGACCAACAACCTCTCGGCGGTGCTACTAGCTAGTTCGTTGAATTCCAGCACGGTTGACGGCAGTGTTCCAAACAGTTGAAAACGACCATTCCCAGAGCCTTACGCCCCACATAAACCGGACATAAAGAGCGACCTGCGGCAAAAGCGGGGCCAGTTGTGCGCGCAGCGGCACCGGCCGAACGCACCCCGTGTCCGGGCGGCGGTAATTCTCTGTCGAAACGTTATGAACGAAGGGGGCGGGCCGTGTCGTATGACACAGCCCGCCCCCGCGTACGGCCTTGGGAACCGTGCTACTTGAGCCGCGCCATCAGCGCGTGCTCGACGAGCGTGATGAGCGCGCTCTTGGCGTCCGCGCGGTGGCGGGCGTCGGTGGTGATGATGGGGGCGTCCGGGCCGATCTGCAGGGCCTCGCGGACCTCCTCCGGCGTGTAGGGCTGATGTCCCTCGAAGCCGTTGAGGGCCACGACGAACGGCAGCCCGCTGTTCTCGAAGTAGTCCACGGCCGGGAAGCAGTCCGCCAGCCGCCGCGTGTCGACCAGCACGATGGCACCGATGGCGCCGCGGACGAGGTCGTCCCACATGAACCAGAAGCGGTCCTGGCCGGGGGTACCGAAGAGGTACAGGATCAGGTCCTGGTCCAGGGTGATGCGGCCGAAGTCCATGGCGACCGTGGTGGTCGTCTTGTCACCGGTGTGGGTGAGGTCGTCGATGCCCGCGCTGGCGGACGTCATCACGGCCTCGGTGC
Source organism: Streptomyces sp. NPDC006512 (assembly GCF_040611935.1). Taxonomy (NCBI): domain Bacteria; kingdom Bacillati; phylum Actinomycetota; class Actinomycetes; order Kitasatosporales; family Streptomycetaceae; genus Streptomyces; species Streptomyces sp. NPDC006512. The sequence continues at coordinate 101,078 of NZ_JBEXPG010000029.1, read as the reverse complement.
GCAGCGGGTTGATCTCGGAGACCGCGCCGACGAACGTGGTCTTGCCCACGCCGAAGCCGCCCGCGACCACGATCTTCGCGGAGGTGGTGGAGCGAGGAGCCGCTCCGCCGTCAGAGCTTGCGAAGTCCACTGAGAACCCTCTCGAGCAGCGTTACATCCGGCGTTCCGCCGGCCTCTCCATTGCCCGGCTGGTGGATGGCCACCATTCCGGCCTCCGCCAGGTCGGCGACGAGGATCCGGGCGACACCGAGCGGCATCGACAGCAGTGCGGAGACCTCCGCGACCGACTTCACCTCACGGCAGAGCGTGCAGATGCGCTGGTGCTCCGGCAGCAGGCTGGAGAGGTGCATCGGATCGGCCGTGGTGCTGACCAGCGCCTCGATGGCGAGCTGGTAGCGCGGACGGGTCCGGCCACCGGTCATCGCGTACGGACGTACCAGCGGCTGGTCGCCTTCCGAGTACGAGTCTCCGTACGCATCGGGATAGGCGGGGGGCGGGGTCATTGATCCTCCGGGCTGGACAGCAGTGGTCAGCGTGCCGTCTGACGGGGCGGCCGGTGGGGGGAGACGTGATGACGGCCTGGCGGGGGTACTGGGTACCGGGGGTGGGGTCCCGGTCTCCCGGCCGGAAGTACCGTCCGGCCGGGAGGGGTGAGGTCAGATGAGCAGGCTTCCCTGAAGCTCGGCGCGCAGGTCCGGGGTGAGGACGCTGCCCGCGCGGTCCACGAGGAGGGCCATTTCGTAGCCCACGAGGCCGATGTCGCACTCGGGGTGCGCGAGCACGGCCAGCGAGGATCCGTCAGAGACGGACATGAGGAAGAGGAATCCCCGGTCCATCTCGACGACGGTCTGGTTGACGGCGCCGCCCTCGAAGATGCGGGAGGCGCCGGCGGTCAGCGACGTCAGACCGGAGGCCACGGCCGCCAGCTGGTCGGCGCGGTCACGGGGGAATCCTTCGGACATGGCCAGAAGGAGTCCGTCGGCGGAAACCACCACCGTGTGGGACACCCCAGGGGTGTTGTCCACGAAGTTGGTGATCAACCAGTTCAGGTTCTGTGCCGCCTGGCTCATCGAACTCAACTATCGCTCCTGCTGGTAAGTGGGGTCGATGTGGTAACTGCCGGTCGCGGGGCCGGTGGTGCCGGCCTGGCGCCCCTGCTGGATACCGCGTCGGAGGTTGGTGAGACGGCCGCGGACGTCGTCCGGAGCACGCGATACCTGCGGGCCCGCCTGGGCTTCGGCCTGCTGCTGCGCGGTGCCGGCCACGAGGTTCGCCCGCGGTACCCGGCGGGGCAGCCCCGACGTCGTGATCCCTCCGGCGGCGGGCTGACGGACGCGTTCGGCCTGTCGCATCAGCTCGTCGTTGGGGGAGGAGCGCCAGCTGACCGTCGGCGTGCTGCCGGTCACCGCGGCGGCGGGCTCGGCGGCGGCGAGCTCCTGGCCGCGCTGCGCCTGCTGCTGCTGCGGACGCTGCTGGTGCTGCTGAGGCTGCTGAGGCTGCTGGGGTACGGCAGGTGCCTGCGCGGGGGGCTGCTCGCCCTCCTCGCGGAACCAGTTCGACTCCAGCGTGTCGAAGATCGGGCTGCGGGCCTCGCCCGAGGGCTGCGCGGGCGCCGGCGGCAGGGCCTCGGGCTGGTGGGCCTGGGGCAGCCGCGGCGCGTCGGGACGCGGAGCCGGAACGGGCGCCGGAGCGTAACCGCCGGGCTGCTGCTCCTGCTGGGGCTGCTGGCCGTAGCCGCCGACCCCCGGGCCGCCGCTCCGCGGTGCCTGCGCGTGCGGCTGGGGCGCGGCCGGCCGGGCGAACTGGCCGGTCTGGGCCGGATCCAGCGGGCCGCCCAGCTGCGGGCGCTCGAACTGGCCCGTGGCGGACGGGTCCAGCGGACCCCGTACGTCGGGGCGCTCGAACTGGCCGGTCGTGCTGTTGGCCGGGTTGCCGCCGGTGGCCTGCGGGTACGGGGCGTTGTAGTCCGGACGGGCGAACTCGGCCGTCGAGCCGGGGCCCGAGAGCTCGTCGTGGCCGCGCGGGACCTCGTGGCCGCCCTGGCCGGCCCCCCAGCTGGCGCCCTGCGGGATCCCGGTCGGCGAACCGCCCGCGCCCGGAAGCTCCGGACGGGGCGCGCCGCCGCGCGGCGGCAGCTGCGGCCGCTTGCGCTGGACCGGGGCGGCGGGCTGCTGCTGGCCGCCCGACTGCTGCTGCGGCTGCTGGCCCTGCTGCGGCGACTGCTGCTGGCCCTGCTGTCCCTGCTGGTACTGGCCCTGCTGCCCCTGCTGGGGCTGCGGCGGCTGCGGCCGCTCGAAGCCGTTGCCCTGCGGGAAGCCGGCGGGACCGGATCCCTGCGGCGTGGCCGCCGGACGGGCCTGCGGGCCGCCGGACTGGCCGCGCGCCGGCAGCGGAGCACCGCTGCCGAAGGCGCCCTGGCCCTGACCGGTCGGAGCCGAGGGACCGCCCTGCTGCGGGCGGCCGCCCTGCGGGCCCTGACCCTGACCCTGGCCCTGACCCTGGCCCTGACCCGGGCCCTGGGGACGCTGCTGCTGACCGGGGCCACCCGGCCCACCGCCCTGACCGGGCAGTGCGGGGCGCTGCGCGCCACCGGCGACCTGCCCGCGCTGCGGACCGCCGCCCACGGGGGGACGCGCGGCTGCGCCGGGAACGGAGGCCTGGCCACCGGGGCCGGCGGGACCGCCCTGGGCTCCCGGACCGCCCTGACCCGGCATCGGAGCCGGCTTCTTGCCGCCCTGGGCGACGTCCACCGGCAGCATGACGAGGGCCGTCGTACCGCCCGAGTCGGAGGGGCGCAGCTGGATGCGGATGCCGTGTCGCAGGGACAGGCGGCCGACCACGAACAGGCCCATGCGGCGGGAGACGGAGACGTCCACGGTCGGCGGCGACGCGAGCCGCTCGTTGATCGCGGCGAGGTCCTCGGGGGAGAGGCCGATGCCGGTGTCGTGGATCTCGACGAGGACGCGGCCGTCGGGCAGCGCGTGCCCGGTGACCTTGACCTTGGTCTGCGGCGAGGAGAACGAGGTGGCGTTCTCCAGCAGCTCGGCGAGGAGGTGCACGAGGTCGTTGACGACGCGGCCGGCGACGTCGGTGCCGGGCACCGACGAGAGTTCGATGCGCTCGTACTGCTCCACCTCGGACGCCGCGGCGCGGAGCACGTCGACGAGCGGGACGGGGCGGGTCCACCGGCGGCCCGGCTCCTCGCCCGCGAGGACGAGGAGGTTTTCGCCGTTACGGCGCATGCGGGTCGCGAGGTGGTCGAGCTTGAAGAGCGAGGACAGCTGGTCCGGGTCGGCCTCGCGCGACTCCAGCTCGGAGATGAGCGAGAGCTGACGCTGGATGAGGCCCTGCGAACGGCGCGAGAGGTTGGTGAACATCGCGTTGACGTTGCCCCGGAGGAGGGCCTGCTCGGCGGCGAGGCGGACGGCCTCGCGGTGCACGTCGTCGAAGGCCGCGGCCACCTGGCCGATCTCGTCGCGGGTGTGCAGACCGACGGACTCCACGGAGGTGTCCACGTCCTGCGGGTCCGACTCGGAGAGCTGCTTGACGAGCTCGGGCAGACGGTCCTGGGCGACGCGCGTCGCGGTGTCCTGAAGGCGGCGCAGCGAGCGGATCATCGACCGGGCCATGACGAAGGCGCCGACGAGGGAGACACCGAGGACGATGAGGATCAGGGCACCGTTGATGATGGCGTCCTGCTGCGACTCGTTCTTGAGCTCGCGGGCCTTCTGCTCCATGTCCTCGAGCAGGGTCAGCTCGATGACCTTCATCGCCTGGAGCTTGGTGTCGTCGGCGTCGTACCAGTCCATCCAGGACCGGTTCTTCTCCTTGCCGAACTGCCCCTGGGTGCTGAGCACGCGGCGGGCGTAGTGGTCGGCGCTGCCGATCTCCGTGTTGCCGTCGCCGAGCGCCGCGAGGAGCTCCTCGGGCTTGCCCTGGTAGACGAGTTCGAAGGTCTTCTTCGACTGGCTCTCGCCGCGGAGGGCGGAGAGCGCGTAGAGACGGTCGTTCTCCTCCAGCTTGCCCGGCTTGTCGCCGCTCTCGGGGAGCGAGGCGGCGATGATCGCGCGCTGGATGGAGGCGTACTCCTTGGCGGAGGAGAAGGCCGCCAGGGCACGGGTGCGCTTGATCATCTCGGGGCTGGAGGTGGCCTGGGCCATGTCCTGCGAGAGGGAGAGCAGCGAGACGATCAGCGCGTTGTACTCGGTGACCGTCTGCTGGGCGCCGTTCATGTACGCCTTTTTGCGGATGTCCTCGATGCCGGTGAGCTGGCGGCCGATCTGCAGGATGTTGTTGCGGATCGACTTGAGGGTCTCGTCCTTGTCCTCCGCGCTGTCGATCTTGTCGGTCGCGGCGGTGAAGGCTTCGGCGGCGGCGTTGGTCTGCTCGCGGACACCCTGGACGAGGCTGTTGGTCTTGCCGTCCTTGACGATCGACATGGGACCGGCCGACTTGTCCCGCTCCTCCTGGAGCATGGCGGCCAGGTTGGTGGCCTGCCGGGTCATCGTCGTCAGCAGCTGCATGTGCTCCAGCTGCGAGATGTCGTTCATCGAGTCGTTGATGCGGAAGCCACCGAGCGTGGTGGCGGCGACGACCGGCAGGGTCAGCAGCGACACCAGTCGCGTGCTGATGCGCCAGTTCTGCATGCCGAGACGGGAACCGGGCCCACTGGGGGCCTTCGGTATCGCCTCGGCCGCCGGCTCGGGCGCCTCGTTCTTGCCCTTGGCCTTGCCGGGCTTGGCGGCCTTGCCGGACTTGGCGGGGTTACCCGACTTGCCACGGCCCTTCGCCTTCACCGAGGCGGAGGCGTTGGGGGCCCCTCCTTCGACAGCCGGCCCGCGGTTCTGGGCGTGCTGGGGCGAGGAGCCACGGTCGGTCCCGCCGCGCGGCTCCTGCTCCGCCGCAGCGCTGCCATCCCTCTTGAATCGTCCCTGCACTAGCGTCGCAACCTCTGGACCAGGCGCCCCGCCGGGTGACCGGTGGGGCGGTGTCGAGTCTTGGGGCACTGACGGCCCCATGGTGGTCGTCGGTGACCGGCGCGTCTCCCTCTCCGTGCCGCCGCGCTCGGCGCTGTCTCGCGCCACCTGCGCGCCGGCTGATTCCCGCGGCGGTCCCGCGAATTCCAGCACAGAGGGGGACCTCCAACAAGGTGCGTGTGTCGCCCCGGCGAGCCGGTCACGGCTTGTGACAGGTGCGCTACGCGATGTGGATCCGCTACCGGGATGAATCGGACTTACGCCAATCAAAGCTTGCGCCTGGCAAGGTGTCCCAGTCCTGATGATCAGGAGCGGAATAGCTCATTCAGTGACGCAATGTCCGTTTCGGTAACCGGAATGGGCAGCCCGAATTGCCGTGAATGTCCGGTGATTGGTGAGCAAACTCACACGGCCGTGGCCATTACTTCCCGGTTCGGCCGGGGATTCAGATGTTTAGCCTTGCCCATTGAAGGGTTGGCGCCGAGGTCGGCGCATCCGACAACCATCACCCACGACCGAGCCGAGGGCCCCAGACTCCGATGAAGACGACGATGATGTTCCGCAACATAGCCAACCCCCGCCGCACCACCCTGGCGCACCTGAAGGACGCCGAGGACCTGCAGGCGGCCCCGGCCACCCCGGAGCACTCCGTCGAGCTGCCGGCCCAGACCGCGAACCCCCGCCGCACCGTCCTGATGGACGCCCCGGTCGCCGCCGCGCAGTAGCCGCCCGGGCACGGAGCGCCGAACGCCCCCGCCCACCGCGTTAGCCTGGAGTCCGCAGACTCCAGCCAGCGGAAATACAGAGGGGCAGACGCAACACGTGCGCATCGCCAGGTTCTCGATCGACGGCAATGTCGCCTTCGGCGCGGTCGAGGGCGATGCCGCCCCCGGCGCCGGAAGCGAGCTCGTCCTCGACATCATCAAGGGCATCCCCTTCGCGGACTTCGAGCTCTCCGGCACGAAGGTCCCGCTGAGCAAGGTCCGGCTGCTCCCGCCCGTGCTCCCGAACAAGGTCGTGGCCGTCGGCCGCAACTACGCGGAGCACGCGGCGGAGCTGGGCCACTCCATCGTCGACGACCAAGGCCGTCCGGAAGCCCCGATCGTCTTCTTCAAGCCCTCCACCTCGGTGGTCGGCCCGGGCGACCCGATCGCGTACCCCTCCTTCTCCCAGGACCTCCACCACGAGGCGGAGCTCGCCGTGGTCATCGGCCGCATGTGCCGCGAGGTCCCGAAGGAGCGCGTCAAGGACGTGATCCTCGGTTACACCTGCGCCAACGACGTCACCGCCCGCGACGTCCAGCAGCGGGAGAAGCAGTGGGCCCGGGCCAAGGGCTTCGACAGCTCCTGCCCCCTCGGCCCCTGGATCGAGACCGACCTCGACCCGAGCGACCTGACCGTCCAGTGCACCGTCAACGGCGAACAGCGCCAGCTCGGCCGCACCAGCGACATGGTCCGCTCCATCGAGGACCTCATCGTGCACATCAGCGAGGCCATGACGCTGCTCCCGGGCGACGTCATCCTCACGGGGACCCCGGCCGGAGTCGGCCCCCTCAACGTCGGCGACGAGGTCGCCGTCACCATCGAAGGCATCGGCACTCTCACCAACAAGGTGATCAAGCGTGGTTAACGGACCTGTCCGCGTACGTTTCTGTCCCTCCCCGACCGGCAACCCCCACGTGGGCCTGGTCCGCACCGCCCTCTTCAACTGGGCGTTCGCGCGCCACCACGGCGGTACGTTCGTCTTCCGCATCGAGGACACCGACGCGGCCCGCGACTCCGAGGAGTCGTACGTCCAGCTGCTCGACTCGCTGCGCTGGCTCGGCTTCACCTGGGACGAGGGCCCCGAGGTCGGCGGCCCGCACGCCCCGTACCGCCAGTCCCAGCGCATGGACATCTACGCGGACGTCGCGAAGAAGCTCCAGGACGGCGGCTACGCCTACGCCTGCTACTGCACCACCGAGGAGCTCGACCAGCGCCGCGACGCCGCCCGCGCGGCCGGCAAGCCCTCGGGCTACGACGGCCACTGCCGCGACCTCACCGACGGGCAGAAGGCGGCGTACGAGGCCGAGGGCCGCGCCTCGATCGTCCGCTTCCGGATGCCCGACGAGACCATCACCTTCACGGACCTGGTCCGCGGCGAGATCTCGGTCACCCCGGAGAACGTGCCGGACTTCGGCATCGTCCGGGCCAACGGCGCCCCGCTGTACACCCTGGTCAACCCGGTCGACGACGCGCTGATGGAGATCACGCACGTCCTGCGCGGCGAGGACCTGCTGTCCTCCACCCCCCGCCAGATCGCCCTGTACCGGGCGCTGATCGAGCTGGGCGTCGCCAAGGGCGTCCCGGAGTTCGGCCACCTGCCGTACGTCATGGGCGAGGGCAACAAGAAGCTCTCCAAGCGCGACCCCGAGTCCTCGCTCAACCTGTACCGCGAGCGCGGCTTCCTCCCCGAGGGCCTGCTGAACTACCTCTCGCTCCTCGGCTGGTCCTTCTCCAAGGACCAGGACATCTTCTCGATCGAGGAGATGGTGGCGAAGTTCGACATTCCGGACGTCAACGCCAACCCGGCCCGCTTCGACCTCAAGAAGGCCGAGGCGATCAACGCCGACCACATCCGCCGCCTCGACCCGAAGGCCTTCGCGGACGCCTGCGCCCCCTGGCTCACGGCCCCGCACGCCAACTGGGCGCCCGAGGACTTCGACACCGAGGCCTGGGCCCGCATCGCCCCGCACGCCCAGACCCGCGTCACCGTCCTGTCGGACATCACCGCGAACGTGGACTTCCTCTTCCGCCAGGAGCCCGTCGAGGACCAGGCGTCCTGGGACAAGGCCATGAAGGGCGAGCCCGCGGCCTTGCTGACGACGGCCCGCGAGAACCTGGCCGCCGCCGACTGGTCGGACCCGGAGTCCCTCAAGCAGGCCGTCCTGACCGCCGGCGAGGCCCACGGCCTCAAGCTCGGCAAGGCCCAGGCCCCGGTCCGCGTCGCCGTGACCGGCCGCACCGTCGGCCTGCCGCTCTTCGAGTCCCTGGAGATCCTGGGCAAGGAGCGCTCGCTGGCCCGCATCGACGCGACCCTCGCCAAGCTCGCGGCCTGACCCGCACCACCCCGCGGGGGCGGCAGCCGATCCGGCTGCCGCCCCCGCGGCGTTGGCCCCGCACCCTGCCGGCCGTGACGCGGCGGGCGGGGCCACCTGTTCCGTGACCGACTTCCCCGTCGTGCCCCCGCCGCGCAGCGCCCCGGCGTAGGCTCGGCCGCATGCCGATCCGCGCCGTGCTGTGGGACATCGACGACACCCTCTTCGACTACACGGGTGCCGACACCGCCGGATTCGGACGCCACCTCGCCCAGGAAGGGCTGGGGGAGCGCTACGGAACCCCCGCCGAGGCCCTCGCCCTGTGGCGGCGCCTCACCGAACGGCACTGGGAGCGCTTCTCCGCCGGCGAGGTCACCTTCCAGGGCCAGCGGCAGGACCGCGTCCGGGACTTCCTCGGGGAGCCCGCGATGACGGCCGGGGAGGCCGACGTCTGGTTCGACCGCTACGTGGCCCACTACAAGGCCGCCTGGGCGCTCTTCCCGGACGTCGTGCCCGTACTGGACACCCTGGCCGGCACCTACCGGCACGGCGTGCTCTCCAACTCCTCCGTGGCCAACCAGGACCCCAAGCTGCGCCACCTCGGGCTGCGCGAGCGCTTCGAGGTGCTGGTCTGCGCCGCCGAACTCGGTGTCAGCAAACCGGAGGCGGCCGCCTTCCTCGGCGCCTGCGAGGCCCTGGGCCTGCGGCCCGCGGACGTGGCGTACGTGGGCGACCAGCCCGAGATCGACGCCCGGGGCGCCCGCGACGCGGGCCTCACGGCCGTCTGGCTCGACCGCGACGGCACGCGCGGCCCGGCACCCGACGGCGTCCACCACATCACCGGGCTCGCCCTCCTCCCCGGCGTGCTGGCCGGGGATACCCGTTTTGGAGCACGGTCAGGCATCCGGTAATGTTCTTTCTGCGCCGCCCGAGCGGGCCGGAAGGCCGGACGGAGGCGCTAACCGAACGAAAGTCCCCCAGGGGCTTGAGTTTTGGTGGGCTATAGTGTAATTGGCAACACGAGGGTTTCTGGTTCCCTTATTCTAGGTTCGAGTCCTGGTAGCCCAGCGCAGTGCAGTAGTAACGCAGTGCTTTGCCCCCGTTGTGTAGCGGCCTAGCACGCCGCCCTCTCAAGGCGGTAGCGCCGGTTCGAATCCGGTCGGGGGTACAGATCCTTCCCGCAAGATCTCCATTGGGTAGCTCCCGGACGTCTTGATGCAGGATCGCTAGGGCCCCCGTTGTGTAGCGGCCTAGCACGCCGCCCTCTCAAGGCGGTAGCGCCGGTTCGAATCCGGTCGGGGGTACTACGTCTAGCGAGGTCTAGACCACTATGGGCTATAGTGTAATTGGCAACACGAGGGTTTCTGGTTCCCTTATTCTAGGTTCGAGTCCTGGTAGCCCAGCGCAACACCAGCTAGCCCCCGTTGTGTAGCGGCCTAGCACGCCGCCCTCTCAAGGCGGTAGCGCCGGTTCGAATCCGGTCGGGGGTACGCATCGAAGAGGCCCTCCGCGATCATCGCGGAGGGCCTCTTCGCCGTTCCCGGAGCGTTCCCCCGGCTACCGGAGCGGGGTGTAAGTAAGGGCCCGGAGGCGCGAGTTCGGACGTGTGCGGCGTCGTACGCGCCCCCGGACCCGGGGGTGTGGTGAAGCGGGGCGGGTCAGCTGGAGCGGCGCAGGGCCTCCGTCAGACGTGCGGCCGCGTCGATGACGGCCTGGGCGTGCATCCGGCCCGGGTGGCGGGTCAGGCGCTCGATCGGGCCGGAGACCGACACGGAGGCCACCACGCGGTTCGACGGCCCGCGCACCGGCGCGGAGACGGAGGCCACGCCGGGCTCCCGCTCGCCGATCGACTGGGCCCAGCCCCGGCGCCGTACGCCGGACAGGGCCGTGGCCGTGAAGCGCGCGCCCTGAAGGCCGCGGTGGAGCCGCTCGGGCTCCTCCCAGGCCATCAGGATCTGCGCGGCCGAGCCCGCCTTCATGGGCAGGGTCGAGCCCACCGGGACGGTGTCCCGCAGGCCCGACAGCCGCTCGGCCGCTGCCACGCAGATGCGCATGTCGCCCTGACGCCGGTAGAGCTGCGCGCTCTCGCCCGTCACGTCACGGAGGTGCGTGAGCACCGGTCCGGCCGTTGCCAGCAGTCGGTCCTCGCCGGCCGCGGCGGCAAGCTCTGCCAGCCGCGGACCGAGGATGAACCGGCCCTGCATGTCCCTCGCCACCATCCGGTGGTGTTCCAGTGCCACGGCAAGGCGATGTGCCGTGGGTCGTGCGAGCCCTGTCGCCGCGACCAGCCCGGCGAGGGTGGCCGGACCGGACTCCAGTGCGCTCAGTACCAGAGCTGCCTTGTCGAGAACGCCGACGCCGCTAGAGTTGTCCATGAAACGATATTCACGTCTCACACTGTGAAACGCAAGTTCAATTTTTCCAAGAACAAGCGAGTCTGTATGTGCGGGTCCACGAACCACTGGGTCCGAGCCGTCGATCCGCACGGGGGGTGCGGGCGATCAGGCGCACCAGATCTCTATGAAGCGCCGGCACAACCGGCCGGCCGGAGGGAAAGCGATGGGTAGGACACTCGCGGAGAAGGTCTGGGACGACCACGTCGTCCGGCGCGCCGAAGGCGAGCCCGACCTCCTCTTCATCGATCTGCACCTGCTGCACGAGGTGACCAGCCCGCAGGCCTTCGACGGTCTGCGCCAGGCCGGCCGCAAAGTCCGACGCCTCGACCTCACCATCGCGACCGAGGACCACAACACCCCCACCATCGACATCGACAAGCCGATCGCGGACCCGGTCTCCCGGGCCCAGCTGGAGACGCTGCGCAAGAACTGCGCCGAGTTCGGCGTACGCCTGCACTCGCTGGGCGACGTCGAGCAGGGCGTCGTCCACGTCGTGGGCCCTCAGCTGGGTCTGACCCAGCCGGGCACCACCGTGGTCTGCGGCGACTCGCACACCTCCACGCACGGCGCCTTCGGCGCGCTGGCCTTCGGCATCGGCACCAGCCAGGTCGAGCACGTGCTGGCCACCCAGACGCTGCCGCTGGCCCGCCCGAAGACCATGGCCATCACCGTCACCGGCGCGCTGGCCGAGGGCGTCACCGCCAAGGACCTCATCCTGGCGATCATCGCCAAGATCGGCACCGGCGGCGGCCAGGGCTACATCCTGGAATACCGCGGCGAGGCCATCGAGAAGCTGTCGATGGAAGCCCGCATGACCATCTGCAACATGTCGATCGAGGCCGGTGCCCGCGCGGGCATGATCGCCCCCGACCGGACCACCTTCGACTACCTCCAGGGACGCGACCACGCCCCCGTCGGCGAGGACTGGGACGCGGCCGTCGCGTACTGGAAGACCCTGCGCACCGACGACGACGCCGTCTTCGACGCCGAGGTCGTCATCGACGGCACCACGCTGTCCCCGTTCGTCACCTGGGGCACCAACCCGGGCCAGGGCGCGCCGCTGTCGGCCAACGTCCCCGACCCGGCTTCGTACGAGGACGCTTCGGAGCGCCACGCCGCCGAAAAGGCCCTGGAGTACATGGGGTTGACCGCCGGCCAGCCGCTGCGGGACATCAAGGTCGACACCGTCTTCGTAGGTTCCTGCACCAACGGCCGCATCGAGGACCTGCGTGCCGTCGCCGGGATCGTCGAGGGCCGCAAAGTCGCGGACGGCGTACGGATGCTGGTCGTCCCCGGCTCCGTCCGGGTCGCGCTCCAGGCCGTGGAGGAGGGTCTGGACAGGGTCTTCAAGGAGGCCGGCGCCGAATGGCGGCACGCGGGCTGCTCGATGTGTCTGGGCATGAACCCCGACCAGTTGGCCCCCGGTGAGCGCTCCGCGTCCACCTCCAACCGCAACTTCGAGGGCCGGCAGGGCAAGGGCGGACGCACCCACCTGGTCTCCCCGCAGGTGGCCGCCGCCACCGCGGTACTGGGCCACCTGGCCTCGCCCGCCGACCTGTCCGCCGCCGACGCGACCGCCGGAGTCTGAACCATGGAAGCCTTCACCACCCACACCGGCCGGGCCGTTCCGCTGCGGCGCAGCAACGTCGACACCGACCAGATCATCCCGGCCCACTGGCTGAAGAAGATCACCCGCGACGGCTTCGAGGACGGGCTCTTCGAGGCCTGGCGCAAGGACCCGGAGTTCGTCACGAACCGCCCGGAGCGCGCCGGCGCGACCGTGCTGATCGCGGGCCCCGACTTCGGCACCGGCTCCTCGCGCGAGCACGCCGTCTGGGCCCTGCAGAACTTCGGCTTCAAGACGGTCATCTCCTCCCGCTTCGCCGACATCTTCCGCGGCAACTCGCTGAAGAACGGTCTGCTGACCGTCGTCCTGCCGCAGGAGACCGTCGACCGGCTGTGGGAGCTGACCGAGGCCGACCCCACCGCCGAGGTGACCGTCGACCTGGTCGACCGCAAGGTCCGAGCCGCTGGCGTCGAGGCGGAGTTCGAACTCGACGACAACGCCCGCTGGCGTCTCCTGGAGGGGCTGGACGACATCTCGCTCACCCTTCAGAACGAAGCGGACATCGACACGTACGAAAGCACCCGCCCGGCCTTCAAGCCGCGCACGATTCAGGCCTGATTCCAGCCTGATCAGCGCTTATTCACCCACGGGTGATCACCTCGACAACACTGTGCCCCCCGCCTTCCGGCGGGGGGCACAGCTGTATGTTGAGGCCCCGTGAGGCGACAACTCGCCCCAGATGGCACAATCTGTGCATGGAACGCGACAGTCAACTGGAGCTCTACGAACTCGTCGCGGACCGGCTGAAAGAAGCACACACAAGGGTGCGCACACTGCAAGTCCCGGAGGGCGTAAGGATGGCGCTGTCCCGGAAGCTGTTGGTCGTCACCGCCTCGGCGAAGCACGATCTCGCCGACGCGGCAAGGCGCCTGGACAGGTTGATGAAGGACCTCGACGAGGGTCGATTCCCTGAAGGCGACTGATGCGAAGGAACTCCGTAACGGCCTACATCGTTGCGGCACTAGGGTGATTAGCCCGTTTCGTGTTTGATTTGCGGTATATATCCGCCTAACGTGCGAAATAAGCTTGAACACATTCGTTCTGGCGAAGTCTCCGAAGGGGAAGACGTGAACAAGGCGCAGCTCGTAGAAGCGATTGCCGACAAGGTTGGCGGCCGCCAGCAGGCCGCGGACGCTGTCGACGCGGTACTCGACGCGATCGTCCGCGCGGTCGTCGCGGGCGACCGGGTCTCGGTCACGGGCTTCGGCTCGTTCGAGAAGGTCGACCGGCCGGCCCGCTACGCCCGCAACCCGCAGACGGGTGAGCGCGTCCGGGTCAAGAAGACCTCGGTTCCCCGCTTCCGCGCGGGCCAGGGCTTCAAGGACCTGGTCAGCGGCACCAAGAAGCTGCCCAAGGGCGGCGAGGTGTCCGTGAAGAAGGCGCCCAAGGGCAGCCTGAGCGGCGGAGCCTCGGCGACGGTCAAGAAGGCCGCGGCCAAGAAGGCCACCACCGCGAAGAAGGCGGCGGCGAAGACCACGGTCGCGAAGAAGACCACGGCGGCGGCGAAGAAGACGACCGCCACCGCGAAGAAGACCACCGCCACGGCGAAGAAGGCCACCGCCACGGCCAAGAAGACCACGGCGACCGCGAAGAAGGCGGCCGTGAAGTCGACGACGGCGGCGGCGAAGAAGACCACCGCCAAGAAGACCGCTCCCGCGGCCAAGAAGGCCACCGCGAAGACCACGGCGCCCGCCACCAAGAAGGCGACCGCCCGCAAGACCACCGCGAAGAAGACCACCGCTCGCAAGAAGTAGGGCACGAGTCACACACGCCGGGCCGGTTTCCCCTGCTGGGGGAAGTCGGCCCGCGGTGCTTTCCCGCAGGTCACAAGGGTGCCGAAGCCGTTGCGGGACCGGAGGGTCAGAAGGTCTGCAGGGTGATCAGCGTGATGCGCAGGGCCGCGCCCTCGCCGTCCGTCTCGATCCGCACCCGCTGTCCGGGCCGCAGCAGCCGCAGGCCGCCCGCGTCGAAGGCCGGAGCCGCGAAGGGCACCGGGGTGCCGTCGTCGAGCAGCACGCTGCCGCTGCGGGTCTGGGAGTCGTACGTGTACGCGGTCGCCTGCATACGGGCACTGTATCGGGCGGTGTGACGCCCCACGCCGAGGGTGAGGGCCCTGCGCAGATCGGCGGCGGTGTCCACGTCGCGGCGCACGCTCTCCACGTCCGCCAGGGCGATTTCCACCGCCCCCGACGCCGAATGCCGGGCCCGGGAGGAACCGCCGAACGAGGGTGCCAATTCCACGTCCGGAGCAGCGGAAAGCAAGGTCGTCCCGATTCCCGCCGCATCCGCCAGGAATGCCCTGGGAAATACCGAAGCGTTATCGAGCACGCGTAGCAATTCCGGTGGCCGCAGTGCGGGCAGATCCGCGTTCATCGCCGCCACCCGGGCACCGGGGCGCCCCCTGCGCACCGCCCCGGCGCCGTGCGCCAGGGCCGCGTTGAGCCCGGCGCCGGGGGCGTCCGGCAGGACCCGCGCGCCCAGCCTGGCCAGTTCCGCACCCGCCAGGGAGTCGTCCGTGACGACCACCACATCCGCGACCGCCGCGCAGGCCAGAGCCCCTGCGACGGTGTCCTGGGCGAAGGCCAGCGCGAGCCCCGGACGGGATGCGCCGACGGCCGCGGCGAGGCGGCTCTTGGCCAGCGCCAAGGGTTTCAGCGGGACCACCAGACTCCACACGGCGTTCGTGGCGGACTCCTTCCCTCCGGCGCATTTCCGCACCCGCCAGGGCCATCGGCAGGTCATGGCCTGGTCATCAGTCGGCCCATTGTCGCCCCCGACCGACCGCAGGGGGGCCGGGTGGTGCGAGCGGGGCGTACGGTGTCCTCGACAGAGACCGGACCTGGGGCGACACTTGTCCGGCCGACGAGGTGCCCACGCCGCGCACCGGTCCTAGAGGAAGGTGTCCGAGTGTCCCGCCGCAGAATCGGCTTCTGGTACCGCCTGGCGGCGGTCATCGCGAAACCGCCGCTGGTAGTGCTGTTCAAGCGGGACTGGCGGGGAATGGAGCACATTCCGGCCGACGGCGGGTTTATCACCGCCGTCAATCACAACTCGTATCTGGACCCGCTCTCCTACGCGCACTTCCAGTACAACACCGGCCGGGTGCCCCGATTGCTCGCCAAGGCCGGACTCTTCAAGGTGCCTTTCGTCGGCATGATCCTCCGCGGCTCCGGCCAGATCCCCGTCTACCGGGAGACCACGAACGCCCTGGACGCATTCCGGGCCGCCGTGGACGCCATCGAGCGCGGTGAATGCGTGGCCTTTTACCCGGAAGGCACCCTCACCCGCGACCCCGAGATGTGGCCGATGGCCGGCAAGAGCGGTGCGGCCAGGGTCGCGCTGATCACCAAGGCCCCCGTCATTCCGGTGGCCCAATGGGGCGCGAATCTCGCGATGCCGCCCTATGCCAAGGAGAACAAGGTCCGGCTGTTCCCGCGCAAGACCCTCCAGGTCCTCGCCGGACCGCCCGTGGACCTCTCGGCCTTCTACGACCGGGAACCCACTCCGGAGGTCCTCAAGGGCGCCACCGAGGCCATCATGGCCGACATCACCAAACTCCTGGAGGAACTGCGCGGCGAGACCGCCCCCGCGCAGCCGTACGACCACCGCAAGGCCAGGGCGCAGCAGCGGCGCAACGCCGCGGGGGAGGGCAACAAGTGACACGTCCTGTGAAGGCGGCCGTCTTCGGAACCGGCTCGTGGGGCACGGCCTTCGGCATGGTGCTCGCCGACGCCGGCTGCGAGGTGACCCTCTGGGGCCGCCGCCAGGAACTGGCCGACGCCGTCAACAACGGCCGGACCAACCCCGACTACTTCCCCGGCGTGGAACTGCCCGCGAACCTGCGGGCCACCACCGACGCCGCCGAGGCCGCCCGCGGCGCCGACTTCGCGGTCCTCGCGATCCCCTCCCAGACCCTGCGCGGCAACCTCGCCGCCTGGGCCCCGCTGCTGCCCGCCGACGCCGTCCTCGTCTCCCTGATGAAGGGCATCGAACTCGGCACCGCCAAGCGGATGAGCGAGGTCACCGAGGAGGTGGCCAAGGTCCCCTCCGAGCGGGTCGCCGTCGTCACCGGACCCAACCTGGCCCGCGAGATCGTCGCCCGGCAGCCCGCCGCCTCGGTCGTCGCCTGCGTCGACGAGGCCGTGGCGCAGCGCCTCCAGGCCGCCTGCCACACCCCGTACTTCCGCCCGTACACGAGCACCGACGTCATCGGCTGCGAGCTCGGCGGCGCCGTCAAGAACGTCATCGGCCTCGCCGTGGGCATCGCGGACGGCATGGGACTGGGCGACAACACCAAGGGCTCGCTCATCACCCGCGGACTCGCCGAGGCCACCCGCCTGGGCCTGGCCATGGGCGCCGACCCGCTGACCTTCTCCGGTCTCGCCGGACTCGGCGACCTCGTCGCCACCTGCTCCTCGCCGCTCTCCCGGAACCACACCTTCGGCACCAACCTGGGCCGCGGGATGACCCTGGAGGAGACCATCGCGGTCACCAAGCAGACCGCCGAGGGGGTCAAGTCCTGCCAGTCCGTGGCGGATCTGGCGCAGCGGTACGGAGTGGACATGCCGATCACGGACACCGTGGTCGACATCGTCCACCACGGCAAGCCCACGCTGGTCGCCCTGAAGGAACTCATGGGACGCAGCGCCAAACCGGAACGCCGCTGACTCCTTTCCGGACGTCTGAGCGGGTACTCTCGTGGCGATATGAGCAGCGAGAACCTCCCCCAGACCCCTGAGCAGCAGGGCCGCAAGCCCCGCGTGGCCGTCGTGTTCGGCGGCCGCAGCTCGGAACACGCCATCTCGGTCGTCACGGCGGGCGCCGTACTGCGCTCCATCGACCGCGCCAAGTACGAGGTGCTGCCCATCGGCATCACCACGGACGGCCGGTGGGCGCTGACCGCCGACGAGCCCGAGCGCATGGCCATCGCGGACCGCGAGCTGCCGAGCGTGGAGTCGCTCGCCGGCTCCGCCGACGGCAGCGTCGTGCTCTCCGTCGACCCCGCCAGCCGCGAGGTCGTCTACACCGAGCCGGGCGCCGTCCCCAAGGCGCTGGGCGAGGTCGACGTCGTCTTCCCCGTCCTGCACGGCCCGTACGGCGAGGACGGCACCCTGCAGGGCCTCCTGGAGCTGTCCGGGATCCCGTATGTCGGCTCGGGCGTCCTCGCCTCGGCCGTCGGCCAGGACAAGGACTACATGAAGCGGGTGTTCACGTCCTTCGGGCTGAACGTCGGCCCGTACGTGACCGTCCGCCCCCGCGAGTGGGAAGCCGACCGGGACGCAGCCCGGGCGAAGGTCCTGGACTTCGCCGCCGAGCACGGCTGGCCGCTGTTCGTGAAGCCCGCCCGCGCCGGCTCCTCCATCGGCATCACCAAGGTCGACGACGCCGCCGGACTGGACGCCGCGATCCACGAGGCCCGCCGCCACGACCCGAAGATCATCGTGGAGGCGCTGCTGCGCGGCCGCGAGATCGAGTGCGGGGTCCTGGAGTTCGAGGACGGCCCGCGCGCCAGCGCGCCCGCCGAGATCCCGCCGGTCTCCAGCCACGACTTCTACGACTTCGAGGCGAAGTACATCGACTCCGCCTCCGGGATCGTGCCCGCCCCGCTCACCCCGGAGCAGACCGCCGAGGTGCAGAAGCTCGCGATCGAGGCCTTCGAGGCCGCGTCCTGCGAGGGTCTGGTGCGCGCCGACTTCTTCCTCACGGAGGACGGCGAGTTCGTCATCAACGAGATCAACACGATGCCGGGCTTCACCCCGATCTCCATGTACCCGCGCATGTGGCAGGAGGCCGGCATCGAGTACCAGGAGCTGGTGGACCTGCTCATCCAGGCGGCGCTGCGCCGCTCCACCGGACTGCGCTAGCCGAGGAACCCGGACAGCCGACCGCCCGCCGGCCCGCGCTCACCAGCACGGCCGGCGGGCGGCGGTGTGCGCGAGGGGCGGCGGGCGGCCGGCGGCGGGGTCTCAGTAGGACGAGATGCCGGCCGGTACCGACTCGGCCACGGCAGCGGACAGCCCGACCAGCATCCCGGCATCCGTGGCATGCTCCTTGTCGACCAGTACCTCCGTGTACGCCAGCCGCGCCCCGGTGGTGAACCGGAACCCGCCGTCGGCCGTCTTCTCCAGCAGCCAGCCGACGCCGTTGACCTCGACGCCCTCCTGTTTCGGATCAGCCATCTTGGGGGGCTTGGGGATACCGCACCGCAGTACGATCGCCGAGCCGCCCCACGAGGCGGTCAGATCCGACGGCGGTTCGGTGGTGGTCCGCGCCAGCCCGGCCACCGTCCCGGGGAGCCTCTCGTGCAGCGTCGCACAGAGCCCCGCGACGTCGGCGGGCGGAGCGGGCGGCGGATCCACCCTGACCCCGGAATCCCCCGGGGCGCAGCCCGCGAGGGCCAGGACGGCCGAAGCGGCGGGCAGGGCCAGCAGACGGAGCGGCCGGCGGTGCAGTGACATCACCGGCCCAGAGTAGACGGGGGCTACAGATGGACCACCGGGCAGGTCAAGGTGCGGGTGATGCCCTCCACCTGCTGGACCTTGGCGACCACCATGCGGCCGAGATCGTCCACGGTGTCGGCCTGGGCGCGCACGATCACGTCGTAGGGACCCGTCACGTCCTCGGCCTGGATCACCCCCGCGATCTCGCTGATGGACTCGGCGACGAACGACGCCTTGCCCACCTCGGTCTGGATAAGGATGTACGCCTGTACCACGGAACCTCCAGGGCGGCCACGAGGATCATTTCCCCTAACCTTCGGATGGGCCCGGGGACAGCGGGCGGGCCCGGGGACGAAGGGACGCCACGGTACCGCGTCGCCGCGTGCCGCGGGGAGACCCACGGGGGCGGTGCCGCGCACGGCGGGGCGCACGGAGAGCAGAAGTTGACGTATCTGTTGACGGTACCCAGAGCTGTGACGGCTCGCGACCGCAAGCGGACTTGCCAAGAAGGGGCACAGCGATGAAGGGCACTGTGGGCGAGCTGGGGGAGTTCGGGCTCATTCGGGAGCTCACCTCACGGCTCACCACCACCCCGGCGGTCCGGCTCGGACCGGGCGACGACGCCGCGGTCGTGTCGGCACCCGACCGGCGGGTCGTGGCGAGCACGGACATCCTGCTGGAAGGCAGGCACTTCAGGCGCGACTGGTCCACCGCCTACGACGTCGGCCGCAAGGCCGCCGCCCAGAACCTGGCCGACATCGCCGCCATGGGCGCCGTGCCGACCGCACTGCTGCTCGGCCTCGTCGTCCCGGCGGAACTGCCCGTCACCTGGCCCACCGAGCTGATGGACGGCATCCGCGACGAATGCCAGGTCGCGGGCGCGGCCGTGGTCGGCGGCGACGTCGTGCGCGGCGACACCATCACCGTCGCCATCACCGCCCTCGGCGACCTGCGCAACCACGAGCCCGTGCTGCGCTCCGGCGCCCGCCCCGGCGACGTCGTGGCCGTCACGGGCTGGCTCGGCTGGTCCGCGGCCGGGTTCGCCGTGCTCTCGCGCGGCTTCCGCTCCCCACGGGCCTTCGTGGAGGCGCACCGGCGGCCCGAACCGCCGTACCACGCGGGCCCGGCGGCCGCCGGACTCGGCGCCACCTCCATGACCGACGTCAGCGACGGCCTGATCGCCGACCTCGGGCACATCGCCGAGGCCAGCAAGGTCCGCATCGACGTGCGCTCGGGGGCCGTGGACATCCCGACCCAGATGCACGACATCGGCCAGGCCGTCGGCGTGGACCCGCTCCAGTGGGTGCTCACCGGGGGAGAGGACCACGCCATCGTGGCGACCTTCCCGCCCGACGTGAAGCTGCCCGCCCGCTGGAAGGTCATCGGGGAGGTCCAGAACCGCTCCGCGCTGCCCCAGGTGACCGTGGACGGCGCCCCCTGGACCAGCACCGGCGGCTGGGACCACTTCGGAGCCGACCCGGCCGCCGAGGAGCCCGCACGGTGAGCGGCGCCCACCCGCCGCTCTGCCTGACCGTCGCCGGATCCGACTCCGGCGGCGGCGCCGGCATCCAGGCCGACCTCAAGGCCATGCTCGCCCTCGGCGTGCACGGCATGAGCGTCCTCACCGCCGTGACCGCCCAGAACTCCCTCGGCGTGCACGGGGCCTGGGAACTGCCCGCCGAGGCCGTCACGGCCCAGTACCGGGCCGTCGTGGACGACATCGGGGTCCGGGCGGTCAAGACCGGGATGCTGGCCTCGGCCGTCCTCGTCGAAACGGTGGCGGAGCTGCTCGCCGGCACGGACGCCCCGGCGGTCGTGGACCCGGTGGGCGTCTCCAAGCACGGGGACGCGCTGCTCGCGGCCTCGGCGCTGGACGCCGTACGCAAAGAGCTGCTGCCCCGGGCCACGGTCGCGACGCCGAACCTGGACGAGGTCGCCCAGCTCACCGGCATCGCCGTCGAGGACGAGGACGGCATGCGGCGGGCCGCCGACGCGATCCTCGGCTTCGGCCCCCGCTGGGCGCTGATCAAGGGCGGCCACCTCGCGGCGCACGGCGGCGAGGCCGTCGACCTGCTGACCGACGGCACCGAGGAACGGTGGCTGCGGGCGCCCCGCCACGACAACCGGCACACGCACGGCACGGGCTGCACCCTCGCCAGTGCCGTCGCGGCCGGACTGGCCAAGGGACTGCCGGTCCCGGAGGCCGTCACGGCGGCCAAGACGTACGTCACCGGCGCCATCGCGGCGGGCTTCGCCCTGGGCGCGGGCATCGGCCCGGTCGACCACGCCTGGCAGTGGCGGACTACCGCCCGGTAAGGCCTCCGGGCATGACAAAAGGCCGGTTCACCAGAGGTGAACCGGCCTTTTTGGCAACCGGAAGGGGCTGCGCTACGACGACGGGAGGCGTCAGCGCGAGACCTTGCCGGCCTTGATGCACGAGGTGCAGGCGTTGAGGCGCTTCGGCGTCCCATTGACCACGGCACGGACGCGCTGGATGTTCGGGTTCCAGCGACGCGAGGTGCGGCGGTGCGAGTGGGAGATGTTGTTGCCGAAGCTCGGCCCCTTGGCGCAAACGTCGCAGTTGGCAGCCACAGGTCACTCCAAAGACTTCAGATGCAATTACAGTGAAATCCGGCGCACCGGAATCAGAGATCTGAAGTGGCTTGCCGGACGAATGACCCGACTCTCGACGGGCAACCTGAGCAGCATACAACGACTGCTTCGGTCCAAGAAAACTACCATGTCCGCCACCGGCCCCGCCCCGGGGTCCCGGGCCCGGGGCAGTCCTTCGTTACCCTGCGGTGAACCCTGGCCCGCACAAGGAGGAACGCCCGGTGGCGCACGAGCCCAGCCCGCACACCCTCGACGCCGAAGCGGTGCGCACCTGGAGCTCGCTGGCCCTGGCCGCACTGGGCCGGGCCCGCGAGGACATCGACGCGATCAACGTCTACCCCGTCGCGGACGCCGACACCGGAACCAACCTCTACCTGACCGCCGAATCGGCCGACCGCGCGCTCACCGAGGCCTTCGAGAACGCCTCCTCCGGCGTGACCGACGGCACAGCCGCGGCCGCCTCCCTGCCCGAAGCCGTACGGGCCTACGCGCACGGCGCCCTCATAGGCGCCCGGGGCAACTCCGGCACGATCCTCGCCCAGCTGCTGCGCGGGGTCGCGGACGTCCTGGGCGCCGAGCCCGCCGGCCGGGACCACGGACCGCTGCTGGCCCAGGCCCTGACCCGGGCGGCGGAAGAGGCGTACCAGGCCGTCGCGCACCCGGTGGAGGGCACCATGCTCACCGTCGCGGGCGCCGCCGCACGGGCCGGCCGGGCCGCGGAGGCCGCCGCCGGCACCGCCGCCGACGTCGCCCGGGCCGCCTACGACGGGGCCCGCGCGGCCCTCGCCGAGACCCCGGGGCAGCTCGCCGCGCTGGGCCGGGCCGGGGTGGTCGACGCCGGGGGCTGCGGCCTGGTCGCCGTACTCGGAGCCCTGTGGCAGGCGCTGTCCGGCGAGGCACCCGCCCCCGAGCCGGTGCGCGGCCGGGCCGTGCCCGTACCGCAGGCGCCGCAGCCCTGCGCCGAGGAGCAGGGCGGACCCGGGTACGAGGTGATCTACCTGCTGGAGGCCTCCGAAGAGGCCGTCGGCGAGCTGCGCGAACGCCTCGACGGACTCGGCGACTCCCTCGTGGTCGTCGGCGGCGACGGACTGTGGAACGTCCACGTGCACGTCGACGACCCCGGCGCCGCCGTGGAGGCGGGCGTGGTCGCCGGCCGCCCGTACCGGATCCGCATCACGCACTTCGGCGACGAACGCCGCCGCGCACGGGCCCCGCGCGCCCAGCGGGCCGTGGTCGCCGTCGTCCCGGGCGAGGGGCTGGCCGCCCTGTGCGGAGAGGCCGGCGCGACGACCGTGCTGGCCCGCCCCGGGGAGGCGCCCGCCGTCGCCGAACTCCTCGACGCCGTCACCCGGGCGCACGCCCGCGAGGTGGTCCTGCTGCCCGGCTCCGCCGAACTGCGCGCCGCCGCCGGCACGGCGGCCGAGCAGGCCCGCGCCGACGGGGTCCGGGTGGCCGTGATCCCCACCCGGTCCGCCGTCCAGGGCCTGGCCGCCCTCGCCGTGCACGACCCGGACGCCAGCTTCGACGAGGACGTCGTCGCCATGACGGCGGCCGCCGGGGCCACCCGGTACGCGGAACTGGCCGTCGCCGAGGCGCGGTCCTTCACCTCCGCCGGCATCTGCCAGGCCGGCGACGTGCTCGGACTGATCGACGGGGACGTCGCCGTCATCGGCGCGGGACTGCCCGAGACCGCGGAGGCCGTACTGGAGCGGATGCTCGGCTCCGGCGGCGAACTCGTCACCCTCGTCCTGGGACCCGAGGTGCCCGACACCCTGGCCGCGCACCTGGAGGCGTACGTCCAGCACGGGCACCTGGCCGTCGACACCGTCACCTACCGGGGCGGCCGCTACTCGGCGCCCCTGCTCATCGGGGTGGAATAGCGGGCTTGTCGGCGCCATGGTGTGCAATGGAACACGTGCCCGCGCTCGACGAAGACCTCAAGAAGACCCTCGGCCCCGCCACCGCCAAGGTGCTGGCCGAGCAGCTCGGCCTGCACACGGCCCTGGACCTGCTCCACCACTACCCCCGGCGGTACGCGGAGCGCGGCGAGCTGACCTCGCTGGCCGAACTCGCCGACCAGATCGACGAACACGTCACCGTCGTCGCCCAGGTCGCCGACGCCCGGCTGCTGACCTACCAGGGCAGCCGCGGCGGCGGGAAGCGCCTGGAGGTCACCATCACCGACGGCAGCGGCCGGCTCCAGCTGGTCTTCTTCGGCGCGGGCGTCCACAAGCCGCACAAGGACCTGCTGCCGGGAAGCCGCGCCATGTTCGCGGGCAAGGTCTCGAAGTTCAACCACAAGCTCCAGCTGGCCCACCCCGCGTACGAACCCCTCGGCGCGGACGCCTCCGACCGGGACGCCGCCACCGCGTTCGCCAACCAGCTCATCCCGATCTACCCGGCCTGCGCCAAGATGGAGTCCTGGAAGATCACCAAATGCGTGGACGCGGTCCTGGCCGGCGTCAGCGAGGTCGTGGACCCGCTCCCGCCCGCCCTGCGCGAGGGCCGCGGGCTGATCCCGCTCACCGAAGCCCTCCTGAAGATCCACCGGCCCACCACCAAGGCCGACATCGAGGACGCCCGCCAACGCCTCAAGTGGGACGAGGCCTTCGTCCTCCAGGTCGCCCTGGCCCGCCGCCGGCACGCCGACTCCCAGCTCCCGGCCGTCCCCCGCCGCCCCAGCCCCGGCGGCCTCCTCGACTCCTTCGACGCCAAACTGCCCTTCACCCTCACCGAAGGCCAGCGCAACGTCTCGAAGGAGATCTTCGACGACCTCGCCACCAGCCACCCCATGCACCGCCTCCTCCAGGGCGAAGTCGGCAGCGGGAAGACGATGGTGGCCCTGCGGGCCATGCTCGCCGTCGTCGACTCCGGGGGCCAGGCCGCGATGCTCGCGCCCACCGAGGTCCTCGCCCAGCAGCACCACCGGTCGATCACCGAGATGATGGGCGAACTCGCCGAAGGGGGCATGCTCGGCGGCTCCGACCAGGGCACCAAGGTGGTGCTGCTCACCGGGTCCATGGGGATGCCCGCCCGCCGCCAGGCCCTGCTCGACCTGGTCACCGGCGAGGCCGGGATCGTGATCGGCACGCACGCCCTGATCGAGGACAAGGTCCAGTTCCAGGACCTCGGACTGGTCGTGGTCGACGAACAGCACCGCTTCGGCGTGGAACAGCGCGACGCCCTCCGGTCGAAGGGCAAGCAGCCCCCGCACCTGCTCGTCATGACCGCCACCCCCATCCCGCGCACGGTGGCGATGACCGTCTTCGGCGACCTGGAGACGTCCGTCCTGGACCAGCTGCCCGCCGGCCGCTCCCCGATCGCCACGCACGTCGTGCCCGCCAAGGACAAGCCGCACTTCCTCGCCCGCGCCTGGGAGCGCGTGCGCGAGGAGGTGGAGAACGGCCACCAGGCGTATGTCGTCTGCCCCCGGATCGGCGACGGCGAGGACGAGCCCAAGAAGAAGAAGGCCGCGGAGGAGGACGGCGACCGCAGGCCCCCGCTCGCGGTCCTGGAGATCGCCGAGCAGCTCGTGAAGGGGCCCCTGGCCGGGCTGTCCGTCGAGGTGCTGCACGGGCGGATGGACCCCGCCGACAAGGACGACGTGATGCGCCGCTTCGCCGCCGGCGAGGTCAAGGTGCTGGTCGCCACCACCGTCATCGAGGTCGGCGTGAACGTCCCCAACTCCACCGCCATGGTGATCATGGACGCGGACCGGTTCGGCGTCTCCCAGCTCCACCAGCTGCGCGGCCGCGTCGGCCGCGGCTCCGCCCCGGGCCTGTGCCTGCTGGTCAGCGAGATGCACGAGGCCAGCCCGGCCAGGGCCCGGCTCGCCGCGGTCGCCGCCACCCTCGACGGGTTCGAGCTCTCCCGCATCGACCTGGAACAGCGCCGCGAGGGAGACGTGCTCGGCCAGGCCCAGTCCGGGGTGCGGTCC
This sequence comes from Streptomyces sp. NPDC006512, assembly GCF_040611935.1. Taxonomy (NCBI): domain Bacteria; kingdom Bacillati; phylum Actinomycetota; class Actinomycetes; order Kitasatosporales; family Streptomycetaceae; genus Streptomyces; species Streptomyces sp. NPDC006512. The sequence goes on along the minus strand of NZ_JBEXPG010000029.1, from coordinate 76,013 downwards.
TCGCTGCGCATGCTCGCCGTCATCGAGGACGAGGAGGTCATCGCCCAGGCCCGGGAGGAGGCCACCCGGGTCGTCGCCGCAGACCCGGACCTGGAAGCGCTGCCGGGGCTGCGGACCGCGCTCGACGCGCTGCTCGACACCGAGCGGGAGCAGTACCTGGAGAAGGGCTGAGCGGTGGCGTCCGGGCGGTACGACCTATCGTGGGGTCGAGACCGAAACCGCCCGTACCCGCCCACCCCAGCGAAGGACCCCCAGATGACCCGCGTGATCGCCGGCACCGCCGGCGGGCGGCGGCTGGCCGTGCCGCCCGGCACCGGCACCCGCCCGACCTCCGACCGGATGCGCGAGGGGCTCTTCTCCACCTGGGAGTCGCTGCACGGCCTGGAGGGCGCCCGGGTGCTCGACCTCTACGGCGGCTCCGGCGCCGTGGGCCTGGAGGCCCTCTCCCGGGGCGCGGCCCACGCCCTGCTGGTCGAGGCCGACGCCAAGGCCTCCAAGGCGATCCGGGACAACATCCAGACGCTGGGCCTGCCCGGCGCCGAGTTCCGGCCGGGCAAGGCGGAGCAGATCGTCGCGGCCGCCGCGCAGGCGGACCCGTACGACATCGTCTTCCTGGACCCCCCGTACGCCGTCGAGCACGGCGATCTTGGCGAGATCCTCCTCACACTCCGGTCCAATGGCTGGCTCACGGACGACGCGCTCGTCACCGTGGAGCGCAGCACGAGGAGCGGTGCGTTCCCGTGGCCCGAGGGATTCGAGGCGCTCCGGTCGCGCAAGTACGGCGAGGGCACCCTTTGGTACGGTCGCGCCGCCTTCACCAGCGAAGGTTCATGATGCCCGCACGGGAGAGCGAGGGAGTTCAGTTGCGCCGCGCCGTCTGTCCGGGGTCGTTCGACCCCATCACCAACGGGCACCTCGACATCATCGGCCGGGCCTCCAGGCTCTACGACGTCGTCCACGTCGCCGTGATGATCAACCAGTCCAAGCAGGGACTCTTCACGGTCGAGGAGCGGATCGAGCTGATCCGCGAGGCGACCGCCGACTACGGGAACGTCGAGGTCGAGTCCTTCCACGGACTGCTCGTCGACTTCTGCAAGCAGCGGGACATCCCGGCCATCGTCAAGGGCCTGCGTGCCGTCAGCGACTTCGACTACGAGCTGCAGATGGCCCAGATGAACATGGGCCTGTCGGGGGTCGAAACACTGTTCGTGCCGACCAACCCGACCTACAGCTTCCTGTCGTCCTCCCTGGTCAAGGAGGTCGCGGCCTGGGGCGGCGACGTCGCCCACCTGCTGCCCGCGCACGTGCACACGGCGCTGATCGAGCGGCTGGGCGCCAGGTGACCCGGCGGGGCCCGGGCTGAGCTTCGCCCGGACCGCCCCGCCGGTCCGCCCGTTGGCCCTACAGTCGTCTCCTCAGCCGTCCCGTCCGTCCCGGCACCGGCCCGGGGCAGAGAGTGCGAGCCCCATGGACGTACAGAAGAAGCTGGACGAGATCGTCGCGGCCGTCGGCGGCGCCCGGTCCATGCCCATGTCGGCCTCCTGCGTGCTCAACCGCGCGGAGCTCCTCGCCCAGCTCGACGAGGTGCGCAAGGCCCTGCCCGGCTCGCTCGCGCAGGCCCGCGAACTCATCGGGGGGCGGGAGCAGATGGTCGAGGAGGCCCGCCGGGAAGCGGACCGGATCATCGAGTCCGCGCACGCGCAGCGCGGTTCGCTGATCTCCGACACCGAGATCGCCCGCCGCTCGCAGGCCGAGGCGGACCGGATCCTGGCGGACGCCCGCCGCGAGGCCGAGGAGATCCGGGCCGAGGCGGACGACTACGTCGACAGCAAGCTCGCCAACTTCGAGGTCGTGCTCAGCAAGACCATCGGTGCGGTCGACCGGGGCCGCGAGAAGCTGCTGGGCCGCGGCCCGGGCCCGGACGGGCAGGGCCACGGCCTCCCGGACGACACGGACGCCCCGGAACGCAGCCACGACCCGCAGACGCAGCGGCAGCAGGCGGACGCGTACGTCGACACGAAGCTGGCGACCTTCGAGGCGGTGCTCGCCAAGACCCTGGAGGCCGTCGGCCGGGGCCGGCAGAAGCTGCTGGGCCGGGTTCCGACGGACGACCTCGGCGCCCACATGGCCGCCCAGGACGCGGCGGGCGCCCAGGCGGGACGGGCGTCCAGCGACGCGGACTTCCTGGCGGGCCTGGCCGAGCCGGGTCCGGTGCACGTCCCGATCCCCGCGCAGGTCCAGGCCCAGCCGGAGCCGGTGTACGAGGCCTGGTACGCGCAGCCCGCGGCCGCGCAGCAGGACGGGTACGGATACCAGGACCCCTACGCGGGGCAGGCGTACGGGATGCAGCAGCAGGCCCCGTACGCCGATCCGTACGGCGGCGGCGGGCAGCCCGATCCGTACGCGGCCTACCAGCAGCAGCCGCACCAGCAGTTCCAGCAGCCGGCGCTCGACGAGACCAGCTTCTTCGACACGAGCATGATCAACCTGGACCAGCTGCGCCAGTACGAACAGGGGCGGTAGGACCGGATTGGGCGCAGGGCGCGTCGCCGGGTATCCTGGCTCTTCGGTCGCGCGTATGCACCGCGATCCGTGCTGCCCTTACGTGCGGCATTTCATGCAGCATTCTTTGATCTTCAGCGATCTGTGAAAGCAGGAACGGCCCTGAATACCCGCCTCGACCACCGCAACCCCCTCGTGTTCGACACGCACGAGCTGGGTCGGCGTCCTGGTGCCATGCAGCGGCTGTCCCGCGAGATCGCGACCCCGGCGGACTTCGGTCTCGCCGGTGTCATCGGAGTGCCGGAGGGCGCCCCGCTGAAGCTCAGCCTCCGCCTGGAGTCGGTCATGGAAGGGGTGCTTGTCACAGGCACCGCCCGTGCATCGGCCGTGGGGGAGTGCGTAAGGTGTCTGGAGACCGTCGAGCGCGAGCTCAAGGCGGACTTCCAGGAGATGTTCTCGTACCCTGACGCCGACGACCGGAACCGCTCCAAGGCGGAGCCGGCCGACGACGCCGAGGACGACGAGGACACGCTCTTCCTCGAGGACGGCTTGTTCGACCTCGAACCCGTGCTGCGCGATGTGGTGGTGCTCGCACTGCCCATGCAGCCGGTGTGCCGGGAGGACTGTCTCGGACTGTGCCCCGATTGCGGGCTCAGCCTGAACGACGACCCGGACCACCACCATGACGCCGTCGACATCCGTTGGGCGGCATTGCAGGGACTCGTCGTGACCGATCAGGACGACGAGAAGGACAACATGAGCGGCACTGCCTCTGACGGAGTTCAGGGCGCCGCCGAGAAGCAGGAGAAGTAGCCGTGGCTGTTCCGAAGCGGAAGATGTCGCGCAGCAACACGCGCCACCGCCGGTCGCAGTGGAAGGCTGCGGTCCCCACCCTGGTTTCGTGTGAGCGTTGCCAGGAGCCGAAGCTCCAGCACATCGCGTGCCCGAGCTGCGGCACCTACAACAAGCGCCAGGTCCTCGAGGTCTGAGCGGCTGGTGAGAGGCGCAATGTCTGAGCTGTCCAACGCTGAGAAGCAGGCAGACAGTAACAACGCGGCCTCGTCCCACACGCTTCTGGAAGGGCGGCTCGGGTATCAACTCGAGTCCGCCCTTCTGGTGCGTGCGCTCACCCACCGTTCGTACGCGTACGAGAACGGCGGTCTGCCCACCAACGAACGCCTGGAGTTCCTCGGGGACTCCGTGCTGGGCCTGGTGGTCACGGACACGCTGTACACCACCCACCCCGACCTGCCTGAAGGCCAGCTGGCCAAATTGCGGGCCGCGGTGGTCAACTCGCGTGCGCTGGCGGAGGTGGGGCGCGGCCTCGAACTCGGCTCCTTCATCCGGCTCGGCCGGGGCGAAGAGGGCACGGGCGGCCGGGACAAGGCCTCCATCCTCGCCGACACCCTTGAAGCGGTGATCGGCGCGGTCTACCTCGATCAGGGCCTCGACGCGGCCTCGGAGCTGGTCCACCGGCTCTTCGACCCGCTCATCGAGAAGTCCTCCAACCTCGGGGCCGGCCTGGACTGGAAGACCAGTCTCCAGGAGCTCACGGCGGCTGAAGGCCTCGGCGTACCGGAATATCTGGTGACCGAGACCGGACCGGACCACGAGAAGACCTTTACCGCTGCCGCTCGCGTCGGTGGTGTCTCGTACGGCACCGGCACCGGCCGCAGCAAGAAGGAAGCGGAACAGCAGGCAGCGGAGTCCGCCTGGCGCGGGATCCGTGCCGCGGCGGACGAGCGGATCGCGGCGGCCGCCGCGGCTTCCGTGGCCGCTCCGGCCGAGGACGACGGGGCGCCGACGCCCGCCGAACCGACGCCGGGCGCCTGACCGACCGATCCCTTCGGGTTTTTCCCCGCCCGCCCCCTGCCCCGGCAGGAGGCGGGCGGACCCGTTTCCGGGCCCTTTCCGCGCGGGACGGACGGGCCGGTAGGCTCGCCGGAGCCCCCACAGTCCGTGGACCCTCCGGAGGAGACGCCGTGCCCGAGCTGCCCGAAGTCGAAGTCGTGCGGCGGGGTCTGGAGCGATGGGTGGCCGGCCGGACCGTCGCGTCCGTGGAGGTGCTCCACCCGCGCGCGGTACGCCGCCACCTGGCGGGCGGCCCCGATTTCGCGGCGCGCCTGGCCGGGCGGACGATCGGGGTGCCGCGCCGGCGCGGCAAGTACCTGTGGCTGCCGCTGGAGGGCGGGGAGCTCTCGGTGCTCGGCCACCTCGGGATGAGCGGGCAGCTGCTGGTGCAGCCGGCGGACGCCCCCGACGAGAAGCACCTGCGGATCCGGGTGCGCTTCGCCGACGACGCGGGGACCGAGCTGCGCTTCGTCGACCAGCGGACCTTCGGCGGGCTCTCGCTGCACGAGAGCGTCCCGGGCAGCGCCGACGGGCTGCCCGACGTCATCGCGCACATCGCCCGGGACCCGCTGGACCCGCTCTTCGAAGAGGGCGCCTACCACCTCGCGCTGCGCGCCAAGCGCACCACGGTGAAGCGGGCCCTGCTGGACCAGTCGCTGATCAGCGGGGTCGGCAACATCTACGCCGACGAGGCTCTCTGGCGCGCGAAGCTGCATTACGAGCGCCCCACCGGCACCCTGACGCGCCCCCGGAGCACGGAACTCCTCACCCACGTACGGGAGGTCATGAACTCCGCGCTCGCGGTGGGCGGGACCAGCTTCGACAGCCTGTACGTCAACGTGAACGGCGAGTCCGGCTACTTCGACCGCTCGCTCGACGCGTACGGCCGGGAGGGTGAACCCTGCCGGCGCTGCGGGACGCCGATGCGGCGCCGGGCCTGGATGAACCGGTCCAGCTACTTCTGCCCGCGCTGTCAGCGGCCGCCGCGCGTGGCGTCGTAGGCCTGCCGGGAGACCAGCACCTCGTCCATGCTGTGCTCCAGGAAGTGGATCAGGGACAGCAGCCGGTCGGCGACCTCGCGGCCGAGCGGCGTGAGCTCGTAGTCGACGCGGGGCGGGTTGGTCGGCTGGGCCTCGCGGTTGACGATGCCGTCGCGCTCCAGCGCGTGCAGCGTCTGGGAGAGCATCTTCTCGCTCACGCCCTCGACCCGGCGGCGCAGCTCGTTGAAGCGGCAGGGGCCTTCGCGCAGGGCGCCGACGGTCAGGCTGCCCCAGCGGCCGGTGACGTGTTCCAGGGTCTCCCGGGACGGGCAGGCGCGCGCGAAGACGTCGAACGGCAGGTTCGCCGCGCCGTCGGCTTCGGTACAGACAGGGGTCTCCATAGGGGCAAGCCTACCCCCAGGTAGCGCTAACTGTCTGCTTGCGCTTTCTAAAAGTTAGTGGTTCTCTTGCTCTCGTCGCACCGCGGCACACCCCGCACCGCTCCCGAGGAGAACCGTCATGTCCGCAGTCACCACCGCCCCCGTCGTCTCGATCGCCTACCACTCCGGGTACGGGCACACCGCGGTCGTCGCCGAAGCCGTGCGGGCGGGCGCCGTCGCGGCCGGCGCGACCGTCCACCTGATCAAGGTCGACGAGATCACCGACGCCGAATGGGAGCTGCTCGACGGCTCCGACGCCATCGTCTTCGGCTCCCCGACCTACATGGGCACCGCCTCCGGCGCGTTCCACGTCTTCGCCGAGGCCACCTCGAAGCGCTGGTTCGGCGACGTGTGGCAGGACAAGGTCGCCGCCGGCTTCACCAACTCCGGCTCCAAGAGCGGCGACAAGCTGCACACCCTGCAGTTCTTCCAGACGCTGGCCGCGCAGCACGGCATGAGCTGGGTCAACCTGGGCCTGAAGCCCGGCTGGAACTCCACCGCAGGCTCCGAGTTCGACCTGAACCGCCTCGGCTTCTTCTCCGGCGCCGCCGCCCAGACCAACTCCGACGAGGGCCCGGAGGGCGTGCACAAGGCCGACATCGCGACCGCCGAGCACCTCGGCGGCCGGGTCGCCGACCACGCCCGCGTGCTCGTGGCGGGCCGGGCGGCCCTGGCGGCCTCCGCCGTCTGACCGTCCCGGAAGCCGGCCCCGGGGCCTGCTGGGCCGTGTCCCTAGAAGCCGAAGTCCTGGGTCCACCAGGGGCCGCCGGACGCGACGTACACGCCGACGCCCAGGGTGCGGAATTCGCAGTTGAGTATGTTCGCCTTGTGGCCCGGGCTGTTCATCCAGGCCTTCATCACGGCGTCGGCGTCGCCCTGGCCGCGCGCGATGTTCTCGCCGCCCATGCCCGAGATACCGGCCTTGTCGGCCCGCATCCACGGGGTGTTGCCGTCCGGGTCGGTGTGGTCGAAGAAACCCCGGACCGCCATGTCCTTGCTGAAGGCGCCGGCCAGCGCGGCCAGCGGCGGGTTCGCCCGGACCGGACCGCAGCCGGCCATCGCCCGCTCCTGGTTGACCAGGGTGAGGACGGCCGCCTCCTCGGCGTTGTGACCGTCGCCGGGGGCCGGGGCGGTGGGCTTCGGCGCCGGGGGCTTGGGCGCCGGCGGCTTCGGGGCGGGCGGGGCGGGCGGAGCGGCGCTCTTCTCCGGCTCCGGCTCCTTCGTGGAGGGAGACGGGGAAGGGGCCGCCGTCGACGGGGAGGCCGAGGGCGAGGCCGGAGCCGATGCCGAGGCGGAGGGGGAAGGAGAGGCCGAAGCGCTGGGGGAGGCCGGCGGGCTGCTCACGGCGCCCCCGCCCCCGGGGGCCGACGAGGCCCGGCCGGAGAGGTTGGCGAGACCGCCCTGCTGCTCCAGCGCCCGGTCGGCGCTCTTGGAGGGCTTCGCCTTCGCCTCGTCCCCGGCGGCGCCGGGGCCTACGTAGGGGAAGGAGCCGCCGACCGGCACGAAGCCCGTCGTGACGGCCGCCGTGCCGAGGGCCACCGCCACGGAGACGCCGAGCAGGCCGGTGCGCACGGCGGTGCGGCGCGTGACGCCGCGGCGGGGCGGCGCGGCGTGGAGTCGGTGGCGTCCCATCGGCGGCTCGCCCTTCCTTGCAAGATCAACCGTTACTCACCCGAACGGGTGATGCATTGGTGGGGGACTGTAGTCCATGACGCCAGGGGGGCGATGTGCCCGGAAAGTGTTTGCCCGGTTAGCGTTCACGCATGAATGAAGATGTCCGCCTGACCGCCTGGGTGCGCGGCCGTGTACAGGGAGTGGGCTTCCGCTGGTTCACCAGGGCTAACGCTTTGGAGATCGGAGGCGTGGTCGGCTTCGCCCTCAATCTCGACGACGGACGAGTCCAGGTGGTGGCCGAAGGTCAACGTGAGAATTGCCACCGGCTGCTGGACTGGCTCCGCTCGGCCGACACGCCCGGGAGGGTGGACGGGGTGACAGAGATATGGGGCACACCGCGCGGTGGCTACGACGGGTTCGGGATCCGGTGATCTTTCGACTGATCATGAACTGATCAGATCCCCGGGTGGCGCGCACATGGTCGGATCTGCGCATTCATCGCCGACGCGTTGCCGCGGCCGCCGATCCGTGGAAGGCTCGGAGACGAGGATGATCTCCCCGCCCCTTGTGCGGGCCGGGCTGCCCGCCGATACGGGGCGTGATCGTGTTGACCGTCAAACTTTTTGGTGAGACGCTGGAAGCCCCGCGCACCTGAGCTGTTTGGCAGTGTTGGCAGTAGTAAGCGCAGTGACTGTCAGTCGCTGCCGGACATCCGCGGGTGCGATTCCCTCACGACCCACACCGCTTCGGTCGGTCACTCAGTGTGGAGGACCATCCATCATGGCAAAGGCGCTTCTCGGTTACGTCGGCGGTTCCGACCCGCGACTCCTCGCCGAGATGCGACGGCTTCAGCAGCGCGTCCAGGACCTCGAGTCCGAGCTCGGACGAATCCAGTCCGAGAACGACGCACTGAACGCGGCCGCCGCTCAGCACGGAGACTCGCTGCTGGACAGCATCGACCTCGACGTACCCCAGGCGGAGCCTGCGCTCACCTGATCCGCGCTTCACTCGTCGCAACTCCAGCCCCGCATGATCTGCAAGGGACGCTCCGGCGTCCCTTCTTTCTTTCACCCGCGCCCTCTTCCCCCCTCCCGCGGTCCCGTCCCTTCCTGTCACCACCGCCGCCGGATCCTCATTGGGCCAGGCGGGGGGCTGATTCCTTTGGCGTCTGATCTGCCCTGCACCTTCATGGGTGAAACCGAACGCGAAAGGTAGAGTCCGGCGGCGTGCACCTCAAGTCCCTGACCCTGCGCGGCTTCAAATCCTTTGCCTCCGCGACCACCCTGCGCTTCGAACCGGGGATCACCTGCGTCGTCGGTCCGAACGGCTCCGGCAAGTCCAACGTGGTGGACGCGCTGTCCTGGGTCATGGGGGAACAGGGAGCGAAATCCCTGCGCGGCGGGAAGATGGAAGACGTCATCTTCGCCGGGACGACCGGACGCCCCCCGCTCGGCCGCGCCGAGGTCTCGCTGACCATCGACAACTCCGACGGCGCCCTGCCGATCGACTACGCCGAGGTCACCATCACGCGGATCATGTTCCGCGGCGGCAGCAGCGAGTACCAGATCAACGGGGACACCTGCCGGCTCCTCGACATCCAGGAACTGCTCTCCGACTCCGGCATCGGCCGCGAGATGCACGTCATCGTCGGCCAGGGCCAGCTGGACTCCGTCCTGCACGCCGATCCCATGGGCCGCCGCGCCTTCATCGAGGAGGCGGCGGGCGTACTGAAGCACCGCAAGCGCAAGGAGAAGGCGCTCCGCAAGCTCGACGCGATGCAGGCCAACCTCGCGCGCGTGCAGGACCTCACCGACGAACTGCGGCGCCAGCTCAAGCCGCTCGGACGGCAGGCCGCGGTGGCCCGGCGGGCGGCCGTGATCCAGGCCGACCTGCGCGACGCGCGGCTGCGGCTGCTCGCCGACGACCTGGTGACGCTGCGCGGTGCGCTGGACGCCGAGCTCGCGGACGAGGAGGCGCTCAAGGAGCGCAAGGAGTCGGCCGAGCGCGAGCTCGCGGGGGCGATGCGCCGCGAGGCGGACCTGGAACGTGCCGTACGGGAGCTCTCCCCCCGGCTCCAGCGGGCCCAGCAGACCTGGCACGAACTGGCGCAGCTCGCCGAGCGGGTACGGGGCACCGCCTCCCTCGCCGACGCCCGGGTCCGCAGCGCGACCAACCCGGTGGAGGAGGAGCGGCGCGGGCGCGACCCGGAGGACATGGAGAGGGAGGCCGAGCGGATCCGCGAGCAGGAGGCGGAGCTGACGGCCGCCCTGGAGGCCGCCGAACGGGCGCTGGAGGACACCGCCGAGCACCGCGCCGAGCTGGAGCGGGCGCTCGCCGCGGAGGAACGCCGGCTGCGGGACGCGGCGCGCGCCATCGCCGACCGGCGCGAGGAGCTGGCCCGGCTGACCGGCCGCCTCGGCGCGGCCCGCTCCCGGGCGGGCGCCGCCCAGGCGGAGATCGACCGGCTCGTGGCGGCCCGGGACGCGGCGCGGGAGCGGGCGGACGCGGCACGGGAGGAGTACGAGGCGCTGGCCGAGGAGGTCGGCGGACTGGAGGACCCCGCGGCGGACGGGGAGTACGAGGCCGCCCGGGCCGAGCTGGCCGAGGCGGAGACCGCGCTCGGCGCCGCCCGGGAGGCGCTGACCTCGGCGGAACGATCCCGCGCGGCCGTCTCGGCGCGGCGGGACGCCCTCGCGCTGGGGCTGCGCCGCAAGGACGGAACGGGCGCGCTGCTCGCGGCGAGCGACAGGCCGGCCGGTCTGCTCGGTCCGGCGGCCGAGCGGCTGACGGTGACCCCGGGGTACGAGGTCGCGGTGGCGGCGGCGCTCGGGGCCGCCGCCGACGCGGTGGCGGTGACGGGCCCCGGGGCCGCGGCGGAGGCCATCCGCCACCTGCGGGCCGCCGACGCGGGCCGCGCCAGCTTCCTGATCGCCCCGCCGGCCCCGGTGCCCGGGGTACCGGGTCAGTACCCCGCGGCCGGGGCGGGGCAGGCCGGAAGCGTCCCCGCCCCGGACGGCGTCGGTGCGGCCGAGACCGTCCCGGCCCCGGCCGGCGCGGGGACGGCCGATGCGGGTGCCGCCCGGACCGACGTGCCGGGCGGGGTGTCGGGGGGCGTGCCGCACCAGGCTCCCGCGGGGGACGCGGTCGGTGTGCTCGTACGGCCCGGGCGGGAGGCCGCCGGGCTGGTCGGCGGGGACGCGGAGGTGCGGCGGGCCGTGGCCTGGGTGCTGCGGGACCACGTCGTGGTCGGGACCCTGGAAGAGGCCGAGGCGGTCGTGGCCGCGCATCCGGACCTGGTGGCGGTCACCGCCGAGGGCGACGTGCTGGGGGCCCACTGCGCGCACGGCGGCTCGGCGGGCGCTCCCAGCCTGATCGAGGTGCAGGCCGCCGTCGACGAGGCGGCGGCGGAGCTGGACCGGCTGGAGGAACGGTGCCGCGAGCTGGCCGGGGCGCAGGACGCCGCCCGGGAACGCCGTACCGCGGCCGCCGCCCGTGCCGAGGAGCTGGACGGGCTGCGGCGGGCCGGCGAGCAGGCCCGGGCCGGGGTCGCGCAGCAGCTCGGGAGGCTCGCCGGGCAGGCGAAGGGGGCACTGGGCGAGTCCGAGCGCAGCGCCCTCGCGGCGGCCACCGCCCAGGAGGCGCTGGAGCGGGCGCGGGCCGACGTGGAGGAGTGCGCGGAGCGGCTCGCGGTGGCGCAGGAGATGCCCGTCGAGGAGGAGCCCGACACCTCGGCGCGGGAGCGGCTCGCGGCCGACGGGGCGAACGCCCGGCAGACCGAGATGGAGGCCCGGCTCCAGCTGCGGACCCACGAGGAACGGGTCAAGGGGCTGGCCGGGCGCGCGGACGCGCTGGACCGGGGGGCCAGGGCGGAACGCGAGGCCCGGGCGCGCGCGGAGCGGCGTCGCGCCCGGCTGCGCCACGAGGCCGAGGTGGCCCGGGCCGTCGCCGACGGGGCACGGCAGTTGCTGGCGCACCTGGAGGTGTCGGTGGGCCGCGCGGAGGGGGAGCGTACGGCCGCCGAGCACGCGAAGGGGCTGCGCGAGCGGGAGCTGGCGGAGGCCCGGGGCCGGGGCCGCGACCTGAAGGGCGAACTGGACAAGCTGACCGACTCCGTGCACCGGGGCGAGGTGCTCGGCGCCGAGAAGCGGCTGCGGATCGAGCAGCTGGAGACGCGCGCGCTGGAGGAGCTGGGGGTGGAGCCGGTCGCCCTGGTGGCGGAGTACGGTCCGGACCAGCCCGTCCCGCCGCCCGTGCCCGCCGCCGGGGAGGACGGGGCCGATCCGCAGGACGCGCTCCTCCGGCCGGGACCGTTCGTACGGGCCGAGCAGGAGAAGCGGCTCCGGGCGGCCGAGAAGGCGTACCAGCAGCTCGGCAAGATCAACCCGCTGGCGCTGGAGGAGTTCGCGGCGCTGGAGGAGCGTCATCAGTTCCTCAGCGAGCAGCTGGAGGACCTGCGCAAGACGCGGACCGATCTCCTTCAAGTGGTGAAGGAGGTAGACCAGCGGGTCGAGCAGGTGTTCACCGAGGCCTACCGGGACACCGCCCGGGAGTTCGAGGGGGTGTTCTCGCGGCTGTTCCCCGGTGGCGAGGGCCGGCTGATCCTCACCGACCCGGACGACATGCTGGCCACCGGAGTGGACGTCGAGGCCAGGCCGCCGGGCAAGAAGGTCAAGCGGCTGTCGCTGCTGTCCGGCGGCGAACGGTCGCTGACGGCCGTGGCGTTGCTGGTCTCCATCTTCAAGGCGCGCCCCAGCCCGTTCTACGTGATGGACGAGGTGGAGGCCGCCCTGGACGACACCAACCTCCAGCGGCTGATCCGCATCATGGAGGAGCTCCAGGAGAGCTCCCAGCTGATCGTCATCACGCACCAGAAGCGGACGATGGAGGTCGCGGACGCCCTCTACGGGGTCTCGATGCAGGGCGACGGCGTCTCGAAGGTCATCAGCCAGCGGCTGCGCTGAAGACTCCACAAGCCGTCCATTCTTCAAGAAGTGAACTCAAGTGGCGATCGCCTCAGTTAACGAGACCTTCACATGACCTCTTGACTTCAGGAAATGAACACATAGGCTCGCTCCGCTGTCCCCCGACTTCGGGTGGTGCCCGATCTTGACCTGTGCGCCACTAGGAGAACGGACAAAACCCCCCACGGAGCGCACCTTGACCAGCAGCACAGCGAAGGCACCCGCACCGGGCGGCGGCACGCCGCAGCCCGACCACCTCGGGCACGTCATCTTCATCACCGCGGCCGCGGCCATGGGCGGTTTCCTCTTCGGCTACGACAGCTCCGTCATCAACGGCGCCGTCGAGGCCATCCGCGACCGTTTCGACGTCGGCTCCGCCACCCTCGCCCAGGTGATCGCGGCCGCACTCATCGGCTGCGCCTTCGGCGCGGCCACGGCCGGCCGCATCGCCGACCGGATCGGCCGAATCCGCTGCATGCAGATCGCGGCCGTCCTCTTCAGCGCGAGCGCCATCGGTTCGGCCCTGCCGTTCGCCCTCTGGGACCTCGCCATGTGGCGCATCGTCGGCGGCTTCGGCATCGGCATGGCCTCGGTGATCGGACCCGCCTACATCGCCGAGGTCTCCCCGGCCGCCTACCGCGGCCGGCTCGCCTCCTTCCAGCAGGCCGCCATCGTCATCGGCATCGCCGTCTCGCAGCTGGTCAACTGGGGCATCCTCAACCTCGCCGACGGCGACCAGCGCGGCGAGATCGGCGGCCTGGAAGCCTGGCAGTGGATGCTGGGCGTCATGGTCGTCCCGGCCGTGCTCTACGGCCTGCTGTCCTTCGTCATCCCCGAGTCCCCGCGCTTCCTCGTCTCCGTCGGCAAGATGGAGAAGGCCAAGACGGTCCTGCGCGAGGTCGAGGGCGAGGGCATCGACGCCGATGCCCGGGTCCGCGAGATCGACAACGCCATCCATTCGGAGCAGAAGTCGACGTTCAAGGACCTGCTCGGCGGCCGCTTCGGCTTCCTGCCCATCGTCTGGGTCGGCATCGGCCTCTCGCTCTTCCAGCAGCTCGTCGGCATCAACGTGATCTTCTACTACAGCTCCTCGCTGTGGCAGTCGGTCGGCGTCGACCCGAGCTCCTCGTTCCTGTACTCCTTCGAGACCTCCGTCGTGAACATCGTCGGTACGGTCATCGCGATGGTGTTCGTCGACCGGATCGGCCGCAAGCCGCTCGCCCTCATCGGCTCCACCGGCATGGCGATCTCCCTCGGACTCGCCGCCTGGGCCTTCTCCTACAAGGACACCACCGGCGGCGACATCGCCCTGCCGCACACCCAGGGGCTCGTCGCCCTCATCGCCGCCAACTTCTTCGTCCTCTTCTTCGCCCTGTCCTGGGGCGTCGTGGTCTGGGTGCTGCTCGGCGAGATGTTCCCGGGCCGGATCCGCGCCGCCGCCCTCGGCGTGGCGGCCGCCGCCCAGTGGATCGCCAACTGGGTCATCACGGTGTCGTTCCCGTCCCTGTCGGACTGGAACCTGTCCGGCGCCTACGTCATCTACGCGGTCTTCGCCGTGCTCTCGATCCCGTTCGTCCTCAAGTGGGTGCCGGAGACCAAGGGCAAGGCGTTGGAGGAGATGGGGTAATCATCCCCGCCACCACCCCTTCTCCTCCCTGGGCGCTGCCCCGGCTCAGTCCTTGAGCCGGGGCAGCACCTGTTCGCACAGCAACTGGAGGCTGCGCCAGCCCTCGTCCACCGGCATCCCCCCGCACAGCGGGTGCAGCACCAGGTTCCCCGCCTCGCCCGCGCCCCGCGCGTACTCCACCGCCTGATCCGGGGTCAGGATCCGGTACACCCCCTCCGCGCGCAGCTCCTCGACCGTGCGCGCCCCGGAGCGCACCGCGCTGCGGATGTCCTTGGACTGCCAGGAGGCGTACGTGCCCGCCTCGTGCAGGAAGTGGCCGCCGTACTCGGCCCACGCCCGGTCCGGGTCCTCCGCGAGGTGCAGCAGCGGGGTCTCGGCCGCCGGCATCATGCAGAAGCCCTCCGTGCCGTACTCCGCGAGCCTCGCGTTGTAGTACGCCTCCAGCTCCGGCAGGTGCGCGCTGGGGAAGAAGGGCAGCCCCAGCCGGGCCGCGCGGCGGGCCGCCGCCTCGGAACTGCCGCCGACCAGCAGGAGCGGGTGCGGCCGGGTGAAGGGGCGCGGGGTGACCCGTACGGTCCGGCCGCGGAAGGCGAACGGCTCGCCGGTCCAGGCCTTCAGCAGGGTCTCCAGCAGCTCGTCCTGGAGCCTGCCGCGCCGGCCCCACTCCACGCCGTGCTGCTCGTACTCCTCGGGCCGGTAGCCGATGCCCGCCACGGTGACGAGGCGTCCCCCGCTGAGCAGGTCCAGGACGGCGATGTCCTCGGCGACCTTCAGCGGATCGTGCAGCGGGCCGATGATCGCCGAGACGGTGACCGCGATCCTGCGGGTGGCGCCGAAGACCGCGCCCGCGAAGGTGAAGGGGGAGGGCATCCAGTTGTTCGCGGTGCCGTGATGCTCCTCGGTCTGGAGGGTGTCGATCCCGCGGTCGTCCGCGTAGGCGGCCATCTCCAGCGCCGCCCGGTAACGGGCGGAGAGGGTCTCGGGGGCGCCGTTCGGGTCGACGAGATTGAACCGGGCCACGGTGATGGGCATGGAGGAGTCCCCCTTCGCCGGATGTGGGTGGGCGGGCGAAGGGGGACGTTAGCTGACGAGGCGTCAGTTGGACAGGGTCCCGGCGGGCTCGCGCTGCTCGGCGGCCCCGCGGGCGGGCTCCGCCGGCGCCGTGCGCGGCAGTACGGCGTACAGCACGCCGGAGGTGACGATGCCGGTCACCCAGCCCAGGCCGTTCTGTCCGATCCAGGTGGAGGCGAGCGGCCCGCTGAACCAGTCCACCTTGGTGAACAGCAGGCCCGTCACCAGGGCGAGCGCCCAGGCCGTCATGGCCTGCCAGGCGAAGCCGCCCCGGTACCAGTAGGCGCTGGTCCGGGTGGTGTCCAGCAGGGCGGGGCCGTCGTATGTCCTGCGGCGCAGCATGTCGACGCCGAACACGCCGATCCACGCGGAGAAGGCCACGGCCAGCAGCGTCAGGAAGGAGATGAACGAGCCGAAGAAGCTCGTCGCGACGACCATGAGCAGGAAGCCGAAGACCAGGCTGATGATCGCGTTGACGCTGACCGCCCAGGCCCGCGGGACCTTGATGCCGAGGGTCTGCGCGGTGAAGCCGGCCGAGTACATGGACATCGAGTTGATCAGCAGCATGCCGATGAGCGCGATGAGCAGGTACGGCACCGCGAGCCAGGTGGGCAGCAGTTCCCCGATGAAGGAGACCGGATCCTGGGCCGTGGCCAGGTCGGGGGTGCCGACGGCCATCACGGCGCCCATCAGCACCATCGGCAGCACCACGACCCCCGCGCCACCGATCGTCGCGCCGACCATGCCGCGGGACGAGGCGGTGCGGGGCAGGTACCGGGTGAAGTCCGGGCCGGAGGGCACCCAGGAGATGCCGCCCGCGGCGATGGTGCCGATGCCCGCGATCATCATCGCCGTGGAGCCGGCCGGCTTGTCGAAGACGGCCGACCAGTCGGTGTTGAAGAGCAGGTAGCCCAGCACGAGCACGCTGAAGCCGCCGAAGAGGTACGTCGACCAGGTGGAGCAGACGCGCAGCGCGTTGATGCCGAGCCCGGAGACCACGAAGGTGCAGCCCACGAAGAACAGCAGGGTCACGACGATGAGCGGGGTGCTGCTCCCGATCCCGAAGAGGAGGTCCAGGACGGTCAGCACGGCGTAGGCCCCGCTGACCGCGTTGATGGTCTCCCAGCCCCACCGGGCCACCCAGATCAGCGCGCCCGGGAACAGGTTGCCGCGCTGCCCGAAGACGGCCCGGGACAGGGCCATGCCGGGCGCCCCGCCGCGCTTGCCGGCGATGGAGATCAGGCCCACGATCCCGTACGAGATCACGGGCGCGGCGACCGCCACGACGAGCACCTGCCAGATGTTCAGCCCGTTGAGGATCACCAGCCCCGCGCCCATGGTGAGCAGCAGCACGCTGATGTTCGCGGCGACCCAGGTGGGAACGAGCTCGCGGACGCGTCCGGTGCGCTCGCCGTCGGGTACGGGCTCCAGCCCGCGGGTCTCGACGGCGGTCTCGGCCGGGGCGGCTATCGCGCCGTCGGCGGTCTCGGCAGGCATGCGCTACTCCGTGGGGGCAGGGTGGGGGAGTCGCCCATCATCGTAGATTCGCGGCGAAGAAGACAAATAGAGGCTTAGTGCTCTGGGGAACCGCCGGGGACGCCCGGGCCGCACCGACGGAGTGCCGTGCGCGCGGTCGCGCATACTGGCCCTGTTATGGAAATCCTCATCCTTGCTGTAGTCATCGCCCTGGTCGCGGTCGGCGCGATCAGCGGGCTCGTGGTCAGCAGCCGCAAGAAGAAGCAGCTGCCCCCCACGGCGCCGCCGAGCACGCCGACCATCACTGCCCCGCCCGCCGAACCGCAGGTGGGGGAGGACGCCGCACCGACGGCGGAAGAGCCGCGCCGCACGATCGAGGAGGTCACCCTCCCCGACGCCGGGGCCGCCCTCGAATCGCCGGTCGCGGTCGAGGATCCGGTCGTCGAGGCCCCGGCCGCGCCCGAGATCGAGGTGCCCGAGCCCACCGCCGGCCGCCTGGTCCGGCTGCGCGCGCGGCTCGCCCGTTCGCAGAACTCCCTCGGCAAGGGGCTGCTCACGCTCCTCTCGCGCGAGCACCTCGACGAGGACACCTGGGAGGAGATCGAGGAGACCCTCCTCATCGCCGACGTGGGCGTCGCGCCGACCCAGGAGCTGGTGGACCGGCTCCGCGAGCGGGTCAAGGTGCTCGGCACCCGCACCCCCGCCGACCTGCGCGCCCTGCTCAAGGAGGAGCTGCTGACGCTGGTCGGCACCGACTTCGACCGTGCCGTGAAGACCGAGTCCGGCGTCGACACCCCGGCCGTCGTGATGGTCGTCGGCGTCAACGGCACCGGCAAGACCACCACCACCGGCAAGCTCGCCCGCGTCCTCGTGGCCGACGGCCGCAGCGTGGTCCTCGGCGCGGCCGACACCTTCCGCGCGGCCGCCGCCGACCAGCTCCAGACCTGGGGCGACCGGGTCGGGGCGCGCACCGTGCGCGGTCCCGAAGGCGGCGACCCCGCCTCGATCGCCTACGACGCGGTCAAGGAGGGCATCTCCGAGGGGGCCGACGTGGTGCTCATCGACACCGCCGGCCGCCTCCACACCAAGACCGGCCTCATGGACGAGCTCGGCAAGGTCAAGCGCGTCGTGGAGAAGCACGGCCCGCTGGACGAGGTCCTGCTCGTCCTCGACGCCACCACCGGCCAGAACGGTCTGACGCAGGCCCGCGTCTTCGCCGAGGTCGTCGACATCACCGGCATCGTGCTCACCAAGCTCGACGGCACCGCCAAGGGCGGCATCGTCGTCGCCGTCCAGCGCGAGCTGGGCGTCCCGGTCAAGCTCGTCGGCCTCGGCGAGGGCCCGGACGACCTGGCCCCCTTCGAGCCGGAGGCGTTCGTGGACGCCCTGATCGGCGACTGAGCCCGCCCCACGCGCCGACCGCGCTCCGCTCCGCACACCGGTGCCCCCGGGTCCCCACGGACCCGGGGGCACCGACGCTTGCGGGGCCGTCCGCCGCCGTGCGGGGCCTCAGCGCCGGAAGCGGTGGCAGATGTAGGCCAGGGTGCCGAGCAGCAGCCGGGCCTGCGGGGGCCCGCCCGCGCAGTCCAGCGCGGGGCGGCGCAGCCAGCCGGCCGGGCCGAGGCCCGCGTGGTCGGAGGGCGGGGCGGTCAGGAAGGCGCCGTGGCCCAGGGCGCGCAGGTCCAGATCGGCGTCGTCCCAGCCCATCCGGTACAGCAGCTGCGGCAGCTCGGCGGCGGCGCCGGGGGCCACGAAGAACTGCGACCGGCCGTCTGGGGTCACCGTCACCGGGCCGAGCGGCAGCCCCATCCGCTCCATCCGGACCAGGGCCCGGCGCCCCGCTTCCTCGGAGACCTCGATGACGTCGAAGCTCCGGCCGACCGGGAGGAGGATCGCCGCGCCCGGGTACTCGCCCCAGACCTCGGTGACCTCGTCGAGGGTGGCGCCCGCGGGGACGGTGGGAGCGAAGTCCAGCGGATGCGCCCCCGGCGCACCGCATTTCGTATGACCGCAGGAGCAGTCCCGGGCGGGGGCGGCGGCCCGGGCGCCGGGCACCGTGTCCCAGCCCCACAGCCCCGTGTACTCCGCCACCGTCGTGCACTCCGAGGTCCTGCCCCGGCGCCGGACGCCGGAACGGAACTCCTTGGTGCCGCGGCTGCCGCCGATCGTGAAGCCCATGCCCATGCCCCCTCCAACGGGTCGGACGCGCCGGTGGTTACGACGTCGGCGGGACCTGTCGGCGGCCGGGTGCGGCACGTTCTCCGGCGGGGCCCGCCCGGCGCACTCCTCGCCGCGCGCGCCCCGTGCGCACTCCCGTCCAACCGTTCCGTTCCGCCTTCATGTCAAGTGAATCGCGCCTGGCCGGTGGCGAGTTCATTCGAAGGGGTGGCGAATGGTGGCGTTTCTGGAATCGACCTCGCCGCAGGGGTGATCGTAGGATTACTTTCGGTGCACGAACCCCGAAGGCGGACCCGACCGTGGGTATGCCGGAGGCAATCCGTGGAGGACCTGTGAAGGTCCCCGGCGGCAACGGCCGCCACGGCCAGGGTTCCGTGTGAAGAGGCGATGCGGATGGGGGCGTTCCAGTGAGCGGCAACGGCGCAAGCGGAACGATCGAGGAATCCGCTGACCGCAATGTTCAGCTGACCTCGTGGTTCGTCCGCAGCGGCTGGTCCAAGGGCGAACTGGCCCGCCAGGTCAACCGCCGGGCCCGCCAGATGGGCGCCCACCACATCAGCACCGACACCTCCCGGGTCCGCCGCTGGCTGGACGGCGAACAGCCCCGCGAACCCGTGCCGCGCATCCTCTCGGAGCTGTTCTCCGAACGCTTCGGTTCCGTCGTCGCCATCGAACAGCTCGGCCTGCGCACCGCCCACCAGACGCCCTCGGTCTCCGGCGTGGACCTGCCCTGGGCCGGTCCGCAGACCGTCGAGCTGCTCAGCGAGTTCTCCCGCAGCGACCTCATGCTCGCCCGCCGCGGCTTCCTCGGGACCTCGCTCGCGCTCTCCGCCGGCCCCGCCCTCATCGAGCCCATGCAGCGCTGGCTCGTCCCGGTCCCGGCCGCCGACCCCGGACCGCGCGCCGAGGGCGGGCCGGCGGGCCAGGCCGGCGGCCACCGGCCGCCCCGGCTCTCGGAACCGGAACTCGACCTCCTCGAAGCCACCACCGTGATGTTCCGCCAGTGGGACGCCCAGTGCGGCGGCGGACTGCGCCGCAAGGCCGTCGTGGGCCAGCTGCACGAGGTCACCGACCTGCTCCAGGAGAACCACCCGGCCCCGGTCATGAAGCGGCTCTTCAAAGTGGCCGCCGAACTCGCCGAACTCGCCGGCTGGATGAGCTACGACATCGGCCTGCACCCCACCGCCCAGAAGTACTTCGTCCTCGCGCTGCACGCCGCCAAGGAGGGCGGGGACAAGCCGCTCGGCTCGTACATCCTGTCCAGCATGAGCCGCCAGATGATCCACCTGGGCCGCCCCGAGGACGCCCTGGAACTCATCCACCTCGCGCAGTACGGCAGCCGCGACTGCGCCGGCCCGCGCACCCAGGCCATGCTGTATGCGATGGAGGCCCGCGCCTACGCCAACATGGGCCAGCCCAGCCGCTGCAAGCGGGCCGTCCGGATGGCCGAGGACACCTTCTCCGACGTCGGCTTCGGCGGCGAGCCCGAGCCCGACTGGATCCGCTTCTTCTCCGAGGCGGAACTCAACGGCGAGAACTCCCACTCGTACCGCGACCTGGCCTACGTCGCCGGCCGCAGCCCCACCTACGCCTCCCTCGCCGAACCGGTCATGGAACGCGCCGTCGAGCTGTTCGCCAAGGACGAGGAACACCAGCGCTCGTACGCCCTGAACCTCATCGGCATGGCCACCGTCCACCTGCTCCAGCGCGAGCCCGAGCAGGCCACCGTCCTCGTCGACCAGGCCCTCGACGTGGCGCGAAAGGTGCGCTCCGAACGGGTGAACACACGGCTGCGCAAGACCGTGGACACCGCCGCCCGTGAGTACGGAGACGTCGCCGAGGTGGTCCGGCTGACCGACCTCCTCGCATCCCGCCTCCCCGAGGCCGCCGAGGCCGTCTGACGGCCCTCCCGGCCGCCCCCAAGGCCCCGGCCGCGGCAGTCACCCCGTGAAGCCCGATCAGGCTCCCCCAGCCAGGTCACCCGGGTCACCGCCGCGGCCGGGCTCTCCGCATGATCCGTTCATGGACGCGTAACACGCACGACCTCTTCGTCATCGCGGCGAAACACCCAGCGGCGCCGCCGGAAACCGGCCTGCGCGAATCTCAAGGCCATTAACCGGCCAGTCCCCCAGCCGGCCGGACCCCTTAACGCCGCTCAGGTTTTCACGATCGCCCGCACGCGAACGTACCGACGACGAGGAGACGCCGATGGCATCAGCCATCACGACCCTCGCGGCAGACGCCCCGACGCTGTCTGCCGCGAACACCGGGTTCATGCTCATCTGCTCCGCCCTGGTCATGCTGATGACCCCGGGACTCGCCTTCTTCTACGGAGGCATGGTCCGCGTCAAGAGCAGCCTCAACATGCTGATGATGAGCTTCATCAGCCTCGGGATCGTCACGATCCTGTGGGTCCTCTACGGCTTCAGCCTCGCCTTCGGCACCGACTCCGGCTCCCTCATCGGCTGGAACTCCGACTACGTCGGCCTCAGCGGCATCGGGATCACCGAGCTCTGGGACGGCTACACCATCCCGGTATACGTCTTCGCCGTCTTCCAGCTGATGTTCGCCGTCATCACCCCGGCCCTCATCAGCGGCGCCCTCGCCGACCGCGTCAAGTTCAGCGCCTGGGTGCTGTTCACCGCCCTGTGGGTCACCGTCGTCTACTTCCCCGTCGCCCACTGGGTGTGGGGCGCGGGCGGCTGGCTCTTCGAGCTCGGCGTCATCGACTTCGCGGGCGGCACCGCCGTCCACATCAACGCCGGCGCCGCGGCCCTCGGCGTCATCCTGGTCATCGGCAAGCGCGTCGGCTTCAAGAAGGACCCGATGCGCCCGCACAGCCTCCCCCTCGTGATGCTCGGCGCGGGCCTGCTGTGGTTCGGCTGGTTCGGCTTCAACGCCGGCTCCTGGCTCGGCAACGACGACGGCGTCGGCGCCGTCATGTTCGTCAACACCCAGGTCGCCACCGCCGCCGCCATGCTCGCCTGGCTCGCCTACGAGAAGCTGCGCCACGGCTCCTTCACCACCCTCGGCGCCGCCTCCGGCGCGGTCGCCGGCCTCGTCGCCATCACCCCCGCCGGCGGATCCGTCAGCCCCCTCGGCGCGATCGCCGTCGGTGCCATCGCCGGTGTCCTGTGCGCCATGGCCGTCGGCCTCAAGTACAAGTTCGGCTACGACGACTCCCTCGACGTGGTCGGCGTCCACCTCGTCGGCGGCATCGCCGGCTCCCTCCTCGTCGGCTTCTTCGCCACCGGAGGCGTGCAGTCCGACGCGGCCGGCCTCTTCTACGGCGGCGGCCTGGAGCAGCTCGGCAAGCAGGCCGTGGGCGTCTTCGCCGTCCTCGCCTACTCTCTCGTCGCGTCGGCGATCCTCGCCCTCCTCCTCGACAAGACGATCGGAATGCGCGTCACCGAGGACGTCGAGGTCTCCGGCATCGACCAGGTCGAGCACGCCGAGACGGCCTACGACTTCAGCGGGGCCGGCGGCGGAGCGGCCTCGCGCACCGTCACCGCACCCGCCCCCGCCGCGAGCAAGAAGGTAGACGCATGAAGCTGATCACCGCGATCGTCAAGCCGTACAAGCTGGACGAGATCAAGGAAGCCCTCCAGGCGTTCGGGGTCCAGGGGCTCACCGTCTCCGAGGCCAGCGGCTACGGGCGCCAGCGCGGCCACACCGAGGTCTACCGGGGCGCCGAGTACACCGTCGACCTCGTACCGAAGATCCGCATCGAGGTCCTCGTCGAGGACGGCGACGCCGAGGAGCTGATCGACCTCATCGTGCGCGTCGCCAGCACCGGCAAGATCGGCGACGGCAAGGTGTGGAGCGTCACCGTGGACTCGGTCGTCCGGGTCCGCACCTCCGAGCGCGGCGCAGACGCGCTCTAGCCGACGGGAGCTCCTGGGTGACGAGCGTCGAAGAGACCACGAACGGTCCGGACAACGATCCCCGCGACCCGGGACCCAGCGGCTACGCCGCGGCCCGGCTGCGACTCCTCCAGGAGGAGTCGCGGTCCGGGCCCTCCCGGCGTTCCGCCCTGTCCGGGCTCACCGACGACTGGCTGAACGCCCTGTTCGCCACGGCCGTACGGGAGACGGGCGTCCGGGGCGCCGCCCTCGTCGCCGTCGGCGGCTACGGGCGGGGGGAACTGTCCCCGCGCAGCGACCTCGACCTGCTGCTGCTCCACGACGGCAAGGCGCAGCCGCGGGCGCTCGCCGCCCTCGCGGACCGGCTCTGGTACCCCGTGTGGGACCTCGGCCTGGCCCTGGACCACTCGGTGCGGACCCCGGCCGAGGCCCGCAAGACCGCCGCCGAGGACCTCAAGGTGCACCTCGGGCTGCTCGACGCCCGGCCCGTCGCCGGGGACGCCGGACTGCTCGCCGGACTGCGCACCTCGGTCCTGGCCGACTGGCGCAACCAGGCCGCCAAACGGCTCCCGCAGCTCCACGCCCTGTGCCGCGACCGGGCCGACCGGGCGGGGGAGCTGCGCTTCCTGCTGGAACCCGACCTGAAGGAGGCCCGCGGGGGACTGCGCGACGCCACCGCGCTGCGGGCCGTGGCGGCGTCCTGGCTGGCCGACGCCCCGCGCGAGGGACTCGCCGAGGCCCGGCGGCGGCTGCTGGACGTGCGGGACGCGCTGCACCTGGTAACGGGCCGGGCGACCGACCGGCTCGCCCTCCAGGAGCAGGACCAGGTCGCCGCCCGGCTGGGCCTGATGGACTCGGACGCCCTGCTGCGCGAGGTGTACGAGGCCGCGCGGGTCATCGCGTACGCGGGCGACGTCACCTGGCGCGAGGTCGGCCGGGTGCTGCGGGCGCGGGCCGCCCGGCCGAGGCTGCGCGGGCTGCTGGGGACACGGGGGGCTCCGGCAGCCGAGCGCGCACCGCTGGCCGAGGGGGTCGTGGAGTCCGACGGGGAGGCCGTACTGGCCCTGGCCGCACGGCCCGACCGGGACCCCGTACTGCCCCTGCGGTTCGGGGCGGCGGCCGCACAGGCCGGACTGCCCGTGTCCCTGCACTCCGTACGACGCCTCGCGGCACAGGCCAAGCCGCTGCCGGTGCCCTGGCCGGCCGAGGCCCGGGAACAGCTGGTGACCCTGCTGGGCGCGGGCGAGCCGACGGTCGGGGTGTGGGAGGCGCTGGAGGCCGAGGGGCTGATCACCCGGCTGCTCCCCGACTGGGAGCGGGTGCGGTGCAGGCCGCAGCGCAACCCGGTGCACACCTGGACGGTGGACCGGCACCTGATCGAGACGGCGGTACGGGCCTCGGCCCTGACCCGCCGGGTGAGCCGCCCCGACCTGCTGCTCATGGCGGCCCTGCTGCACGACATCGGCAAGGGCTGGCCCGGGGACCACTCGGTGGCCGGCGAGACCATCGCCCGGGACATGGCCGTCCGGGTCGGCTTCGACGCCGAGGACGCCGCCGTGCTCGCCGTCCTCGTACGCCACCACCTGCTGCTCATCGACACCGCGACCCGGCGCGACCTGGACGACCCGGCCACCGTCCGCTCGGTCGCGCGCGTCCTGGGCTCGCTCGGCACGCTGGAGATCCTGCACGCCCTGACCGAGGCCGACGCCCTCGCGACCGGCCCCGCCGCCTGGAGCACCTGGCGGGGCTCCCTCGTCGCCGACCTCGTGGAACGGGTCGCCGCCGTCCTGCGGGGCGCGCCGCCCGCCGCCACGGAGCCGGAGATCCCCGGCACCGAACTGGAGCGCCTGGCGGTGGAGGCGCTGCGCACCGGGGAGCCGGTGCTGGCCCTGCACGCCCGCGAGGAGGAGGACGAGGCGGTCGGCGTGGAGCTGGTCCTCGCCGTTCCCGACCAGCCCGGCGTGCTCCCGGCGGCCGCCGGGGTGCTGGCCCTGCACCGGCTGACCGTCCGGGCGGCGGACCTGCGCTCCCTGGAGCTCCCGGACCTGCCCGGCGAGGTCCTCGTACTGCGCTGGCGGGTCGCCGCCGAATACGGGGCCCTGCCCCAGGCGGCCCGGCTGCGGACCGACCTGATCCGGGCGCTCGACGGCTCCCTGGACGTCCCGGCGAAGCTGGCGGACCGCGAGGCGGCCTACCCGAGGAGGCGGGGCGTCGTACCGCCGCCGCCCCGGGTGGGCGTGGTCCCGGACGTCTCCTCGCTGGCCACCGTCCTGGAGGTGCGCGCCCCCGACGCGGTGGGACTGCTGCACCGCATCGGCCGGGCCCTGGAGGGCGCCGGGGTCCGGGTCCGCAGCGCGCACGTGTCCACGCTGGGCGCCAACGCCGTGGACACCGTCTACGTCGTCGACGCCGACGGCAAACCCCTGGGCGCCCCGGACGCGGCCGCCCTGGCCGCGTCGGTGCAGGCCGCCCTGGCGTAGGGCGTGCGGTGAAAGTGGCGCCCCGCCCTCCGGGCGCCCGGCGCCACTTTCACCACACGCCCCGGGGGCGTCCCCGCCGCCGCTCCCCGTACGCCCGTCCGCCCCGGGACGGCGGACGGGGAGGGGCGGGCGAAGGGAATGCCGCCCGCAGGGCCGGGCAGGCGGCGCGGCCCGATACCCTGGGGGACGACCACCACGCCCCCGACCCGAGGAATCGCGACCACCGTGTTCGATACGCTTTCCGACCGCCTCAGCGCGACCTTCAAGTCCCTCCGGGGCAAAGGCCGCCTCTCCGAGCAGGACATCGACGCTGCGGCGCGGGAAATCCGTATCGCCCTCCTCGAGGCCGACGTCGCGCTCCCCGTCGTCCGCTCCTTCATCGCGAACGTCAAGGAAAGGGCCCGTGGCGAGGAGGTCAGCAAGGCGCTGAACCCCGGCCAGCAGGTCCTCAAGATCGTCAACGACGAGCTGGTCTCGATCCTCGGCGGTGAGACCCGCCGGCTGCGCTTCGCCAAGACCGCGCCCACCGTGATCATGCTCGCGGGTCTCCAGGGTGCCGGTAAGACCACCCTCGCCGGAAAGCTCGGCCTCTGGCTGAAGGGGCAGGGCCACGCCCCGCTCCTGGTGGCGTGCGACCTCCAGCGCCCCAACGCCGTCAACCAGCTCTCCGTCGTCGCCGAGCGCGCGGGCGTCGCGGTGTACGCGCCCCAGCCCGGCAACGGCGTCGGCGACCCGGTCCAGGTCGCGAAGGACTCCGTCGAGTACGCCCGCACCAAGCAGTTCGACATCGTGATCGTCGACACCGCCGGCCGCCTGGGCATCGACGCCGAGCTGATGCAGCAGGCCGCGGACATCCGCGACGCCGTCAGCCCGGACGAGATCCTCTTCGTCGTCGACGCGATGATCGGCCAGGACGCGGTCAACACCGCCGAGGCCTTCCGCGACGGCGTCGGCTTCGACGGCGTGGTGCTCTCCAAGCTCGACGGCGACGCCCGTGGCGGTGCCGCGCTCTCCATCGCGCACGTCACCGGCAAGCAGATCATGTTCGCCTCGAACGGCGAGAAGCTCGACGAGTTCGACGCCTTCCACCCGGACCGCATGGCGGGCCGGATCCTCGACATGGGTGACATGCTCACCCTCATCGAGCAGGCCGAGAAGACCTTCAGCCAGGCCGAGGCCGAGAAGATGGCGGCCAAGCTGGCGAAGGGGCCGAAGGAGTTCACGCTCGACGACTTCCTGGCCCAGATGGAGCAGGTCCGCAAGATGGGCTCCATCTCCAAGCTCCTCGGCATGCTGCCGGGCATGGGCCAGATCAAGGACCAGATCAACAACATCGACGAGCGCGACGTCGACCGCACGGCCGCGATCATCAAGTCGATGACCCCGGCCGAGCGCCAGGACCCGCACCTCATCAACGGCTCCCGCCGCGCCCGCATCGCCAAGGGCTCCGGCACCGAGGTCAGCGCCGTCAAGGCGCTCGTGGAGCGCTTCTTCGAGGCCCGCAAGATGATGTCCCGCATGGCCCAGGGCGGCGGCATGCCGGGGATGCCGGGCCTGCCGGGCATGGGTGGCGGCCCCGGCCGGCAGAAGAAGCAGATCAAGCAGGCCAAGGGCAAGCGCAAGAGCGGCAACCCGATGAAGCGCAAGGAAGAGGAGGCCGCGGCCGCGGCCCGGCGCGAGCAGGGTCCGCAGGCGGCGGAGCCCGCCGCGGGCGGCAACCCGTTCGGCCTCCCGGCCGGCGGCGGCCAGCCCGGCCAGGACTTCGACCTGCCGGACGAGTTCAAGAAGTTCATGAAGTAGGACGTACGCCGCGAGCGGGGGAGGGCCCCGGCCGACGTGACCGCACCTGGTCGCGCGGCCGGGGCCCTTCCTGGTTTCCACGTTTCCGCGCGCTCGTTCCACGCGCCGACTCCTGCGGGGGCAATGATCAGGTTTGTCCCTTATCGTCGGCCGGGAGGACGGCATAAGGAGGCCCCGTGCCCAGCCCCACCCCCGTACCGCCGCGCGACCGGGCCGACACGCCCTGGCGCTCGGAAGGCGCACCGCCCTCCCCGCCGCCCCGCAAGAAGATGCCCGGGGGCTGGCGGGCGCTCGTCCTCGCCGCCCTGATCGTCTACCTGATCACCAACGTCGTCCTGTCGTTCTTCAACGAGGGCGACGAGCCCGTCATCTCCTACACGGAGTTCAGCAAGCAGGTCGCCGACGGCAACGTCTCGAAGATCTACTCCAAGGGCGACGCCATCCAGGGCGAACTCAAGGCCAAGAAACCGCTGCCCGACGGGGACAAGGGCGACTACACCAAGTTCGTCACCCAGCGCCCCGCCTTCGCCGACGACGCCCTGTGGGCCGAACTCACCCAGCAGAACGTGACCGTGACCGCCTCCCCGGTCGTCGTCCAGCGCAGCTTCCTCGCCAACCTCCTGATCTCCCTCGCCCCGATGCTCCTGCTGGTCCTGCTGTGGGTGGTCATCGCCCGCCGCATGGGCTCGGCGATGGGCGGCGGCATGGGCGGACTCGGCCGCAAGGCCCCGCCCAAGCCGGTGGAACTGGAGGGCGTCCACCGCACCAGCTTCGAGGACGTGGCGGGCATCGACGAGGTCGCGGGCGAGCTCAACGACGTCGTCGACTTCCTCAAGAACCCCCAGCGGTACCGGAAGATGGGCGCCCGCATGCCCGGAGGCGTCCTGCTCTCCGGCCCTCCCGGCACCGGCAAGACCCTGCTGGCCCGGGCCGTCGCCGGCGAGGCCGGAGTGCCCTTCTTCTCCGCCTCCGCCTCCGAGTTCATCGAGATGATCGTCGGCGTCGGCGCCTCCCGGGTCCGCGAACTCTTCACCGAGGCCCGCAAGGTGGCCCCCGCGATCATCTTCATCGACGAGATCGACACCATCGGCCGCGCCCGGGGCGCCGGCGCCGGCATGGGCGGCCACGACGAACGCGAACAGACCCTCAACCAGATCCTCACCGAGATGGACGGGTTCTCCGGCTCGGAGGGCGTCGTCGTCCTCGCCGCCACCAACCGGGCCGACGTCCTCGACCCCGCGCTCACCCGCCCCGGACGCTTCGACCGGACCGTGGTCGTCTCCCCGCCCGACCGCCGGGGCCGCGAGGCCATCCTGCGCATCCACACCCGCGACATCCCCCTCGCCGGCGACGTCGACCTCGCCCAGGTGGCCCGCAGCACCCCCGGCATGACCGGCGCCGAACTGGCCAACCTCGCCAACGAGGGCGCGCTGCTCGCCGTCAAGCGCGGACAGCAGGCGGTCACCCAGGCCGACCTGTCCGACGCGCTGGAAAAGGTCCAGCTCGGCGCCGAGAGGTCCCTGGTCATGCCGGAGGAGGAGCGCCGCCGCACGGCCTACCACGAGAGCGGACACGCCCTCCTGGGCATGCTCCAGCCGGGCGCCGACCCCGTCCGCAAGATCACCATCGTTCCCCGCGGCCGGGCCCTCGGCGTCACCCTCTCCACCCCGGACGCCGACCGCTACGCCTACACCGAGGAGTACCTCCGGGGCCGCATCATCGGAGCCCTCGGCGGCATGGCCGCCGAACACGTCGTCTACGAGGTGATCACCACGGGCTCCGAGAGCGACCTCGAACAGGTCACGAGCATCGCCCGCGGCAT
Source organism: Streptomyces sp. NPDC006512 (assembly GCF_040611935.1). Taxonomy (NCBI): domain Bacteria; kingdom Bacillati; phylum Actinomycetota; class Actinomycetes; order Kitasatosporales; family Streptomycetaceae; genus Streptomyces; species Streptomyces sp. NPDC006512. Next base: position 47,348 of record NZ_JBEXPG010000029.1, on the reverse strand, counting down.
GGCCGGACGCTGGGGCATGAGCGAGCGCGTCGGCCGCCTCACCGCCATCCCGTCCGACGGCCAGAGCCCGTACGGCCTCGCGGCCGCCCCCGCCACCCTCGACACGGTCGACCACGAGATGCGCCGGATCGTCGACGAGTGCTACGAGGAGGCCTGCCGCCTGCTGCGCGAGCACCGTCCGCAGCTCGACGCGCTCGCCGAGGCCCTGCTCGCCGCCGAAACCCTGGACGAGGCGGCGGCGTACGCGGCAGCGGGCATCACGCGCCTCACCAAGGACCACGGCGCGGGCTGACCGGTTCCGGCCCCTCCGCGAGGAGCCGGACCGGTCCCGTTACGCCACCCGGGCGACGACGTAGCGGAAGATGTTCGGCAGCCAGACGGCGCCGTCGCCCCGCTCGTACGGGTGAAGCGCCTCCGAGAGCTCCTTCTCCGCCAGCGCGGGATCGGCCGCGCCGTCGTAGAGCCCCGTCGACAGCAGGCCGCGCACGGCGCTGTCCACGTCCGCGTACCCGAAGGGGCAGAACACCCGCCCCGAACCGTCCGGCACCAGCCCCGCCCGCGCCACCATCGCGTCCAGGTCCCGCGCCACCGGCCCGCCGCCCAGCACCGCCGGCACCGTGCACCGCTCCACCGGCCCCCAGTCGGCCAGCACCACGGCCCCGCCCCGCCGCACGGCGGGCAGGGCCGCGGCCAGCGCGCCCGGAGCCGGCGAGAAGGCCAGCAGGACGTCGTAGGGCCGCGCCGTGGGCACCGGAGGGCCCGCCACCACCTCCAGCAGCCGTTCGCGGGCCAGCGCCCGGCGCGCCGGATCCGCCTCCACGCCCGTGGCGGCGGCTCCCCGCCCTGAAGCCAGCAGCAGGGCCAGCCCGGCCCCGCAGTCGAGGCCCAGCAGCCGGTCGCCCGGCCCGACCTCCAGCCGTTCGTAGACCGCCTCGTAGAGCGGTACCAGCATCCGTTCCTGGATCTCAGCCCAGTCCCGGGCGACGAGCGTCGCCGTCGGCGTCGGTGTCATCGAAAGAGCGCTCCTGATTCCGTGTCGCCCCCTTGCCCCCGTTGCCAGGGAACTCCCCATTCGCCCCCGCGTCCAGAGGAGCGCGCCACCCGATTCACGCTCGGCGCACGAGGCGCCGTACCATTCGCGCCATGGCAAAGGCACCCGTTCTCACCCCGCAGGCGGAGGATTTCCCCCGCTGGTACCAGGATCTGATCAACAAGGCCGAGCTGGCCGACAACGGTCCGGTCCGCGGCACCATGGTCATCCGACCGTACGGCTACGGCCTGTGGGAGCGGATGCAGCAGGAGATGGACGCGCGGATCAAGGACGCGGGCGCCCAGAACGCGTACTTCCCGCTGTTCATCCCGCAGTCCTACCTGACGAAGGAAGCGGAGCACGTCGAGGGCTTCGCCCCCGAGCTCGCGGTCGTCACGCACGGCGGCGGCAAGGAGCTGGAGGAGCCGGTCGTCGTCCGGCCCACCTCCGAGACGATCATCAACGACTACTTCTCCAAGTGGGTCCAGAGCTACCGCGACCTGCCCCTGCTGATCAACCAGTGGGCCAACGTGGTCCGCTGGGAGATGCGCCCCCGCGTGTTCCTCCGTACGAGCGAGTTCCTCTGGCAGGAGGGCCACACCGCCCACGCCACCTACGAGGACGCCCGCGAGTACGCGGCGCGCATCCACACGGACGTCTACGGCGACTTCATGAAGAACGTCCTCGCCATCGACGTCGTCCTCGGCCGCAAGACCGCCAAGGAGCGCTTCGCCGGCGCCATCAACACCCTCACCCTCGAGGGCATGATGGGCGACGGCAAGGCCCTCCAGCTGGGCACGAGCCACGAACTCGGCACCAACTTCGCCAAGGCCTTCAACACCCAGTACCTGTCGAAGGAAGGCAAGCAGGAGCTCGTCTGGCAGACCTCGTGGGGCGTCTCGACCCGCATGGTCGGCGGCCTGATCATGTCCCACGGCGACGACAACGGCCTGCGGGTCCCGCCGCGCCTCGCGCACGTCCAGGTCGTCGTCATGGCGATCAAGGGCGACGAGGCCGTGACCAAGGTCCGCGAGCTAGGCGCCCAGCTGAAGGCCGCCGGCCTGCGCGTGCACGTGGACGACCGCGTCGACACCCCCTTCGGCCGCCGCGCCGTGGACTGGGAGCTCAAGGGCGTACCCGTCCGCATCGAGATCGGCCCCCGCGACCTGGAGGCCGGCACCGCGATGCTGGCCCGCCGGATCCCGGGCGGGAAGACCCCGGTGCAGATCGACGCGCTCGCCGACCTGCTGCCCAAGGTCCTCGACGAGGACCAGGCCCAGCTGCTGCGCGAGTCCCGCGAGCGCCGCGAGGCCCGTACGTCGGACGTCGCGACCATCGAGGAGGCCGCCGAGGCCGCCATCGCCGGCGGCTGGGCGCGCATCCCGTGGGCCGACCTGGGCCCCGAGGGCGAGGCCAAGCTGGCCGAGCAGGCCGTCTCCGTACGCTGCCTGATCGCCCCGGACGGGTCGGTTCCGGAGACGGACGACGCCCCGGGTACGCTCGCCATCGTCGCGCGCTCCTACTGAGTTCCAGGACCGCTGGGTTCAAGGACCCTTGGGTTCCAGGATCACTGGGTTCCAGGATCACGCCCCCGGCGTGCGGCTTCGGCCGCGCGCCGGGGGCGTGGCCGTCGTTAGCCCTCGTTACGTACCGACTCCTCCTGAGTTCTACGCACCCGTCCTCCTCCGGACGCATGAGACTGAACTGACTGGTACGTGCAAAAAATTTGGAATGGCCCGGAATCGGAACACCGGGGCACCCCGGCTCGTTGTCACGACGTGAGCACGACACCACCTGTTCTCGCCGCAGAGCTGGCGCAGGCGTGGGCCGACATTCAGCGGTACCACCCCGAGCTGCCTGACCTTGCCGCGCCCGAGTCCCTGATCGGAGAGTCCTCGTCCGCCTGCGGCGCCGAGCTCTCCTTCGAGCGACTGCTGCACGAGGCAGTCCACGGCATCGCAGCCGCCCGCGGAGTCCGAGACACCTCCCGGGCAGGCCGCTACCACAACCGCAGATTCCTCGCGATCGCCGAGGAGATGGGGCTGGACCACTCCGAAGAGCCGCACGCCAGCAGCGGCTTCTCGCTGGTCTCCCTCAACCCCGAGGCGAAGAAGCGCTACCGCCCCACCATCGAGCGGCTCCAGCGCGCCCTCAAGGCGCACACGGCCGCCACCGCGGCCGACACCAAGCGCAGCTTCCGCGGTCCCGCCGCCCGTCACGGCTCCTCCGGCGGCGGCGTCCGGGTCAAGGCGGTCTGCGACTGCGGGCGCAACGTGCGCGTCGTCCCCTCCGTACTGGCCCAGGCGCCGATCGTGTGCGGCGGCTGCATGAAGCCCTTCCGGATCCCGGACGTGGCCGTCAGCGCGGCCGCCTCCTGAAGGCCCGGAGCGGCAGGGCGTCCTCCGGCCGGGCCGCACGCCGTGGGACGCGGGGCGTCCGCCTGCCCGGAGCGGGCGCCGGGTGAGGCCGGCGCGCCTCTCCCGGCCGAGCGCGCCGCAGGCGTATGGCACAATGGCTAGCTGTACTCGACAGTCGCATAGGACCCCTCTCTCCTCCGGCTGACGCGTCCATCGGGCACCCGAGTACCGCAACCCCACGTGGCATCTCATGTGCCCAACCACGTCAAGTTCAGGAGACACCACTCCAGTGGCAGTCAAGATCAAGCTCAAGCGCCTCGGCAAGATTCGCCAGCCGCACTACCGCATCGTCGTCGCCGACGCCCGTACCCGTCGGGACGGTCGCGCGATCGAAGAGATCGGTATCTACCACCCGACCTACAACCCGTCGCGCATCGAGGTCAACGCCGAGCGTGCGCAGTACTGGCTGTCGGTCGGCGCCCAGCCCACCGAGGCTGTGCTCGCCATCCTGAAGCTGACCGGTGACTGGCAGGCGCACAAGGGCCTCCCGGCCCCCGCGCCGCTGCTGCAGCCGGAGACGAAGGAGAGCAAGCGTCGCTCCTTCGACGAGTTCGCCAAGGCCCTCGAGGGCATCGGCGAGACCAAGGGCGAGGCCATCACGCAGAAGGCGAAGAAGGCCGACAAGAAGGCGGACGAGGCTGAGGCCGCCGCCGAGTCGACCGAGGCCTGAGCATGCTCGAGGAGGCTCTTGAGCACCTCGTGAAGGGCATTGTGGACAACCCCGACGAAGTGCAGGTCGCCTCGCGCAACCTGCGCCGCGGACAGGTGCTCGAGGTCCGGGTCCACCCGGATGACCTCGGAAAGGTGATCGGCCGCAACGGCCGCACCGCACGTGCTCTGCGTACCGTCGTGGGTGCCATCGGCGGCCGGGGGATCCGCGTCGACCTCGTCGACGTGGACCAGGTCCGCTGAACAGCTGAAACACCGGCACGGGCCGGGGAGGGCGTTCGTCGCCCACCCCGGCCCGAGTCGTTTCCGCCCCCGGGCGGAGCCACCATTGACCTGAGAGACCGCGACGGAGAGGTGCCGCCTCCGCGAGGGCGGCGGGTCGGCCGCGAAATGGAGAGGGACACACAGTGGAGCTGGTAGTCGCGCGGATCGGCCGCGCCCACGGGATCAAGGGTGAGGTCACCGTCGAGGTACGGACCGACGAGCCCGAGCTGCGGCTCGGACCGGGCGCCGTCCTCAAGACCGAACCGGCTTCGGCGGGTCCCCTGACCATCGAGACGGGCCGCGTGCACAGCGGCCGGCTCATGCTCCGCTTCGCCGGGGTCAAGGACCGCACCGGCGCCGAGGCGCTGCGCAACATCCTCCTCATCGCCGAGGTGGACCCGGCGGAGCTCCCGGAGGAGCCCGACGAGTACTACGACCACCAGCTGATGGACCTGGACGTCGTGCTCGCCGACGGCACCGCGATCGGCCGCATCACGGAGATCTCCCACCTGCCCTCGCAGGACCTCTTCATCGTCGAGCGTCCCGACGGCAGCGAGGTGATGATCCCCTTCGTCGAGGAGATCGTCGCCGAGATCGACCTGGAGGAGCAGCGCTGCGTCATCACGCCGCCGCCCGGGCTGATCGACGACCGCGCCGAGATCGCCTCCGCGCGCGACGCGGGTGACGAGGGCGACGCCTGATGCGGCTGGACGTCGTCACGATCTTCCCCGAGTACCTGGAACCGCTGAACGTCTCCCTCGTGGGCAAGGCGCGCGCCCGCGGACAGCTCGACGTACACGTCCACGACCTGCGGGACTGGACGTACGACCGGCACAACACCGTCGACGACACCCCGTACGGCGGCGGCCCCGGCATGGTCATGAAGACCGACCCGTGGGGCGAGGCCCTCGACGCGGCGCTGGCCGACGGGTACGAGTCCGGCGCGCACGGCCCGGTCCTCGTCGTCCCCACCCCCAGCGGCCGGCCCTTCACCCAGGAACTGGCCGTCGAACTGTCCGAGCGCCCCTGGCTGATCTTCACGCCGGCCCGGTACGAGGGCATCGACCGCCGGGTCATGGACGAGTACGCGACGCGCATGCCGGTCTACGAGGTCTCCATCGGCGACTACGTGCTGGCCGGCGGCGAGGCCGCCGTCCTGGTCGTCACCGAGGCCGTCGCCCGGCTGCTGCCCGGTGTGCTGGGCAACGCCGAATCGCACCGCGACGACTCCTTCGCGCCCGGCGAGATGGCCAACCTGCTGGAAGGCCCCGTCTACACGAAGCCCCCGGAGTGGCGCGGGCGCGGCATCCCCGAGGTGCTGCTGAGCGGCCACCACGGAAAGATCGCCCGCTGGCGCCGGGACGAGGCCTTCCGCCGCACCGCGCGGAACCGTCCCGATCTGATCGAACGCTGCGAGGCCTCCGCCTTCGACAAGAAGGACCGGGAGATCCTCAGCATCCTGGGCTGGAAGCCGACCGCGGACGGCCGATTTTGGCGCAGGCCCGCCGCCGTGGAAGAATAGGCGGCTGTTGTGTGCTCGCGGGCGCCCCTGCCACAGGGGGACCGTCGTCCGCGACGTGACACGACTCCCGAATTCTCTACGGAAATCCGCACCGGCGACCTGTGGCGTCGTGCGAAGAAAGCAGACGAACAACATGTCTCACCTGCTCGATGGCGTCAACGCCGCCTCGCTGCGCACCGACGTCCCGGCCTTCCGCCCGGGTGACACGATCAACGTGCACGTCCGCGTGATCGAGGGCAACCGCTCCCGTATCCAGCAGTTCAAGGGCGTTGTCATCCGTCGCCAGGGCTCTGGCGTCTCCGAGACCTTCACCGTCCGCAAGGTCTCCTTCAGCGTCGGCGTGGAGCGCACCTTCCCGGTCCACTCCCCGATCTTCGAGAAGATCGAGCTCGTCACCCGCGGTGACGTGCGTCGCGCCAAGCTGTACTTCCTCCGTGAGCTCCGCGGCAAGGCCGCGAAGATCAAGGAGAAGCGCGACCGCTGATCTCCTCTCCGGATCCAGGGGGCGGCCGGATAGGCTCGTTCCCGATGGACACCGAAGCAGAGCTCACAGAACGCGGCCACTCCGCCCCCGATCAGGGGTCGGAGCGGTCGCGTTCTGCGTTTCCGTCCTGGCGGCGGGCCGGGGTGCTCGGTGTGGCCTGCGCCGTGTTCCTGCTGCTGCTCGGGAACTTCGTCGTACAGCCCTTCCTGATCCCGAGCCACTCGATGGAACCGACGCTGCGGGTCGGCGACCGGATCCTGGTGAACAAGCTGGCGTACCGTTTCGGCGACCAGCCGGAGCGGGGGGACGTGGTGGTCTTCGACGGGACCGGCTCCTTCGTGCGCGAGCCGGCCGCGGGCAACCCGGTCGGGGAGCTGCTGCGGGGCGCGGGATCGGCGCTGGGGCTGGCGGAGCCGCCCGACACCGACTTCGTGAAGCGGGTCGTGGGCGTCGGCGGCGACGACGTGGTGTGCTGCGACGCGGTCGGCCGGATCCAGGTCAACGGGGTCCCGGTCGACGAGCCGTACCTCTTTCCCGGGGACACCCCCTCGAAGGTGCCCTTCCGGATCGTCGTGCCGCTGGGCACCCTGTGGGTGATGGGTGACCACCGGTCCCAGTCCCGGGACTCGCGCGACCACCTGGGGGAGCCGGGCGGGGGGATGGTGCCGGTGGAGAAGGTGATCGGGCGGGCCGACTGGATCGGCTGGCCGGTGTCGCGCTGGGGCTCCGTGACGGGGCCCGGCGGCGGGGCCGGTGGCCCGCATGGGTAGCCGGGGGCGCCCGAAGGGCGGACGTACGCCCCGATCCGGGTCGAAGGCTCCCGCCGCGGCGCCTTCCGGGTGGGCCGCGCGCAAGGGCAAGCCGGACTTCGGCGCGTGGCCCGGCATCGGCATGGAGGCCGATGCTGGTGTGCGGCCGGACGCCCGGGCGGGCACGGGTGCGGGTACGAGTGCGGGTACGGACGCGGGTGCCGGGGCGGCGGCGGGATCCGGGCGGAAGCCGGATTCCGGGCCCAGGCCGGGGGAGGGCGCGAGCCGGGCGGAGCGGCGCCGGATGGCGCGCCGGGTCCGTCGGCGCAGGCGTACCCGGCGGGCGGGCGAGCTGCCGCTGCTGGTGGTGGTGGCGCTGTGCATTGCCCTGGTGCTCAAGACCTTCCTGGTACAGGCCTTCTTCATCCCGTCCGGCTCGATGGAGCAGACGATCCGGATCGGCGACCGCGTGCTCGTGGACAAGCTGACCCCGTGGTTCGGCTCGAAGGTCGAGCGCGGTGACGTCGTCGTCTTCGAGGACCCGGGGGGCTGGCTCCAAGGCGAGGCGGCCCGGCCGGCCCGGGACCCGGCCGGGATCAAGCAGATCAAAGAGGCCCTGACCTTCATCGGCCTGTTGCCCTCCGCCGACGAACAGGACCTGATCAAGCGGGTCATCGGCGTGGGCGGGGACACCGTGAAGTGCTGCGACGACCGGGGCCGGGTGACCGTCAACGGCGCGCCGCTCGATGAGCCGTACGTGTCTCCCGGCAACGCCCCCTCGGAGATCCGCTTCGAGGTGCGGGTCCCCGCCGGGCGGCTGTTCGTGATGGGCGACCACCGGGCGAACTCGGCCGATTCCCGCTTCCACCTGGACGAGGCGTTCGAGGGGACGATCGACGAGGAGGAGGTGGTGGGGGAGGCCGTGGTGATCGCCTGGCCCTTCGACCACTGGCGCCGGCTGGAGCAGCCCGCGACCTTCCTCAACGTGCCCGATCAGGCCCGGCGCGGGCGGCGGCGCGGACCCGGCGGGCGCCGTGGGGGCACGGCGTTCGCATAGTGTGTCCTTGGTCTCCCGCGCCTTAGGGAACTCCCGCTCGTTAAGGGAGGGGAGGGCCCGTTTTCCCCTTTGGAGCGGGCGGCGATTCTCGATTGAGGAGTGGATGTGGGGGATGTGGCGGTAGGCGCACGATCCGGACGCGACGAGGGCGAGGAGCGGCCGGACGACGCCGTCAAGCGCGAGGCCGAGGAGGACGCGGCCGAAGAGCGCCCGCAGCGTTCCTTCTGGAAGGAGCTGCCGCTCCTGATCGGTATCGCCCTGCTGCTGGCCCTGCTGATCAAGACCTTCCTGGTCCAGGCGTTCTCGATCCCGTCCGACTCGATGCAGAACACGCTGCAGCGCGGTGACCGGGTCCTCGTGGACAAGCTGACCCCGTGGTTCGGATCGGAGCCGGAGCGTGGCGAGGTCGTCGTCTTCCACGACCCCGCGGACTGGCTGTCCGACCAGCCCGCACCGGAGCCGAACCTCGCACAGCAGATCCTCAGCAAGATCGGTCTGATGCCGTCCGCGGACGAGAAGGACCTGATCAAGCGGACCATCGCCATCGGCGGGGACACGGTCTCGTGCAAGAAGGGCGGACCGGTCGTCGTCAACGGCAAGGAGCTCGACGAGCCGTACATCTTCCCCGGCAACACGCCCTGCGACGACGCCCCGTTCGGCCCGATCACCGTGCCCAAGGGCAAGATCTGGGTGATGGGCGACCACCGGCAGAACTCCCGGGACTCCCGCTGGCACATGCAGGACTCCACGCAGGGCTTCGTGCCGGTCGACAAGGTCGTCGGGCGCGCCGTGGTCGTCGCGTGGCCGCTCACCCGCTGGTCCACCCTGCCGATCCCGGACACCTTCGACCAGCCGGGCATCGGCAATCAGGCCGCGGCGACCGCGCTCGGCCTCGGGGCCGCCGGACTGGCGCCGGTCGGGCTCGGCCCGGCCGCCCTCGGGCTCGCGGGTGCGGTTCCGCTCGTCCTGTGGCGCAGGCGGAGGCTGACCAAGGGGCGTACCGCCCGGTAGGGTGCCGCCCAGGTCGACGATCTCCGAGGTGTGGGGGCGCTGCAATGGGCGGAACGCAGGCGAGCGGTACACGTATACGTGGTGGCAAGGACGGCCGCGGCGGCCTCGGCAACACTCTGTCGGGGCTGGCCGCGGCCATCGGCTTTCTGCTCTTCCTCGGCGGCTTCGTCTGGGGCGCGCTCGTGTACCAGCCGTACACGGTGCCGACGGACTCGATGGTCCCGACGGTCAATCCCGGCAACCGGGTGCTCGCCCAGCGGATCGACGGCGCCGAGGTGCGGCGCGGGGACGTCGTCGTCTTCACTGATGCCGTGTGGAGCGATTCGCCCATGGTGAAGCGGGTCGTCGCGGTCGGCGGCGACACCGTGTCCTGCTGCGGCAAGGGCGGCCGGCTGACCGTGAACGGCAAGGAGCTGGACGAGCCCTACCTCGCCCCCGCGCAGAACGACGCGGCGGCCGTGGCGGCCGGTACGGCTTCCGGGACGCCGTTCGAGGTCAAGGTCCCCGAGGGCAACCTCTTCCTGCTGGGCGACCGGCGCGGGGCCTCGCTGGACTCCCGGGCCCACCTGACGGAGGCCGGGCAGGGGACCGTGCCCCGCTCGGCGGTGACGGCGCGGGTCGACGCGCTGGCGTGGCCGTCGATGAAGATGCTGGACCCGGCCCGGACCTACGCCGACCTGCCCGGAGGCATCTCGCAGCCCGGGCCGCTGCGCCTCCAGGTGGCGGCGGTGGCCGCCGGAGCGGTGCTGGTGGTGCTGGGAGCCGCGTACGGGCCCCTCGCCCGGCTCCTGGGGCGCGGGCGACGGGAGCGCTCCGGTGCCCGCTGACCGGGCCGGCACGGGGCCGGAGACCGGGCCGGGGTCGGGGTCGGAGTCGGGGTCGGAGGCGGGGTCCGATCCGGGCTCGGAATCGGGGTCGCGGTCGGAGCCCAGGAAGGTGTCCCGGGTGATCCTGCTGGACCCCGCGGACCGGATCCTGCTGCTCCACGGCTTCGAACCGGGGGACCCGGCGGACAGCTGGTGGTTCACCCCCGGAGGCGGGCTGGAGGGGACCGAGACCCGGGAACAGGCCGCACTGCGGGAACTCGCCGAGGAGACCGGCATTACCGGGGTGGACCTCGGGCCGGTGCTGTGGCACCGGTACTGCGCCTTCCCCTTCGACGGGCGGCGCTGGGAGCAGGACGAGTGGTACTTCCTCGCCCGGACCGACCGGACCGAGACCGCGATGGACGGGCTCACCGAGCTGGAGCGCCGCAGCGTCACGGGAGCGCGGTGGTGGACCTCCGAGGAACTGTCGGCGGCGCGTGAGACGGTGTACCCGACCAGACTCGCCGAGCTGCTCCGTACGCTGCTCGACGACGGTCCCCCGGACGCTCCGGTGGTCCTGGCCCCGGAAATCGTTTAGGGGCCAGGGGCGCTGGCGCACAATAGGGGGACGCACGGCTGAAGGGGAACATGCCATGAGCGCCGAGGACCTCGAGAAGTACGAGACCGAGATGGAGCTGAAGCTCTATCGGGAGTACCGCGACGTCGTCGGGCTGTTCAAGTACGTGATCGAGACCGAACGCCGGTTCTATCTCACGAACGACTACGAGATGCAGGTGCACTCGGTCCAGGGAGAGGTCTTCTTCGAGGTCTCGATGGCGGACGCCTGGGTCTGGGACATGTACCGGCCGGCCCGCTTCGTCAAGCAGGTCAGGGTGCTGACCTTCAAGGACGTGAACATCGAGGAGCTCAACAAGACCGACCTCGAACTGCCGGGGGCCTGATGCGCTGGGGCTGATCCGGCGGGACCGATCCGGTGGGGGCTTGCGCGCGGGGGCTGACGTGCCGGGGTGGGTTGCCTCAAGGGGGGCCGGCCGGTTTCCTCGGGGCCGGTTCCTTCGAGGGGCGGTTCCCTCCGGGGAGTGAGCGGGTTCTCCACAACCGCCTGGTTGTCCACCAAGATCCACAGGGTGGGCGGGGACGCGGGATCGTCGGTGCCGGAGGTGGTGCCGGATGAACGCGAAGGGCGTGGCACAGCAGGCATTGGGGCGGTACGGCGAGGAGCTGGCCGCGCGGAGGCTGACCCGGTCGGGGTTGACGGTGATCGCGCGGAACTGGCGCTGCCGGGGCGGTGAGATCGACATCGTCGCGCGGGACGGGGACGCCCTCGTCGTGTGCGAGGTCAAGACGCGTCGCGTGGGGGACTTCGAGCACCCCCTGGCGGCCGTCCGGGCCGCCAAGGCGGCGCGGCTGCGCAGGCTCGCCGAACGCTGGCTGGCCGATCACGGGGGCCCGCCGCCCGGCGGAGTACGGATCGACCTGGTCGCGGTCCTGCTGCCACGGCGCGGCGCGCCCGTGGTGGAGCACGTCCGGGGGGTGGCCTGATGGGGTTCGCCCGGGCCTGCTCGGTGGCCCTGGTGGGCGTCGAGGGCGTGCTCGTGGAGGTCCAGGCCGACCTGGAGCCGGGGGTCGCGGCCTTCACGCTCGTGGGGCTGCCCGACAAGACCCTGGTCGAGAGCCGGGACCGGGTCCGGGCCGCGGTGGTGAACTCCGGCGCCCAGTGGCCGCAGAAGAAGCTCACGGTCGGGCTCAGCCCGGCGTCCGTGCCGAAATCGGGAGCCCATTTCGACCTCGCCGTCGCCGCGGCCGTGCTCGGCGCCGCCGAGGTCGTCGACCCAGCCGTGATCGCCGACCTCGTCCTCATCGGGGAGCTCGGCCTCGACGGCCGGGTCCGCCCCGTCCGGGGGATCCTCCCCGCGGTGCTCGCCGCCGCCGAGGCCGGATACCGGCAGGTGGTGGTGCCGCAGCAGTGCGCCGCGGAGGCCGGGCTCGTCCCGGACGTCTCGGTGCTCGCGGTGCGCAGCCTGCGGCAGCTGATCGCGGTGCTGACCGACGGGGAACTGCCCGAGGAGGAGCCGCCCGAGCGTGCGGGACGCCCCGACTCCATGCTCGCGGGCCTCACCGTCCCGGGTGCCGGGCTCGGCACGGGCCTGTCCCGCGGCACGGGTGACGGCCCGGACTTCCCCGACCTCGCCGACGTCGCCGGACAACAGGCGGCCCGCCGGGCCCTGGAGGTGGCGGCCGCCGGAGGCCACCACCTGTTCCTGAGCGGGCCCCCGGGCGCCGGCAAGACGATGATGGCCGAGCGGATCCCCTGGATCCTGCCGCCGCTGACCCGGCAGGACTCGCTGGAGGTGACCGCCGTCCACTCCGTCGCGGGAATCCTGCCGCCCGGCGAACCCCTCGTCGGCAGGGCCCCGTACTGCGCCCCGCACCACTCCGCGACCATGCAGTCGCTCGTCGGCGGCGGGGCCGGGATCCCCCGGCCCGGGGCGGTGTCCCTGGCCCACCGGGGCGTGCTGTTCCTCGACGAGGCCGCCGAGTTCAGCGGCAAGGCCCTGGACGCGCTGCGCCAGCCCCTGGAGGCGGGCCACGTGGTCATCGCCAGGGCCGCCGGAGTGGTGCGGCTCCCGGCCAGGTTCCTGATGGTCCTCGCGGCCAACCCCTGCCCCTGCGGCCGGCACACCCTGCTCGGAGCGGGCTGCGAATGTCCCGCCTCGGTGGTCCGCCGCTACCAGGCCCGGCTGTCCGGGCCCCTGCTCGACCGGGTGGACCTGCGCGTCGGGGTGGAGCCGGTCACCCGCTCCGACCTGCTCGGCCGCGGCGGCCGGGGCGAGAGCACCGAGACCGTCGCCGCCCGGGTCCTGGAAGCCCGCGACCGTGCCGCCGCCCGGCTCGCCGACACGCCCTGGCGGCTCAACAGCGAGGTGCCGGGGCACGAGCTGCGCACCCGCTGGCCCGCGGGTCCCGGCGCCCTGGCCCAGGCCGAGCGGGACATGGAGCGCGGGCTGCTCACCGCCCGGGGACTGGACCGGGTGCTGCGGGTCGCCTGGACGGTGGCCGATCTGCGGGGACGGGACCGCCCGGACGCGCTGGACGCGACCGTCGCGCTGGAGCTGCGCACCGGGATCGCCCGCGGGGCGACGCTGGCCGCGGGGGCGCCGTCATGACCGCCGACCGGTCCGCCGGGGCCGCCGGCCCGGAGCCGGCGGACGCGGTTGACGCCCCGGCCGGCAGGGCCGGCTGGTCCGGGGGCGGGCTGCCGCCCGGGGGCGTCGGGGGCGCCGCGGAGCGGATGGCCGCACCCGCCGGGGCCGCCGGCACCGCCGGGTCTGAGGGGGAGTCGCGGTCCGGGGCCGCCGGGGGCGGTGCGGAGCTGCTGGCGCGGGCCGCGCTGACCCGGGTACTGGAGCCCGGGGACGAGCACGGGGGGCGCTGGCTCCGCGCCCGGGGCGCCGTCGGGCTGATGCGCCTGCTGACCGGCCCGGAGCCGGAGGCCGCGGCCCTGACCGGGGTCGGGCCCGAGCGGCTCGCGGGGTACCGCAGACGGGCCGCGGCCGCCGACCCCCGGCGGGACCTCGCGCTGGCGGCGGAGGCGGGCTGCCGGTTCGTCTGCCCAGGCTCCCCGGAGTGGCCGACCCAGCTCGACGACCTCGGCGACGCCCGGCCCGTCGGACTGTGGCTGCGGGGCAGTCCCAACCTCCGTACCTGGGCCCTGCGTTCGGTCGCCGTCGTCGGGGCGCGCGCCTGTACCCCGTACGGGGCGCACATGGCGCAGACCCTGGCCGCCGGGCTCGCCGAGCGCGGCTGGGTGGTCGTCTCCGGAGCGGCGTACGGGATCGACGCCGCCGCCCACCGCGGCGCCCTCGCCTCGGGCGGCGCCACGGCGGCGGTACTGGCCTGCGGGGTCGACGTGGCCTACCCGCGCGGCCACGCCGGACTGCTCCTCCGGATCGCGGGCCAGGGGCTGGTCCTCGGCGAACTGCCGCCCGGCAGCCACCCCACGCCGAGCCGGTTCGTACTGCGCAACCGCGTCATCGCCGCCCTCACCCGGGGAACCGTCGTGGTCGAAGCGGCGCACCGCAGCGGCTCCCTGGTCACCGCCCGGCGGGCCCAGCGGCTCGGCCGCCTCACGATGGGCGTTCCCGGGCCCGCGACCAGCGGGCTGTCGGGCGGCGTGCACGAACTCCTGCGGGGCGAGGCGGTGCTGGTGACGGACGCCGCCGAGGTCGTCGAGCTGGTCGGCGACATGGGCGAGCTGGCACCCGAGCGGCGCGGCCCGGTGCTCGCCCGCGACCTCCTGGACCGGGACAGCGCGCGGGTGCTCGAAGCCCTTCCCCTCGGCCGACCCGCGGAACTCGACGAGATCTCCCTCGCCGCGGGCACCGGTACCGATGAAGTCATCGGCAGACTGTACGAACTTCACTCCCTGGGGTTCGTCGAACGGCAGGGCGACGCATGGCAGTTGACCAGGCGGCAGCCAGGAGAGGGGGCGCAATCGGGAGCTGCCCGGCGAGGCGTTCGCTGACCTGGGGCGTTCCGGTGAAAGAGTGACGGCGATGAGAGACGCTGTCTTCCCGGTGGCATCCGCCGGGGCCGAGCGCCAGGCGCCGGTCCCGGGCCGCCCGTGCGAGTCCGGGCGCCCCTGTGCCCCCGCGCCATCCCGTACTCTTCGCGCACCGCGACACTTCCGTCACGCTACGCTCCCAAGGAATCCGGCTCCGGCAAAGGCGAAGCATGCCCCAGCACACCTCAGGGTCCGACCGCGCCGCGGTGCCCCCCGCTGCCCGTGGCAGCGTGCGGTCCACCGCGCCCTCGTCCCTGGAGGTCCTCTGGCGCTCATACAAGGACTCGGGTGACGAGCGGCTGCGGGAGCAGCTGATCCTGCACTACTCGCCGCTGGTGAAGTACGTGGCCGGCCGCGTCAGCGTGGGGCTCCCGCCCAACGTGGAGCAGGCCGACTTCGTGTCGTCCGGGGTCTTCGGTCTGATCGACGCGATCGAGAAGTTCGACATCGAGCGCTCCATCAAGTTCGAGACGTACGCGATCACCCGGATCCGGGGCGCGATGATCGACGAACTGCGGGCGCTGGACTGGATCCCGCGCTCCGTGCGGCAGAAGGCCCGCGCGGTGGAGCGCGCCTACGCGACGCTGGAGGCCCAGCTGCGGCGCACCCCCACCGAGGGCGAGGTCGCCGGTGAGATGGGGATCGCGGTGGAGGAACTCCACACGGTCTTCAGCCAGTTGTCGCTGGCCAACGTGGTGGCCCTGGAAGAGCTGCTGCACGTCGGGGGTGAAGGCGGCGACCGGCTCTCGCTGATGGACACCCTGGAGGACCACGCCGCCGACAACCCGGTGGAAGTCGCCGAGGACCGGGAACTGCGCCGACTGCTCGCGCGGGCCATCAACACCCTGCCCGAGCGCGAGAAGACGGTGGTGACCCTCTACTACTACGAGGGGCTCACGCTCGCCGAGATCGGCAACGTCCTGGGCGTCACCGAGAGCCGGGTCAGCCAGATCCACACCAAATCGGTCCTCCAGCTGCGCGCGAAGCTGGCGGATGTCGGCCGCTGAGCCGCTGAGCCCGCGATGACCTTGCGGAACCTCCGTAGAGTGGTCACGTGCCCAGGATTCGAGCGGCCTCCGTGGCCGAGCACCGGTCGATGCAGCGCGGCGCCCTGTTGGACGCCGCGCGCTCCCTGCTGTCCGAGGGCGGGACGGAGGCGCTGACCTTCCCCGCCCTCGCGGAGCGCACCGGGCTCGCCCGGTCGTCCGTGTACGAGTACTTCCGGTCGCGCGCGGCCGTCGTCGAAGAGCTGTGCGCCGTGGACTTCCCCGTCTGGGCCGCCGAGATCGAGGCGGCCATGGAGGCCGCCGAGGCGCCCGAGGAGAAGATCGAGGCGTACGTGCGCAGCCAGCTGGGGCTGGTCGGGGACCGGCGCCACCGGGCGGTGGTGGCGATCTCCGCGAGCGAGCTGGACGCGGGCGCGCGGGAGAAGATCCGCGCCGCGCACGGCGGCCTGGTGGCGATGATCGTCGAGGCCCTGGCCGCGCTGGGGCAGGCGGAGCCCCGCCTGGCCGCGATGCTGCTGCAGGGCGTCGTCGACGCGGCCGTCCGCCGGATCGAGCTCGGCGCCGCCGAGGACCCGGCCGTCGTCACCGCCGCGGCCGTGGCGATGGCCCTGCGCGGCGTGCGCGGCTGACTCTGCCGGAGCCCGCCGGCCCGACGCCCCCGCCGCCCCCGGCGGGCCGGGTCACGCGGGGCGGGATCACGGCGGATCCCCGTGCGTCGCCGAGCCTCCCGCGTCCGTCGCGGCGCCCGCCGTCCCCGGGAGCAGTCGGGGTGTCGGGCGCGGGAGCAGGGTCAGCGGGTTGAGATAGACGTCCTTGCCCGCGAGCAGGCCCCAGTGCAGGCAGGGGGCCGCGCAGTGCGAGCCCGCCGTGAGGACGGCCACGACCTGGCCCGCCTCGACCGTCTCACCCTCCGCGACCAGCGGCCGGACCGGCTCGTACGTGGTGCGCAGGCCGCCCGGGAGGGTGAGCGAGAGCACCCCGCGGCCGGCCACCGGCCCGGCGTGGTGGACCCGCCCCGGGCCGACGGCCCGCAGCTCGGCGCCCACCGGGGCGGACAGGTCGACGCCCCGGTGCCCGGCCGCGTACGGGGTCGGCGGCGGGTCCCACCAGCGCGCCACGGACAGCGGCGGGGGCAGCGGGCGGACCCCCGGGACGAGGGTCTGGGCCAGGGCCAGGAGCACGGTGAGCAGCAGCGTCGTCATACCGCTCAGCGTGCCGGGAGGGTGACCGGGCGCGTCCGGGCCTGTGGACGGCCGCGCGGGTGTGGACAACGGCGTCACCCGGCATACCGGTGGGTCCCGTACACTTCTTGTGGCGATCCGGGTCACCGGGTCGACTTCGCACGCCCCAGCACCAGCCCGGAACGGCCTGGTGAAAGCGTCTCTCGGTCCCTCTGCGGGGCAGGGCGCGGCGGGGCGTCAGGAACCAAACCGAGAAACCAAGGAGATGGCCATGGCCGTCGTAACGATGCGGGAGCTGCTGGAAAGCGGCGTCCACTTCGGTCACCAGACCCGTCGCTGGAACCCGAAGATGAAGCGCTTCATCTTCACCGAGCGCAACGGCATCTACATCATCGACCTGCTCCAGTCGCTGTCGTACATCGACCGCGCCTACGAGTTCGTGAAGGAGACCGTCGCGCACGGTGGCTCCATCATGTTCGTCGGTACGAAGAAGCAGGCCCAGGAGGCCATCGCCGAGCAGGCGACCCGCGTTGGCATGCCGTACGTCAACCAGCGCTGGCTCGGTGGCATGCTCACCAACTTCTCGACCGTCTACAAGCGCCTCCAGCGTCTGAAGGAGCTTGAGGCGATCGACTTCGAGGACGTCGCCGCCTCGGGTCTCACCAAGAAGGAGCTCCTGGTCCTCTCCCGCGAGAAGATCAAGCTGGAGAAGACCCTCGGTGGTATCCGCGAGATGTCGAAGGTCCCCAGCGCCGTCTGGATCGTCGACACCAAGAAGGAGCACATCGCCGTCGGTGAGGCGCGCAAGCTCCACATCCCGGTCGTCGCGATCCTCGACACCAACTGCGACCCCGACGAGGTCGACTACAAGATCCCGGGCAACGACGACGCGATCCGCTCCGTCACCCTGCTCACCCGCGTGATCGCCGACGCCGTCGCCGAGGGCCTCATCGCCCGCTCCGGCGCTGCGACCGGTGACTCGAAGCCGGGCGAGAAGGCCGCCGCCGAGCCGCTCGCCGAGTGGGAGCGCGACCTGCTCGAGGGCGAGAAGAAGGCCGACGACGCCGAGGCCCCCGCGGCCGACGCCGCTGTCGAGGCCCCGGCCGCCGAGGCCGTCGCCGAGCCCGTCGTCGAGGCCCCGGCCGCCGACGCCGAGCAGGCCTGACCCTCTGAGAGAGCCCGGCGTTCATCCGCCGGGCACTCGCAGCACGGACGATGACGGCGGGGGAGCCGCGCCACGAGCGCGACTCCTCCGCCGTTCACCCGTAGATCTACGACTTCGAGAGAGAATCACAGACTCATGGCGAACTACACCGCCGCTGACGTCAAGAAGCTCCGCGAGCTCACCGGCGCCGGCATGCTGGACTGCAAGAACGCGCTCGTCGAGGCCGACGGTGACGTCACCAAGGCCAACGAGATCCTGCGCGTCAAGGGCCTGAAGGGTGTCGCCAAGCGCGAGGGCCGTTCCGCCGAGAACGGTGCCGTCACCTCCCTGATCGCCGCCGACGCCACCTCCGGTGTGCTGCTCGAGCTCAAGTGCGAGACCGACTTCGTCGCCAAGAGCGAGAAGTTCCTGGTCGTCGCCGACCAGCTCGCCGCCCACGTCGCCGCCACCAACCCGGCGGACATCGAGGCGCTGCTGGCGTCCGAGATCGAGGCCGGCAAGACCGTCCAGGCGTTCGTGGACGAGGCCAACGCCAACCTCGGCGAGAAGATCGTCCTGGACCGCTTCGCGCAGTACCAGGGTGCCTTCGTGGCTTCCTACATGCACCGCACCATGCCCGACCTGCCCCCGCAGATCGGTGTCCTGGTCGAGCTGGACAAGGCCGACGCCGACCTGGCCAAGGGCATCGCCCAGCACATCGCCGCGTTCGCGCCGAAGTACCTGACCGCCGAGGACGTTCCGGCCGAGGTCGTCGAGTCCGAGCGCCGCGTCGCCGAAGAGGTCACCCGCGCCGAGGGCAAGCCCGAGGCCGCGATCGCCAAGATCGTCGAGGGTCGCGTCAACGGCTTCTTCAAGGACGTCACGCTGCTGGGCCAGCCGTACGCGCTGGACAACAAGAAGTCCGTCCAGAAGGTTCTGGACGAGGCCGGTGTCACCCTGAAGCGCTTCGCCCGCATCAAGGTCGGCATCTGAGTCCGTCCGTACGCGACGGACACCGGACCCCGGTAGGGTCTGAAGCAGTCGTCCGCGCACGCGCGAGGCGACCGCAGATCTGACGAGGAGGCCATTGCCGAAGAGGGAACCGCGAGGACCCACCGGCAATGGCCTTCTTCGTATGTGCACGAGGAGATCTCCATGAATCAGGGCGTGGACCCCCACACCGCTTCCGACGACAAGAGCGACCACGGCAAGAAGGGTCGCCGCTTCATGCTGAAGCTGTCCGGCGAAGCCTTCTCAGGCGGCGGCGGACTGGGTGTCGACCCTGACGTCGTGCACGCCATCGCCCGTGAGATCGCGGCCGTGGTCCGTGACGGCGCGGAGATCGCGATCGTCATCGGCGGCGGCAACTTCTTCCGCGGCGCCGAGCTGCAGCAGCGCGGCATGGACCGCGCGCGGTCCGACTACATGGGCATGCTCGGCACCGTCATGAACTGCCTCGCCCTCCAGGACTTCCTGGAGAAGGAAGGCATCGACAGCCGGGTCCAGACCGCCATCACCATGGGCCAGGTCGCGGAGCCGTACATCCCGCTCCGTGCCGTCCGGCACCTGGAGAAGGGCCGCGTCGTCATCTTCGGCGCCGGCATGGGCATGCCGTACTTCTCCACCGACACCACGGCCGCCCAGCGCGCCCTGGAGATCGACGCCGAGGCCCTGCTCATGGGCAAGAACGGTGTCGACGGGGTCTACGACTCCGACCCGAAGACCAACCCGGACGCGGTGAAGTTCGACGCGCTGGAGTACAGCGAGGTGCTGTCCCGGGACCTCAAGGTCGCCGATGCCACCGCCATCACGCTGTGCCGCGACAACCGGCTCCCGATCCTGGTCTTCGAACTCCTCGCCGAGGGCAATATCGCCCGCGCCGTCAAGGGTGAGAAGATCGGCACGCTCGTGAGCGACCAGGGCACCCGGGCCTGAGCGTTCCCCGGACCGGGCCCTTCCGGCCCGGTCCCGGGCGGCCCGTCCCGCCCCCGCCCGCCTGAACCATCCATATCTGACATGCAGGAGCACGTGGTGATCGAAGAAATCCTCCTCGAGGCCGAGGAGAAGATGGAGAAGGCCGTCGTCGTCGCCAAGGAAGACTTCGCCGCGATTCGCACGGGCCGTGCGCACCCGGCGATGTTCAACAAGATCGTGGCGGACTACTACGGTGCCATCACGCCCATCAACCAGCTGGCCTCCTTCGCGGTGCCCGAGCCGCGCATGGCCATCGTGACGCCGTTCGACGCGTCGGCGCTGCGCAACATCGAGCAGGCCATCCGCGACTCCGACCTCGGCGTCAACCCGAGCAACGACGGCCGCATCATCCGGGTGACCTTCCCCGAGCTGACGCAGGACCGCCGCAAGGAGTACATCAAGGTCGCCAAGAACAAGGCCGAGGACTCCAAGGTCTCCATCCGCTCCGTCCGCCGCAAGGCCAAGGACGCCCTTGACAAGCTCGTCAAGGACAAGGAGGCCGGCGAGGACGAGGTGCGCCGCGCGGAGAAGGAGCTCGACGACACCACCGCGAAGTACGTCGCGCAGGTGGACGAGCTGCTCAAGCACAAGGAAGCCGAGCTCCTCGAGGTCTGATGAACGACTCTCCCTGGGCCGCGGAGCCGGTTCCGGCGGGTCCCGCATACGATGCGCTGGTGGGCCCGCAGACTCGGCCCATGCCCATCGTGCCCGATGCCGCCGGCCGTGCCTTCGACGACCGGGAAGCACGCGATCGGGGGGCCGCCTTCGTCGGCGGCCCCCCGTTCCGCGCCGAGACGCCGTTGCAGGAGCCCATGCCCAGCCCTCCGCCTCCGCCTTCGCAGGCACCGCAGGACGCCTCCCCGCCGCCGCAGAAGAAGCGCGCGGGGCGGGATCTACGGGCCGCCATAGGGGTCGGGGTCGGCCTCGGAGCGGTGATCTTCGCCTCGCTGTTCATCGTCAAGGCCGTCTTCGTCGGTGTCGTCGTCGTCGCGGTCGTGGTGGGCCTGTGGGAGCTCACCTCCCGGCTGCAGGAGAAGAAGGGCATCAAGGCCCCGCTGGTCCCGCTCGCGGTCGGTGGCGCCGCCATGGTCATCGCCGGCTACGTCCGCGGGGCCGAGGGCGCCTGGGTCGCGATGGCCCTGACCGCCCTCGCGGTCCTGGTGTGGCGGATGACGGAACCGCCCGAGGACTACCTCAAGGACGTCACCGCAGGCGTCTTCGCGGCGTTCTACGTGCCCTTCCTGGCCACCTTCGTCGCGATGCTGCTCACCGCGGACGACGGCCCCCAGCGGGTCGTCACCTTCCTGGTCCTCACCGTGGTCAGCGACACGGGGGCCTACGCCGTGGGCTGGCGCTTCGGCAAGACGAAGCTCGCGCCGCGCATCAGCCCCGGAAAGACCCGCGAGGGACTGTTCGGCGCGGTGGCCTTCGCGATGGCCGCCGGCGCGCTGTGCATGGAGTTCCTGATCGAGGGGGGCTCCTGGTGGCAGGGCCTGGTCCTCGGCCTGGCCGTCGCGGTCAGCGCGACCCTGGGCGACCTGGGCGAATCGATGATCAAGCGCGACCTGGGCATCAAGGACATGGGCACCTTGCTGCCGGGGCACGGCGGCATCATGGACCGGCTCGACTCGCTCCTGCCGACCGCCCCGGTGGTCTGGCTGCTCCTGGCGGCCTTCGTCGGCACCGGCTGATCCACCGGCCGGTCCTCCAGCTGATCCACCGGCCGGTCCGTCGGCCGCGGCCGGCCCGGGACGGTGCCGGAGGAAAAGCTCCGGCCGGGCCGGGCGGTTACCCTTGAAGGGCGCGCTGCTTCTGCGGCGCGCCTTTCGTCTTACAAGGAGTACCTGCCATGGCCCGCCCCGTTCCGGGAGAGCTCACCTTCGTCGCCCCTCGCGGGGCCAAGAAGCCGCCCCGGCACCTCGCCGACCTCACGCCGGCCGAGCGCCGCGAGGCGGTGGCCGCCATCGGTGAGAAGCCGTTCCGGGCCAAGCAGCTCTCCCAGCACTACTTCGCCCGGTACGCGCACGACCCGGCCGAGTGGACCGACATCCCCGCGGCCTCCCGGGAGAAGCTCCAGCAGGAGCTGCTGCCCGACCTGATGAACGTCATCCGGCACATCAGCTGCGACAACGACACCACCCGCAAGACCCTGTGGAAGCTGCACGACGGCACGCTCGTCGAGTCCGTGCTGATGCGCTACCCCGACCGGGTCACCATGTGCATCTCCTCGCAGGCCGGCTGCGGCATGAACTGCCCGTTCTGCGCCACCGGCCAGGCCGGCCTCGACCGCAACCTCTCCACCGCCGAGATCGTGCACCAGATCGTCGACGGCATGCGCGCCCTGCGCGACGGCGAGGTCCCCGGCGGCCCGGCGCGGCTGTCGAACATCGTCTTCATGGGCATGGGCGAGCCGCTCGCCAACTACAACCGCGTCGTCGGCGCCATCCGCCGCCTCACCGACCCCGAGCCCGACGGCCTGGGCCTGTCGCAGCGCGGCATCACCGTATCCACCGTCGGGCTGGTCCCGGCCATGCTGCGCTTCGCCGACGAGGGCTTCAAGTGCCGCCTCGCCGTCTCGCTGCACGCCCCCGACGACGAGCTGCGCGACACCCTGGTCCCGGTGAACACCCGCTGGAACGTCCGCGAGGTCCTGGACGCGGCCTGGGAGTACGCCGAGAAGTCCGGCCGGCGCATCTCCATCGAGTACGCCCTGATCCGCGACATCAACGACCAGGCCTGGCGCGGTGACCTGCTCGGCAAGCTGCTCAAGGGCAAGCGGGTCCACGTCAACCTGATCCCGCTGAACCCGACGCCCGGCTCGAAGTGGACCGCCTCGCGGCCCGAGGACGAGAAGGCCTTCGTCGAGGCGATCGCCCGCCACGGCGTCCCCGTGACCGTGCGCGACACCCGCGGTCAGGAGATCGACGGCGCGTGCGGCCAGCTGGCCGCCTCGGAGCGCTAGGAAGGGCCGTTTTCGGCCCTGATCGATCAGATTCGGCCACGGGGTACCCTGTGGCCGAACCAATTTCATATTCCGACAGGGGAGCGCCACAGCGCTGAGAGTGCGGTATCCGTCATCCGCAGACCCTCTGAACCTCGCCCCGGTCATTCGGGGTAGGAAGTTCGGTCACCACTCATGCTGTTGCGCCCTGCCCGGCGTCCGCTCGCAAGAGCGCCGGGCAGGGCCGCGTCTTCTCCTGGTCATCCCAGGAGGAATCAAGTGAGCACCACCAAGAAGATCGCGGGCGCCGCGCTCGCGGCCGCGCTCGGCGTGACCACGCTCAGCGCGTGCGGCGGCGACGCCAAGGACACCCCGGCGGGCGCGAGCGACGCCCCGAAGTCCAAGACCGTCACGCTCGTCTCGCACGACTCCTTCAACGTGACCGACTCGGTCCTCAAGGAGTTCGAGCAGCAGAGCGGCTACACCGTCAAGCGCCTGAAGGCCGGAGACGCGGGCGCGGCCCTCAACCAGGAGATCCTCACCAAGGGCTCCCCGCGCGGCGACGTCTTCTTCGGGGTCGACAACACGCTGCTCTCGCGCGCCCTCGACAACGGGATCTTCACTCCGTACGAGGTCAAGGGCATGGACGGGATCAAGCCCGAGTTCATGCTCGACCAGCAGCACCGGGTCACGCCGGTCGACTCCGGCGACATCTGCGTCAACTACGACAAGCAGTACTTCGCCGACAAGAAGATCGCCCCGCCGCAGACGCTGGACGACCTGATCAAGCCGGAGTACAAGAACCTGCTGGTCACCGAGAACGCGGCGACCTCCTCGCCCGGCCTCGGCTTCCTCCTCGCCTCCGTCGGCAAGTACGGCGAGGACGGCTGGAAGGACTACTGGAGCAAGCTCAAGGCCAACGGCGTCGAGGTCGTCGACGGCTGGGAGCAGGCCTACAACGAGCGCTTCTCGGGCTCCGCGGGCGGCAAGAAGGCCAAGGGCGACCGCCCGCTGGTCGTCTCGTACGCCTCCAGCCCGCCGGTCGAGGTCCTCTACGGCGAGCCGCAGCCGGCCGAGGCCCCCACGGGCGTCTCCACCGGCACCTGCTTCCGCCAGACCGAGTTCGCGGGCCTGCTGAACGGCGCGAAGAACCCCGAGGGCGGCAAGGCACTCCTCGACTTCCTGGTGAGCAAGAAGTTCCAGGAGGACATGCCGCTCCAGATGTTCGTGAACCCGGTGGTCAAGGACGCGCAGCTGCCGGAGATCTTCACGAAGCACGGTGTGGTGATCGAGAAGCCGGAGAACGTCACCCCGGACGCCATCGCCAAGAACCGTGAGCAGTGGGTCAAGGCATGGTCCTCGCTCGTCGTGAAGTAGCACGCGAGAGCTCCCCGAAGGAGGGCGGGCGGGCCACCGCCGTCAGGCTGGGCCTGATGGCGGTGCCGCTCGTCTTCTTCGGGCTGTTCTTCGCCTATCCCGTGGCGGCGATCGTCGGCCGCGGGCTCAAGACGGACGAGGGCTGGCAGTTCGGACGGATCGGCGAGGTGCTGGCCCAGCCCGACATCGCCGACGTGCTGTGGTTCACCACCTGGCAGGCGCTCGCCTCCACCGTGCTCACCCTCCTGATCGCGCTCCCCGGCGCGTATGTCTTCGCGCGCTTGGAGTTCCCCGGCAAGCAGCTGCTGCGCGCCGTGGTGACCGTCCCGTTCGTGCTGCCGACCGTGGTGGTCGGCACCGCCTTCCTCGCGCTGGTCGGCCGGGGCGGGCTGCTGGACGAGCTGTGGGGCGTCCGCCTCGACACCACCGTCTGGGCGATCCTGCTGGCGCACGTCTTCTTCAACTACGCCGTCGTCATCCGTACCGTCGGCGGGCTGTGGGCCCAGCTGGACCCCCGCCAGGAGGAAGCCGCCCGGGTCCTCGGCGCGGGGCGCCTGCGGGCCTGGCGGCGGGTGACGCTGCCCGCGCTCGGGCCCGCCGTGGCGGCCGCCTCGCTGATGGTGTTCCTGTTCACCTTCACCTCCTTCGGCGTCGTGCAGATCCTGGGCGGTCCCTCGTACTCCACCCTGGAGGTGGAGGTCTACCGGCAGACCGCGCAGCTGCTGGACCTGCCGACGGCCGCCGTGCTGACGCTCGTGCAGTTCGCCGCGGTCGGCGCGATCCTCGCCCTGCACGCCTGGACGGTGCGCCGGCGGGAGACCGCGCTGCGGCTGGTCGACCCGGCGCGCACCGCGCACCGACCGCGCGGCTGGGCCCAGCGGGCGCTGCTGGGCGGGGTGCTGCTGACGGTGGCGCTGCTGATCGTGCTGCCGCTGGGCGTGCTGGTCGAGCGGTCCTTCGACGCGCCCGGCGGGTACGGGTTCGGCTTCTACCGGGCCTTGCAGGACGAGGGGGCCGGTGGCGGAACGTTCCTGGTGCCGCCGCTGGAGGCGATCTGGAACTCCCTGCGGTACGCGCTGGCCGCCACCGCCATCGCCCTGTTCGTCGGCGGTCTGGCCGCCGCCGCGCTGACCCGGCGCGCGGGCCGCTTCGTGCGCGGCTTCGACGCGCTGCTGATGCTCCCGCTCGGCGTGTCCGCCGTGACGGTGGGCTTCGGCTTCCTGATCACCATGGACGAGCCGCCGCTGGACCTGCGGACCTCGTGGATCCTGGTGCCGCTGGCGCAGGCACTGGTCGGGGTGCCGTTCGTCGTACGGACCATGCTGCCGGTCCTGCGGGCGGTGGACGGGCGGCTGCGGGAGGCGGCCGCCGTGCTGGGCGCGTCCCCGCTGCGGGCCTGGCGCGAGGTGGACCTGCCGCTGGTGCGGCGGGCCCTGCTGATCGCGGCGGGGTTCGCCTTCGCGGTGTCGCTCGGCGAGTTCGGAGCGACCGTGTTCATCGCCCGCGCGGACAGCCCGACGCTGCCCGTGGCCGTCGCCCGGCTGCTGGGCCGGGCCGGCGAGGTGAACTACGGGCAGGCCATGGCCCTGAGCACGATTCTGATGCTGGTGTGCGCGGTGTCCCTGCTGGTGCTGGAGCGGCTGCGACCCGACAAGACCTCGGGAGAGTTCTGATGACCCTGCTCCGTCTGGAAGGGGTGACGGTCCGCTTCGGCGAGCGCGCGGTCGTGGACGCCGTCGACCTGGAGGTCGCCGAGCACGAGACCGTCTGCGTCCTGGGGCCGAGCGGCAGCGGCAAGTCCACCCTGCTGCGGGTGGTGGCCGGACTCCAGCCGGTCTCGGGCGGGCGGGTCCTGCTGGGCGGCGCCGACCAGGCCGCGGTGCCCGTGCACCGGCGGGGCGTCGGGCTGATGTTCCAGGACCACCAGCTGTTCCCGCACCGCGACGTCGGCGGGAACGTCGCCTTCGGCCTGCGGATGCGGGGCTCTTCGAAGGCGGCCTACGGGGCCCAGGTCGCGGAGCTCCTGGAGCTGGTCGGGCTCCCCGGGGCGCAGGGCCGGGCGGTGGCCTCCCTGTCGGGCGGCGAACAGCAGCGGGTCGCGCTGGCCCGGGCGCTCGCCCCCTCACCGCGGCTGCTGATGCTGGACGAACCGCTCGGCCAGCTGGACCGGGGGCTGCGCGAACGGCTCGTCGTCGAGCTCCAGGGGCTCTTCTCCCGGCTCGGTACGACCGTGCTGGCCGTCACCCACGACCAGGGGGAGGCCTTCGCGCTGGCCGACCGCGTCGTGGTGATGCGGGACGGGCGGATCGCGCAGGCGGGCACCCCGCTGGAGGTGTGGCAGCGGCCGGCGTCGGAGTTCGTCGCCCGGTTCCTCGGCTTCGAGAACGTGGTCCCCGCGACGGTGTCGGCGGGGGCCGCCGCCACCCCGTGGGGGAAGGTCCCGGTACCGGCCGGGGCGGCGGAGGGCGAACGGCAGCTGCTGATCAGGCCCGCCGGAGTGCTCCTGGCCGAGGAGGGCCTGCGCTGCGAGGTGCTGTCCCGCACCTTCCGCGGCACGCACGTGGCGCTGCTGCTGCGGCCCGGGGCGGGACCGGTCCTGGAGGCCGAGTGCGAGCTGGCCGGGGCGCCGGCCGTGGGCGACCGGGTGTCGGTGGCCTTCGCCCCGGGCGAGGTCGTCGTCCTGCCGACGGGACCGGGGTCCGCCTGACGCCCCCGCCCGACGGACGGGGGCGTCAGGCCTCAGGCGGCGATGCCGTCACACGCGATCGGCAGGTGGCGGGGGCCGCGCAGCACCGCGTTCTGGCGGTACGGGGGCGGGTCCTCCAGCAGCCTCGGGTTCTCCAGCCTGCGGGCCAGCTCGCTCAGCGCGAGCTGCGCCTCCAGCCGGGCCAGCGGAGCCCCGAAGCAGCTGTGGATCCCGCTGCCGAGGCCCAGGTGCTGGATGTCCCCGCGGTCGGGGTCGAAGCGGTCCGGGTGCTCGAAGCGCTGGGGGTCCCGGTTGCCGGACGCCAGGATCAGCCAGAGCGAGGCGCCCTTCGGGATGGTGACGCCGCCCACCTCGATCTCGCCGAGCGTGGTGCGCTGGGGCAGCAGCTGCACCGGCGGCTCGTACCGCAGCAGCTCCTCGACGATGGGCACGGCCAGCTCCGGGTCCCGGCGCAGCCGCTCCAGGACGTCCGGGTGGCGCAGCAGGGTGAGCATCCCGTTGGTGATCAGGTTGACCGTGGTCTCGTGGCCCGCGATCAGCAGCAGCGCCGAGGTGCTGAGCGCCTCCATGGTGGTCATGGCGCCGTCGGGCCCGTCCGCGGTCGCCAGGTGCGACAGCATGTCGTCGCCGGGGCTCTTGCGCCGCTCCTCGATCAGCCCGGCCAGGTACATGCCGAGTTCCATCCGGGCGTCCATGGCCTTCTTGCCGTGCTGCGCCGGGTCGGCGTCCGGGTCGGGGTCGAGGCTGGCGGCGAGGGTGTCGGCCCATACGTGGAAGCGCGGCTCGTCCTCGGGCGGGATCCCGAGCAGGCGGCAGATCACCGTGACCGGGAACGGGTAGGCGAACTGGTCGACGAGGTCGATCCGGTCCAGCCCGTCGGCCGCCACGATGTCGTCGAACAGCCCGGACACGATGCCGCTGAGCTCGCCGCGCATGTCGTGCACGCGGTGCGGGGAGTGCGGCGGGCCGAACGGCCGGTTCGTCATCCGGCGCAGCCGGTCGTGGTCCGGCGGGTCGAGCTTGAGGAAGGACGGCGGCAGGGCGGGCGTCCCCTCCTCCCCGCCCTCGGCGAGCGGGTCGTCCGCCGTCGACGTCAGGTTGCGGGAGTCGGAGCTGATGCGCGGGTCGTGCAGGAGGCTCTGGATCTCGTAGTACGTGCTGATCACGTACGGGCCGTCCCCGTCGTGGGACACGGGCGTCTTGCGGAGTTCCTCGTACAGCGGGTACGGGTTCGCGCGGTTCGCGGGGTCCAGGATCTCCCGCAGGATGGCTTGTGTCATGGCAGGTCCTCGTGCTCCTCGGGGGTCCTCGGGACGGGGCGGGGGACGGGCGCGCGGTTCAGGGGTGCCCCGGGGTGAACGTCATCTTCCGGTCGGCCGGCGAGTACCCGGTGAGGGAGATGGTCGGGCCGTGCGTCGGCACCGAGGGGTCCGGGAAGTCCGCGGGCATCGGCTTGTGCCCTTCGGGCCTGCGGTCCACGGTCGGGAAGGGCGGCGGGAACGCGGTGTTCGCCTCGATCATCTGCTGGTAGAAGGGCAGCCAGCGGCAGTTGTCGAAGGTCACCGCCGCGATCACCCGGCCCTGGTAGCCGTAGACGCCGGCGAAGTGCCGCTCGTCGCGCGAACCCTGGGTGATCATGATCTCGGTGCCCATCGGCGGAACCCCGACCGACTTGATGTTCACACCGAACTGGGAGGACCAGAACGCCGGCACCCACAGGTGGGGGCGGCGGTCCGTGCTCTCGCTGAGCATGTTGTGCGCCGCCGTCTCGGCCTGGGCCACGGCGTTGCCCCAGTGCTCCAGCGACAGGAACTGGTACCCGAAGAGGGCGTGCGGGGAGCGTGCCACGTCACCCGCCACGTAGATGTCGTCCGTGACGATGCCCCGGACGTCGAAGGCCCGGCAGCCCGCGTCGCAGGCGATGCCGCGGGGTCCCGCGCCCAGCCCGGACCCGGCCAGCCATTCGGTGTTGCGCTGGGCGCCGAGCGAGACGACCACGACGTCCGCCTCGACGGAGGTCCCGTCCGACAGGTGGGCGGCACGGAACCGCCCCGCCGGGTCCCCCTCCAGGGCTGTCACCATGACCCCGGTGCGCAGGTCGACGCCGTTCTCGCGGTGCATCTCGGCGGCGACCTCGCCGATGACCCCGCCGAGCGCGCCGACCAGGGGCGCCGCGCCGCGCTCGGCGACGGTGACGGGCAGCCCCCGCTCCCGGCAGGCCGAGGCGATCTCGGAGCCGGTGAACCCGGCGCCGATCACCAGCACCCGTCGGGGACCGGCGGCGAGGGCGCGTTCCAGGCCGACGGCGTCGTCCCGGGTGCGGAGCACGAAGACGCCGTCGAGCGCGCCCTCCTCCGCGTTGGGCCAGGGCCTGGCCCGCACGCCCGTCGCGATGAGCAGCCGGTCGTACTCCACCTCTTCGCCGTCCGCGAGCCGGACCCGCCGTTCCGCCATGTCCAGTCCGTTGGCCGGGACCCCGAGGCGCCACTCGGCGCCGATGTCCCGGCGGCGGGGGAGGGCGGTGTGGTCCGCGGCCGCTTTGCCGAGGAGGACCTGTTTCGACAGCGGGGGCCGGTCGTAGGGCTCGTACGGCTCGTCGCCGATCATGGTCAGCGAACCGGTGAAGCCCTTGTCCCGCATGGTTTCGGCGGCCCGCAGACCGGCCAGGGAAGCGCCGACGACCACGATCCGGCCGTCGCGCTTGAGCCGTTCCAGGTTGCCGTCAGCGTGCACCGTGCGCCTCCGTGGTGGTGAGCGCCGTCAGGTCCGAGTCCTCCAGTTCGAGGAGGATGGCCCCGACGGGACAGGCGGCGACGGCGCGCAGGACGTTCTCGCGCTGCTCCGGATCCGCCTCGGGGTTGTACAGCAGCGATTCGTCGCCGTGCATGGCGAACACGTCCGGAGCGAGGAACGCGCACTGCGCGTATCCCTGGCAGCGGTTGAGGTCGACGACAAGCCTCATGGGGCATCAGCCTTTCCGTGGCCCTTGCGATCCCCGTCGTCCCCGAGCCCCTCCCTTCACTCAGGATGCACGGGAGGGCCGGGGTCCGCCCGCCGGGCGGCCGGGGCGCCTGGCGGCCCGCACGATGTGGGCGCCCACGACCAGGGCCCAGGCCGGGAGGATCAGCTCGGACCACGGCACGCCGGACCCGATGACGATCAGGATCAGCCCGGTCGCGTACCCCAGCAGGGCGATCGGGCGCGGGAAGATCCCCAGGCGGCGCCCGATGGTGGAGGTCGCGAAGACGAAGACGGCCGCCATGCGCATCGCGTACGTCGTCAGGATCGTGTACGCGTAGTCGCGGCCGAAGACGGTGTCCGTGCCCTCCGCGAGCACGGTGCCCGCGGAACCGGCGGCGACGAACAGGGTGGCGACGAAGACGAAGCCGCTGCCGAGGAAGACGGTGGACACGAACCGGTCCTCGGCCTCGCCGGCGTGGGCGCGCAGGGCGCCCATGAACCACAGGAAGAAGATCCCGGCGAACGGGACGATCTCCAGGGCCAGCCGTACCGCCCACCGCTCACCGGGGTCGACCACCGCGTCGGCGGCGCTGCCGGCCGGTACGGCGATCCGCATCAGCACGATCGCCGTACCGAGCAGCAGGGCGAAGACGATCCCGGCCGTCCCGGCGGCCCGGGGCGTGCGCAGCCGCTCGCTCGTGGACTCCTCCATGGACCTCTCGCTCTCTCCC
The DNA here is from genome assembly GCF_040611935.1 of Streptomyces sp. NPDC006512. NCBI lineage: Bacteria > Bacillati > Actinomycetota > Actinomycetes > Kitasatosporales > Streptomycetaceae > Streptomyces > Streptomyces sp. NPDC006512. The sequence continues at coordinate 16,731 of NZ_JBEXPG010000029.1, read as the reverse complement.
CCGTCCAGCAAGCGGCAGCGACCGCAGGGCCGCCACCAGGGGGCCGCCGGGCGGGTGAGCCGCGCGGGTGAGCCGGGCGGGGGAGAGGGCGCGGGACCGGGCTACCGGACGGGTACCGGGACCGGGGCCTCGGTCGCCCCCGCCCCCGTTTCCTCCTCGGCCTCGTGCTTGCCGTACCAGGCGACGGCGACCGCACCGGCCACGGCCAGCACGAAGCCGAGGACGGCCAGCCAGGCCAGGCCGGGCCGCGAGGCGTCGCCGAGCCAGATCACGCCGATGGCACCGGGGAGCACGGTCTCGCCGACGACGAGGGCGGCGGTCGCGCCGTTCACCGAGCCGATCTGCAGGGCGACGGTGTGCAGGTACATGCCGCCGAAGCCCGCCGCCAGGATGGCGTACAGGGCCGGGTCGCCGAGGAAGGAGCCGAGGTCGAACGGGTCGACCCCGTTCAGGATGCGGACGCCGACCCCCAGCGCGCCGAAGCCCAGACCGGACAGCAGACCCGCCAGGATCGCCGCGTTGCCGCCGAGGAGGCGCACGGCGACGGTGCCGCCGACCATCAGGAACAGGGTGATGCCCAGCAGCCACCAGTGGGTGGCCATCGGGGCGTGGTGGCCGCCCTCGTGGCCCGCCGCCGTGGCGAGCAGCACCAGCGCCGCGCAGACGACGCCGATCGACGTCCACTCCTTGCGGGTGAGGCGGATGCCGAGCATCTTCACGCTCAGCACGGCCGTGATCACGAGGTTGGCGCTGATCACGGTCTGGGAGAGGAACAGCGGCAGCATCCGGGCGGCCAGCGCGCCGAGCCCGAAGCCCACGAAGTCGAGGATGGTGCCGACGATGAACTCCCAGGTCATCGCGGCTTTGGCGGTGGAGGTCAGGTTGGGTCCGCCGTGCGCGGTCACCCCGGCGGCGGCCGGGGACATCCGGGCCGCCCGCCGCGAGCCCACGGCTTGCAGGACGGATCCCGTGCCGTAGCAGATGGACGCCGCGACAGCGGTCAGCAGGCCTATGAGCACAGAGGGCTCCGTTCACGTCTGGCAGGTTTCGCGTTACCTCTGCCAGACGTGAGAAACGGATGAGAAGTTGCCTCGCGGGGTCAGCGCATTGAGGCGAGGACGTCCGGGACCTCGTCCACGGAGTCCACCAGCGCGATCCGGGACTCCATCGCGCGGCCCCGGGCCAGCGCCCTGAGCAGGGGCCACACCGGCAGGTGTTCGGTCCAGTGGGTACGGTCCACCAGGACCATCGGGGTCGGCTCGCCCCGCGACGCGTAGTAGTTCGGCGTCGCGTTGTCGAAGACCTCCTGGACGGTTCCGGCCGCGCCGGGCAGGAACACGACGCCCGCGTTCGAGCGGGCCAGCAGCCCGTCCTCGCGGGTGGCGTTCGCGAAGTACTTGGCGATGTGGCCCGCGAAGGCGTTCGGCGGCTCGTGACCGTAGAACCAGGTCGGGATCCCCGTCGAATCGCCGCCGTCGGGCCAGCGCTCCCGTACGGCGAAGGCCGCGCGGGCCCAGTCGGAGACCGACGGGGTGAAGGAGGGGACCTTGGCGAGCAGCTCCAGCGCTTCGCCGAGGGCCCCGTCCGGGGCGGGGGCCAGGTAGGCGCCGAGGTTGGCGGCCTCCATGGCGCCGGGGCCGCCGCCCGTGGCGACCGTGAACCCGGAGCGGCTCAGCGCGCGGCCGAGCTCGGCCGCCCCGCGGTAGTCCGCACCGCCGCGGGCCATGGCGTGCCCGCCCATGACGCCCACCACGCGGGCGCCCGACAGGTGCTCGTCGAGGGCGTCGGAGATCGCGTCGTCGTGCACCGAGCGGAGCATCGAGGAGAAGACGTCGCCGTCGGTCCCGGTCTCCTGGAACCAGGTGTAGGCCTGGGCGTCCGGGGTGGCCTCGTAGCCCTCGGCCAGGCCGGTGAAGAGCTCCTCGGCCGTGTAGAGCAGGCCCCGGTACGGGTTGAACGGCAGGTCCGGCACCGGAGGGAAGACGAGCGCGCCGTCGGCGCGGACCTTCACCGAGGCGTCGGGCTCCATCGGGCAGCCCAGGAACACCGCGGCGGAGGTGTCGGCGGACAGCAGCGCGAAGGTCCGCTCCAGCAGGTTGACCGACTGGACGCGGTAGCCGCTCAGGGAACCCCGGGCGACGACACGGTCGAATTCGGCGAGCGTCTCGATCTCGATGTCTGCGTTGACCATTCGGCCCACCCTAAGGGCCGTTTCCGTCAGCGGGTCAACGCCAGGGACGTCAGCTGCGCCACACCCCAGCACAGCGGAAGGCACACCGCGAGCAGTGCTCCGGCCCGCACCGTAGCCGCCGTACGCAGCACCGTTCCGGGGGTTCCGAGGTCGAGGAGGGCGGCCCGGGCGGCGGACCGGGACTGCCTCGATTCGACCGCCGATGTGAGAAGGGTCGCGGCCGCGCACAGCGCCACGAGCAGGGCGGCGGGTCCGGTGAGCGGGCCCAGCGGGTCGATCGGTCCGGCCCGGCCGCGCAGGGCGACGGCCGTCAGGGCGGCCGCGCCGACCGCGCACAGCACCCCGAGGGGCCGGCCCAGCCGGGGGGCCTCCTCCTGGAGGGCCCGGCCGGCCAGCAGCCGGAGCGCGCCCGGGCGGGCGGCCTGGACGAGGGTTCCGCAGGTGTAGGCGAGCCCCGGCCCGGCGAGGGCGAGCCCGGCGGCGATGAGGGCCCAGCCGGCCGGCATCGCCGCCCCGTCCGGGCCGGTGTAGGCCTCGACGGTCAGTCCGCACGCGGTGAGCGCCACCCCCCACGGCACCCCGGTCAGGGGGGACGGCGCCGGGGCCGGGGCGATGGCCCCGCGCGGCAGGGGGCGGGGGCGCAGGGCGAGGGCCGTGGCGGCCGAGGCGGTCAGCGGGACCAGGGTCAGCAGGGTGAGGGCGGCCGCGACGGGCAGCGGCTGTTCGGCGTGCAGCAGCCGGGCGCCCGTGCCGTCGAACGGCAGCCCGGTCAGCTCGCCCCGCAGGTGCAGGAACGCGGCCAGGGCCAGGGCGCTGCCGAGGGCGCACGCGACGGCGGTGGAGACCGCTGCGGCCAGGGCGAGCCGTACGGGTCCGAGTCCGACGGCGTCCAGCCCCTCGCGGGGCCGGGTCGCCGGGTCGGTCCTGGCCACGGCCACGGCGAACTGGACGGTCGCGGCCAGCGGCACCAGGGCCCACAACAGGCGCGGGAACGATCCGGCAGGTCGGGCGGTCGCCCCGGCGAGGACGTACAGCAGCAGGAATCCGGTGCCGGCCGAGGCCGCGGCGACGAGCAGCCGCCGCAGCTGTACGAGGGGCCGGGAGCCGCGGGCTAGGCGGAGAGCGAGCACGCGGCCTGGTCCTCCGTCGTCCGGGGGGAGCCGTCCTCGGCGGTGGCCGGGCGGCCGTCGAGGAGGGCCAGGCCGCGGTCGGCCGCGGCGGCGCTCTCCTCGTCGTGGGTGGCGAGCAGCACGGTGATCCCGTGCGAGCGGGCGGCGGTGGTGAGCGTGCGCAGGAGCAGGGCCCGCTCGGCGCGGTGCAGGGGGGCCGTCGGCTCGTCGGCGAAGAGCACGGCCGGCTCGCCGACCAGGGCACGGGCCAGCGCGACCCGCTGGGACTCGGACCGGGTCAGGGCGCCGGGGCGTTTGCGGGCGAAGGCGCCGATGTCCAGGCGGTCCAGCCACTCGCAGGCGGCGTGCTTGGCGGCGCGGTGCGCGACGCCGGCGAGCAGCAGCGGCAGGGCCGTGTTCTCCCACACCTTGAGCTCGGGCAGCAGCTGCGGCTCGGGGCCGATCCAGGCGAACCGGTCGCGGCGCAGGCGCTCGCGGGCCAGGGCTCCCAGGGTGTGGACGGGGACGCCGTCGAACCAGACCTCGCCCTGTTCCGGGACCAGCTGCCCGGCCAGGCAGCGCAGCAGGGTGGTCTTCCCGCTGCCGCGGGGGCCGGTCACGGCCAGGATCTCGCCCTGCCGCACGCCGGCGGAGACCCCGATCAGGCCGGGGGAACCGCTGTGGGAGTAGTGAAGGGACCGCGCCCACAGGACGTCATCGTCTGGCGGGGCAGTGTCCGGTGGAGCCACCATGGCGTACACCTCCGTCCGGGGGAACGAAGCGGAGCCCTTTCGGTCACTGGCGCCGCACTGAGATGTAAAGAGATGAACCGCTTGGATGGTGACAGCACACGGCCCGGACCCTCCGTTCTCACTCGAACGGAGGGTCCGGGCCGTGTGGCCGGACGATTCGGGTCCGGTCCGCGCCTGTCAGAGCTTGGTCCACGCCTCGGTGAGCACCGAGCGCAGGATGCCTTCGATCTCGTCGAAGGTGCCCTGGTCCGCGATCAGCGGCGGGGCCAGCTGGATGACCGGGTCCCCACGGTCGTCGGCGCGGCAGTACAGGCCGTTCTCGAAGAGCGCCTTGGAGAGGAAGCCGTAGAGCACGCGCTCCGTCTCCTCGTCCGTGAAGGACTCCTTGGTGACCTTGTCCTTCACGAGCTCGATGCCGTAGAAGAAGCCGTTGCCGCGGACGTCGCCGACGATCGGAAGGTCGTGCAGCTTCTTCAGGGTGTTGAAGAAGTTGCCCTCCTGGTCCAGCACGTGCTGGTTCAGGCCTTCCTTGTCGAAGATGTCGAGGTTGGCGAGGGCCACCGCGGAGGACACCGGGTGTCCGCCGAAGGTGTAGCCGTGCAGGAAGGTGTTGTCGCCCTTGTAGAAGGGCTCCGCGAGGCGGTCCGAGATGATGCAGGCACCGATCGGGGAGTAGCCCGAGGTCATGCCCTTGGCGCAGGTGATCATGTCCGGCACGTAGTCGAACTTGTCACAGGCGAACATCGTGCCCAGACGGCCGAACGCGCAGATCGTCTCGTCGGAGACGAGGAGCACGTCGTACTCGTCGCAGATCTCGCGGACCCGCTGGAAGTACCCGGGCGGCGGCGGGAAGCAGCCGCCGGCGTTCTGCACCGGCTCCAGGAAGACGGCGGCGACGGTGTCGGCGCCCTCGAACAGGATCTCCTGCTCGATCTGGTCGGCGCACCAGCGGCCGTAGGCCTCGGGGTCGTCGCCGAAGATCGGGGCGCGGTAGATGTTGGTGTTCGGCACCTTGTGCGCGCCGGGGACCAGCGGCTCGAAGGGGGCCTTGAGGGCCGGCAGGCCGGTGATGGACAGGGCGCCCTGCGGGGTGCCGTGGTAGGCGACCGCACGCGAGATGACCTTGTACTTGGTGTGCTTGCCCTGCAGCTTGAAGTACTGCTTGGCGAGCTTCCAGGCGGTCTCGACGGCCTCGCCGCCACCGGTGGTGAAGAAGACCTTGTTCAGGTCACCGGGGGCGTAGTGGGCGAGGCGCTCGGCGAGCTCCACGGCCTTGGGGTGCGCGTACGACCAGATGGGGAAGAACGCGAGTTCCTGCGCCTGCTTGTAGGCGACCTCGGCCAGTTCCTTGCGGCCGTGACCGGCGTTGACCACGAACAGGCCGGCGAGGCCGTCCAGGTAGCGCTTGCCCTTGTCGTCCCAGATGTAGGTGCCCTCGCCCCGGACGATGGTGGGGACGGGGGAGTTCTCGTAGGACGACATGCGGGTGAAGTGCATCCACAGGTGGTCGTACGCGGTCTTGGAGAGGTCCTGGCTCACGGTTATCGGGTTCCCCACATGTAGGTCTGCTTCTTCAGCTTCAGGTAAACGAAGCTTTCGGTTGATCGCACGCCGGGGAGCGTGCGGATCTTCTTGTTGATCGTTTCGAGTAGGTGGTCGTCGTCCTCGCAGACGATTTCCACCATCAGGTCGAACGACCCCGCGGTCATCACCACGTACTCGCACTCGGCCATGTCGGTCAGCGCGTCGGCCACCGGGTCGAGGTCTCCCTCGACGTTGATGCCGACCATGGCCTGCCGTCGCAGGCCCACGGTGAGCGGGTCGGTGACGGCGACGATCTGCATGACTCCCTGGTCGAGCAGCTTCTGCACGCGCTGGCGTACGGCCGCTTCGGACAGGCCGACGGCCTTGCCGATCGATGCATAGGGACGGCGGCCGTCCTCTTGCAGTTGCTCGATGATCGCCAGGGACACAGCATTGACCGAAGGGGACGGTTGTCTGTTCCTGGAATCTGCGCTTCGACTGACCACGACCTCACTGTGCACGAGGAGTCGTCTGTTCCGCAACCCGTAAGCGATGAAATCCGTTGTGCGAAGTCTTCGATTGCACGGATTTCGTAGTTGGCTGTGTCTGGCTCTGTCGAAAGCGTCACCCGAGGGGCTAGGCTGGGGATTCGTCTCAATCATTGGACATGTGATCAGGAGAGTGGCTGTAGTGACCACCGAACTGCGTCGTCTGCGCAACTACATCGGCGGGGAGTTCAAGGACGCCGCCGACGGGCGGACCACCGAGGTGGTCAATCCCGCCACCGGCGAGGCGTACGCGACGGCCCCCCTGTCCGGCCAGGCCGACGTGGACGCGGCCATGGCCGCCGCCGCGGCCGCCTTCCCGGGCTGGCGCGACACCACCCCGTCCGAGCGGCAGAAGGCCCTGCTCAGGATCGCGGACGCCTTCGAGGCGCGCGCGGACGAGCTGGTCGCCGCCGAGTCGGAGAACACCGGCAAGCCGCTGGGCCTGACGGCCAGCGAGGAGCTGCCGCCGATGGTGGACCAGATCCGCTTCTTCGCCGGTGCCGCCCGCCTGCTGGAGGGCCGTTCGGCCGGCGAGTACATGGACGGGATGACCTCGATCATCCGCCGCGAGCCGGTCGGCGTCTGCGCCCAGGTCGCGCCGTGGAACTACCCGATGATGATGGCCGTGTGGAAGTTCGCCCCGGCGATCGCCGCGGGCAACACCGTGGTGCTCAAGCCCTCGGACACCACCCCGGCCTCCACCGTCCTCATGGCGGAGATCATCGACTCGGTCCTGCCCAAGGGCGTCTTCAACGTCATCTGCGGCGACCGCGAGACCGGCAAGGCCATGGTCGAGCACTCCACCCCGGCGATGGCCTCCATCACCGGCTCGGTGCGCGCGGGCATGCAGGTCGCCGAGAGCGCCTCCAAGGACGTCAAGCGCGTCCACCTGGAGCTCGGCGGCAAGGCCCCGGTCGTGGTCTTCCCGGACGCCGACATCGCCAAGGCCGTCGAGGACATCGCGGTCGCGGGTTACTTCAACGCGGGCCAGGACTGTACCGCCGCCACCCGCGTGCTCGTGCACGAGTCGGTCCACGACGAGTTCGTGGCCGCGCTTGCCAAGGCCGCCTCGGACACCAAGACCGGTCAGCCGGACGACGAGGACGTGCTCTACGGTCCGCTGAACAACCCGAACCAGCTCAAGCAGGTCGCGGGCTTCATCGAGCGCCTCCCGGCCCACGCCAAGGTCGAGGCGGGCGGCCACCAGGTCGGCGACAAGGGCTACTTCTACGCCCCGACCGTCGTCTCCGGCCTCAAGCAGGACGACGAGATCATCCAGAACGAGGTCTTCGGCCCCGTCATCACCGTCCAGTCCTTCACGGACGAGGCCCAGGCCCTGGAGTACGCGAACGGCGTCGAGTTCGCCCTCGCCTCCTCCGTGTGGACCAAGGACCACGGCCGCGCGATGCGGATGTCCAAGAACCTCGACTTCGGCTGCGTGTGGATCAACACCCACATCCCGCTCGTCGCCGAGATGCCCCACGGCGGCTTCAAGAAGTCCGGCTACGGCAAGGACCTCTCCGCCTACGGCTTCGAGGACTACACCCGCATCAAGCACGTCATGACCTCGCTCGACGGCTGATCCCGCACGGTGATCACACTGATCACCGCAGGGCTCTGAAGGGGCGGGCAGTAGACACCTTGTCTATTGCCCGCCCCTTCGGCGTGTCCGAGGCTGTGCCCATGCCTGAACTCGCCTTCTCCCGCCGCGCGGCGCTGCGCGGCCTCGGTGCCGCGGGCCTGGTGGCCGCCCTCGGCGGCTGCGGTGTTCCCGCCGCCTACGTCCCGCAGGAGCGGCGGCGGGGCGAGGACCTCTCCGCCCGGGACCGGAGCGTCGCCTTCTCGAACTGGCCGCTCTACATCGACACCGACGAGGAGGACGAGGAGAGCCGCCCGACGCTCGACGCCTTCTCCGAGCGGACCGGCATCGAGGTCCGGTACACCGAGGAGATCAACGACAACGACGAGTTCTTCGGCAAGATCAGCCCGGCTCTGATGAACCGCCAGGCCACCGGCCACGACCTCGTCGTCGTCAGCGACTGGATGGCGGCCCGCTTCGTCCACCTGGGCTGGGCCCAGGAAATGGACCGCGCGGCTCAGGGAAACGTCACCAAGTACCTGGATCCGCAGCTGCGTTCCCCCGCCTTCGACGAGGGCCGGCTGCACACCGTCCCCTGGCAGTCGGGCATCACGGGCATCGCCTACAACCGCAGGGCGCTGGGCCGCGAGATCAAGTCCGTCAAGGACCTCTGGCAGCCGGACCTGGCGGGCAAGGTGACGCTCTTCTCCGGACTCGACGAGTCCTTCGCCCTGCTGATGCAGGGCAACGGCGTCGACGTCACCCGGTGGACCGAAGCGGACTTCCACCGGATGTGCGACCAGGTCGAGGAGCTGGTGCGCAAGAAGCACGTCCGCCGGTTCACCGGGAACGACTACACCTCCGATCTGAGCAAGGGGGACGTCCTCGCGTGCCAGGCCTACTCCGGTGACGCCATCCAGCTCCAGGCCGACAACCCCGACATCGAGTTCGTGGTCCCCGAAGAGGGGGCCGAGCTCTGGGCCGAGAGCCTGCTCATCCCCAACCTGGCCCGGCACAAGGCCAATGCGGAGGCCCTCGTCGACCACTACTACGACCCCGCGGTGGCCGCGGAACTCGCCGCCTCCGTCAACTACGTCTGCCCCGTGCCCGCCGCCCGGGAGGTGCTGGCCGGCTCCCCGGACAAGGAGACCGCCGAACTGGCCGGGAACCCGCTGATCTTCCCCGACGCCGACATGCGCCAACGCCTGGCCGTGGCCCGGGACATCTCCTCGGCCGAACGCCGTTCCCTCGCCCGGCGCTGGAACTCCATCGTCGGGCTCTGACCGCCGCCGGCCGCGTCCGCGCCATACGAGACCCGAAGAGTTGAACACGTTCATGAAATTGGCTGAACGTGTTCAACTTCGGGAGTAGGGTGTCTTCCATGAGCGAGAGAAGCGCCCTTGAGCGGCGGATCCGTGCCTGGCTTGCCCTGTTCCTCGTCTGCCTGGTCCTCAGCGGACTCACCGCCTTCCCCCTCGTCACGGAGCTCCGGTGGGCGAACGCCCTGGTCTCCAACGACTGGCTCCAGCGGGTCGGGGACGGCCTCACACGGGCCGACGCCGAGTACCCCTTCCTCCTCTACGGCACCGACTGGCTGGCCTTCGCCCACCTGGTGATCGCCGTCTTCTTCTACGGCGTCCACCGCGACCCCGTCCGCAACATCTGGATCGTCGAGGCCGGCATGGTGGCCTGCGCCGGGATCATCCCGCTGGCCCTGATCTGCGGCCCGATCCGCGGCATCCCCTTCTGGTGGTCGGTCATCGACATGTCCTTCGGCGTCTTCGGGGTGATACCCCTGCTGATCCTGCGCCGCATGATCAAGCGCCTGGAGGCCCTGCCCCTGCCCCAGCCCCTGGGCGCCCAGCCTGTGGAGGCCCAGCCCCTGGACGCCCGGCCCGCCGAGCACCTGCCCGCCGGCGCCTGAGCGCGGGCCGCTGCCCCGCCCTACCCGGCGAAGGCCGCGTTCACGATGCCGAGGGCCACCCTGTTCATGTCCGGGCCCTTGGCGTCGGTGGAGTTCACCGAGTACACGAGGGTGCGCGACAGGTCGCGGGTACCGCCGATCACGGTGTTGTAGCCGTGCCGCCCGCCCGTCTTGCCCCAGGCCTCCTTGCCGCCCGGCAGGGCGAACCGCTTCATCCCCGCCGTCAGTTCCGCCGGGGCCCCGGTGGTGAAGTCCGGCACGTCCGGCACCGTGAACATCTCCTCCAGCTGAGCCCCGGGCACCAGCCGGCCGCCGAACAGGGCCTTCGTGAAGCGCTCCAGGTCCGCCGTGGTCGAGATGAGGTCCCCGGCGGCCCACTCCCGCGAGGAGCCCCACTCCGTGACGTCGACCAGCTTCCTGCCGCCGTCGGGCAGCGGCACCGCCTGGTAACCCCGGTTGTGCGGGCCGGGTATGCGCGTCTGCCGCGGGCCCGGCAGTGAGGTGCCGCGCAGGCCGAGCGGCTGGAAGATCCGCTTCGTCAGGGCCTTCTCGTACGAGGTGCCGGTCACCTTCTCGATCAGCACACCCAGGATCGTGTAGTCGATGTTCAGGTAGTGCTGCCTCGTCCCCGGGTCGAACTCCGGCCCCTTCGCCACCGCGTTGGCGATCAGGGCGCGCGGGTCGTCGAGGTCGAACCGGTGGGCGTAGGCCTCCTCGAACGTGTCGGCCGGACTGTCGGCCGGGCGGATTCCGCTGGTGTAGTTCAGCAACTGCCGCACGGTGACCGGCTTGAACGACGCGGGCAGCAGCCCCGGCAGGTACTCCTGCACCGTCCCGTCCAGGCGCAGCCGGCCCTCGGCGGCCAGCTGGAGCACCACCGCCGAGGTGAAGGTCTTCGTCACCGACCCGGCCCGGAAGCGGCCCTCCTCGACCGCCGGGCGCCCCGTCCGGACGTCGGCGACGCCGGACGCGCCCCGCCAGCTGCCACTCGTACCACCCACCCGGACCAGCGCGGCCGTCGCGTCCTCGTGGTCCGCGCCGAGACCCGCGACGGCCTTCTCCAGCGCCGCCGCGTTCGGCGGAGCCGAGAAGACGGGCGGAACGGCCCCCGCCGAAACGGGCACGGGAACCGGATCGGGCGCGGCGTGCGCCGCGACCGCCGGACCGCAGGCCACGCCCAGGACCAGAGCGGCGGCGATCAGCGTACGGGTCGTTGCGTTCATGGTGGTTCCCCCTGTGAGATCCCGGGACCGGCTGCCCCGACGACCTCAATGTTGCTGGTCACGGGGGTGGTTGCGGATCACCAGCGAGAGGGGTCTTCAGCGGTACGACAACTCACCGGCGCGGGGGAGCCGACACGCCGCCTCTCACTCCCCAGAGGGAGAATCCCGCGTCCCGGACACCCCCGCGGGAGCGGTGGCCCCCGCCGCGATCAGCCCCGTCTCGTACGCGCAGATCACCGCCTGGATCCGGTCCCGCAGCCCCAGCTTCGCCAGCACGTTCCCCACGTGCGACTTCACGGTGTGCTCGCTCACCGTCAGCGCCGCCGCGATCTCCGCGTTCGACAGCCCCCGCCCCAGGTGCAGCAGCGTCTCCCGCTCCCGGGCCGTCAGCACCTCCAGCCGGTGCGCGGACAGCTCCCGCGCCGCCGGCCGGGCCGTCGCCGCCGTGTACTCCTCGATCAGCCGCCGCGCCACCGAGGGCGCCAGCAGGGACTCGCCCGCCGCCACCACCCGTACCGCGTGCACCAGGTCGTCCCGCCGGACGTCCTTCAGCAGGAAACCGCTGGCCCCCGCGTGCAGCGCCTCGTACACGTACGCGTCCGAGTCGAAGGTCGTCAGCATCACCGTCCGGCACGCACCGCGCGCCGAGATCGCCCGGCAGGCCTCGATCCCGTCCAGCACCGGCATCCGGATGTCCAGCAGCGCCACGTCCGGAGCGAGCCGGGCCACCGCCTCCACCGCCGCCGCGCCGTCCCCGACCTCCGCCACGACCTCGATGTCCTCCTGGAAGTCCAGGATCATCGCGAAGCCGCTGCGCACCAGCTCCTGGTCGTCGGCCACCACCACACGGATCGTCACGTCCCCACCTCCAGCGGGGACGTTACAAGATCCACCCGCACCACGAACCCGGTCCCGTCCGGGCCCGGTCCCGTCCAGGCCGTACCGCCGTGGGCGGCCGCCCGCTCGCGGACGCCGATCAGCCCGTGCCCGCCGGCCGGCGCCCCGGACGGGACCCCGCCGGGCCCCCGCCCGTCGTCGGCGACCGTCACCGTCAGCGCCGCCGACCCGTAGTCCAGCCGTACGTCCACCGCACCGGCCCCGGCGTGCTTGACCACGTTCGTCAGGGCCTCCTGCACCACCCGGTGCACCGTCGCCTCCAGCGCGGCGGGCAGCTCGCGCACCTCGCCCGTCCGCGCGTACGACACCCTCGGCCCGCTCGCCCGCACCCGGTCCAGCAGGGCGGGCAGCGCCGCGATCCCCGGCTGCGGCGCACGCGGCGCCGCCTCCTGCGTCCGCAGCACGCCCAGCATCGTGCGCAGCTGCGCCATCGCGTCCCGGCCCGTCTCGGCGATCGCCTCGAAGGCCGCCTCGGCCCGGGCCGGAGCACTGCGCACCGCGACCGGGCCCGCCTCGGCCTGCACGATCATGATGCTGACCGCGTGCGAGAGGACGTCGTGCATCTCCCGTGCGATCCGGGCGCGTTCGCGCACCGCCGCCTGCTCCGCCTCGATCCGGTTCGCCCGTTCCAGCTGGGCCGCCCGGTCCTCGACGGCGGCCGTGTAGGCCTGGCGGGTGGCCTGGAGCCGCCCGAGGGCGTACGCCGCCGCGAACACGAACAGCGTGAACAGCAGTTCCCGGGCCGTGCGCGTGTTGAGCGCCACCGAGATCACGATGATCACCACCGCCACCCCGCCCATGACGAGCCGCACCCGCTCCGGGCAGTGCAGCGCGATCGTGTACAGGCAGATCAGCCCGGTGTACGGCAGCGGCTGCCCGGGACCGTCCAGGGCCAGCTGGTAGACCGACCCGGCCGCCACGACCGCGAACAGCATCAGCACGGGCGCCCGCCGCCGCCACACCAGCGGAAGGTTGCCCAGCACCGTGACCAGGTACGCCGTCCAGGTCGCGGGATCCTCCCGCGGATCCCGGGGCACGACGAACGGGATGGCGGTGGCCAGCTGCACCAGCAGCATCAGCCCCAGGTCCTGCCGGCGCGGATCCGCCCGCCGCACCCACTCCCCCCAGGCGCGTATCACCGGCCGAGGCCGGCTCTCACGGCCGTCAGCACGTCCACCCGGTTCGTGGTGATCGCGTCGACGCCCGCCGTCAGGAGCGCCCGCATCGACCGCTTGGTGTCGGCGGTCCACGCCGACACCAGGAGCCCGTCCCGGTGCAGGGCGTCCGTCAGCGGCCGGTCGACCAGCCCGAAGCGGTAGTTGAGCCAGCGCGGGCGCACCGCGTCGATCAGTACCCGGCGCGGCGGCGACAGCGTCGTCCAGGTCAGGGCGATCTCCGCGGCCGGATCGGCGGCACGCACCGCCAGCATGGTGTTCGGGCCCGCGCAGTAGTAGGTGCGCTCGCCCGCACCGCACTCCCGCACCAGGCCCACGACGGTCCGCACGGCCTCGGACGACGCGCCGGGCAGGTCGAGCATCAGCCGGCCGGCCCCGGCCTCCATCAGGGCCTGACGGAGGGTCGGGACCCGGCCCTCCGTCAGTTCCTTGAGCTGCGGGGCCGTCACGGCGTCGAGCCGCACGTCGTGCCCCCACAGCCGCTCGAGCGTGTCGTCGTGGAGCAGGACCGGTACCCCGTCGCGGGTCAGGCGGACGTCGACCTCCACCGCGTCCGCTCCCCGTGCGAAGGCGGAGCGGACGGAGGCGAGGGTGTTCTCACGGAACCGGTAGGGATCGCCGCGGTGGCCGACGGCAGTCAGAGTGCTCATGGCCCCATTCTCGGGGCCGGAGCGCTCGACGGAAGGTCAGCGCGACAGCCAGGCCGCCGTGTAGGCGTCGATCTCCGCGCTCAGCTTCGCCTTGCCGCCCTCGTCCAGGAACGAGGCCTCGACGGCGTTCTTCGCCAGGCGCGCGAGCCCGAGCTCGTCGAGGTCCAGCAGCCGGGCGGCGACCGCGTACTCGTTGTTGAGGTCGGATCCGAACATCGGCGGGTCGTCGCTGTTGATGGTGACGAGCACGCCCGCGGCCACCATCTGCTTCACCGGGTGCTCGTCGAGGTTCGCGACGGCGCGGGTGGCGATGTTGGAGGTCGGGCAGACCTCCAGGGCGATGCGGTGCTCGGCGAGGTACGCCAGCAGCTCAGGGTCCTGCGCCGCGCTGGTGCCGTGGCCGATGCGCTCGGCGCCCAGCTCGCGGACGGCGTCCCAGACGCTCTCGGGGCCGGTGGTCTCGCCGGAGTGCGGCACGCTGTGCAGGCCGGCGGCGCGGGCCCGGTCGAAGTACGGCTTGAACTGCGGGCGCGGTACGCCGATCTCGGGGCCACCGAGCCCGAAGGACACCAGGCCGTCGGGGCGCAGGTCGACGGCGAGGCGGGTGGTCTCCTCGGCCGCCTCCAGGCCGGCCTCGCCGGGGATGTCGAAGCACCAGCGCAGGATGACGCCGAGCTCGGTCTCGGCGGCCTTGCGGGCGTCCTCGATGGCCTCCATGAAGGCCTTCTCGTCGATGCCGCGGCGGGTCGAGGAGTACGGGGTGATGGTCAGCTCGGCGTAGCGGATGTTCTGCCGGGCCATGTCGCGGGCCACCTCGAAGGTGAGCAGCCGGACGTCCTCGGGGGTGCGCACGAGGTCGACGACCGACAGGTAGACCTCGATGAAGTGGGCGAAGTCGGTGAAGGTGAAGTAGTCGGCCAGCGCCTCGGGGTCGGTGGGGACCTTCGAGTCGGGGTGGCGGGAGGCGAGTTCGGCCACGATGCGCGGGGAGGCCGAACCGACGTGGTGGACGTGCAGTTCGGCCTTGGGCAGCCCCGCGATGAAGGGGTGCAGGTCGGGCATGGGTGTGCCTCCGTGGGCGCGCGGGTGCGGTCAGGTCGGCTTCATCGTAGGCAGCCCCCGGGCCTGTCGGCGGCAGCGCCCAGGTCGTCCCTTCCGGATCGTGCCGGGCGGCACCGGCCCGGCACGATCCGGAAGAGACGGCCTAGTGCCGTGACCGGAAAGGTCCACCGGGTCGCGACGCCCGGCACGGCACCTCTCCGCGTTGTCGGACCACGGAGGTACGTCCAGTACGAGCCGCGGCCCTCCGCCTTGAGACGCACCGCACCGGACGCCGCGACCCGGCAAACCTTCCCGGCCACGGCACTAGAGGGTGTCGAGGAAGCCGAGCGCCACCTTCCAGGTCTCCTCGGCGGCCTGCGCGTCGTAGTCGTCGAGGTCCGGGTCCGTGAAGAGGTGCCCGGCCCCGGGATAGGTGTGGACCTCCACGTCCGCCCCCGCCCGCCGCATCCGCAGGTACCAGGCCGTCAGCCAGTCGTGCGGCTCGAACGGGTCCGGGTCGGCGATGTGCAGCTGCACCGGCAGCTCGTCCGCGGAGGCGTCCTCCGCCAGGTCCGCCGTACCGTGCAGGAGCAGCAGCCCGCGCGCCTTGTCGTCAGCCAGCGCCAGGTGCTGGGCGACGGAACCGCCGAAGGAGAAGCCCGCGTAGACCAGTCCCTGGTCGGAGTGGGGCGCCGAGGCCAGCACCGCCCGCTTGAGCAGCTCGTCCCGGCCGATCTCCTCCTGGTGGGCGATGCCTTCCTCGACCGTGCCGAACGTGCGCCCCTCGAAGAGGTCGGGCACCTCGACCCGGTGTCCGGCCGCGCGCAGCCGGTCGGCCGCCGCGTGCACCGCGGGCCTCAGCCCGTACGTCGAATGGAAGAGCATGATGTTCATACCTCCATCGTGCCAGTTTCCGGACGCCTCTCGCGGTTACGTTCTCTGGCATGGATATGGAGAAACTCCTGCGTCCGGTCCTCGTCATCGGCATCATCGTGGCGCTGACGCTGCTCGTCGGCTGGCTGCTCGACCTGCTGCTGCGCAAGGTGGACGCCCGGCACCCGGAAACCCCGCTGTGGGGACTGCTGCGGCGCTGCCGCCTGCCCTTCCGGCTGGTCATGGGCACGGCACTGCTCCGGGCCAGCTACCGGAAGGCCGAGGTCCTGCCCGACCACAGCGTCGGCGTGGGCCGCGCGCTGACCCTGGTGATGATCGCCTCGACGGCCTGGCTCCTCGTGGGCATCGCGACGGCGATCGTCGACGCCTCGTACGCGCGCTACGCGGCCGGCGCCCCCGACAACGCCCGGGTCCGCCGGGTCCGCACCCAGGTGGCGCTGATCCAGCGGGTGGTCACGGCCGTCGTCGTCGTGGTCGCCATCGCCGCCATGCTGCTGACCTTCCCGCCGATGCGCACCCTCGGCGCCTCGATGCTGGCCTCGGCCGGGGTCCTCGGCATCGTGGCGGGCATCGCGGCCCAGGCCGCCCTCGGCAACCTCTTCGCCGGGCTGCAGATCGCCTTCGGCGACACCGTGCGCATCGGTGACACCGTGGTCGTGGACAAGGAGTGGGGCACGGTCGAGGAGATCACCCTCACCTTCCTCGTGGTCCGCACCTGGGACGAGCGCCGGATCACGATGCCGGTCTCGTACTTCACCAGCAAGCCCTACGAGAACTGGTCGCGCGGCGGCGCGGAGATGACCGGCACCGTCTTCTGGCACCTGGACCACTCGGCGCCGGTCGCGCTGATGCGGGAGCAGCTGGCGGAGATCCTCAAGGACGTGCCCGAGTGGGACGGCCGGGCGAGCGGTCTGGTCGTCACGGACACCACCCCGAACACCATCCAGGTCCGCGCGGTGGTCACCGCGAAGGACGCCGACGACGTCTGGACCGTGCGCTGCGCGGTCCGCGAGCGGCTGCTCACCTGGCTGACCGCGCACCACCCGTACGCCCTCCCCCGCGTCACGACGGCCGAGGCCGCCCCCCGCCCGTAGCCGCGGCGAGCCCGCGCCCGGGCGGGGAGCGGCTTGCCTAGGGCCTGTCGTCAAACTCCCGTCGTCGCCCGGAGGGCGGCCCTGCGGCGTCTGGTGCGTGCTCTCGGTGCGCCGGGCGGAAGCCCGCGTA
>NZ_JBEXPG010000028.1:0-107536 GCF_040611935.1 Streptomyces sp. NPDC006512 | reverse complement strand
ACGCGGGCTTCCGCCCGGCGCACCGAGAGCACGCACCAGACGCCGCAGGGCCGCCCTCCGGGCGACGACGGGAGTTTGACGACAGGCCCTAGGCGTACCGACCCGCAGTCCTGCCGGCCCCGCCCATGGCCCCGGGGCCGGCCGGGTGCGGCGCCCTCGCGCGGACCGGACGTCCGCGCGACGGCGCCGCACATCCCGCGTCACCGCGTCACCGCGTCACCGCGTCAGTCGGTGTCGTCGGCCGGCATGAAGGCCCGCAGGCCCGCGTGGGTGATCTGGCGCTCCTCCCACAGGGCGCGGGCCGACGGGGACCCGTACCAGCGGTGCGTCCAGCGGATCCGGGTCGCGCGCAGCCGCCCGTCCTCGGGGTCGGTGACCGCGAAGCGCTCCAGGTCCGGCCACGGCAGCCGGGACGCGAGCCGGGCGAGGCGTACGGCGGTGTCCTCCACGGTCCGCGGGCCCACCCCGTGGTTCCCCCGCTCGCAGGCCAACAGCCGGTTCCCGTCGATGAACCACGGGTGGTCGGTGTCGGACAGGGCGTCGGACCTCACGGCCGGAAGGGTCAGCAGGAAGTCGGCGAGTTCCCGGTTCTCGGTGCGGCGGTCGAGGCGGTCCTCCCCCTCCAGGAGGGCTTCCACGGGGTCGCGCCTGCCGTCCCAGGCGTACGCGCAGGACACGTAGGGCAGCGCGAAGGGCAGCTCCACGGACCAGACGGTGACGTAGTCCTTGGAGACCTCCAGGGCGAGCGCCGGCTTCATCGAGCGGACCAGACCTTCGAGGTCGTGGTGGTGGACCAGTTCCAGGTCGAAGACGGTGACGGCCATGCCCTCCCGGCGCATCCGTACGACGCCCTCCGCGACCAGGTCGTTGGCGTGGCGGGCGAGCCCCACCAGCTTGTCCAGGTGCGGGGCCTCCTTCACCCGCTCCCCCATGGTCGCGCCGCCCTCCCACTGGGCCCGGTCCTGCGGCACGTGCTGCTCGATCCGGCCGAAGCCGATGGCGGACTCCGCGCAGGTGTCCTGGTAGGCGAAACCGCGGTCGCGGGCGTACTGCTCGCGCCGCTCCAGCAGTTCCGCGTGCGTCAGGACCGCCTCGGCGCGCTCGGCCTCCAGGGCCCGCAGCGACTCCTTGCGCCAGCGGAAGCCCCACACCCCGATGCCGAACAGGATGACGGCGAGGGCGATCCCGCCCGCGAGGAAGCCGACGAAGAGCAGGACGCCGAGGACGGGGACGGTGACGAGGGCGGTCACCACGTTCAGCAGGAGCCGGTTGGTCTTGAGCGGATGCTCGGGCAGGGGGAACCGGTGCACGGGCGGAGGCCTTTCAGTCGCGGGTGCGGGGCGGACGGCGGTGCTCGGGGCGGAGCGGGCGGACGCTGAGGAGCAGGACGAGGAGCGCGGCCATGGCGAGGGTGCCGGTCCCGCCGGGGAGTCCGTTCAGCAGGCTCCAGCCCAGGCCCCGTACCGGGACCGGCCGGTAGGCGCCGGGGGTCGTACCGCCCAGCCAGACGCCGGAACCGTCGCCGACGTCGGCGGTGGCCTGCGCGAGGGCAGTCCCGACGGTGACGGCCCGCTCCGCGTGGCGGTCCCGGAAGGCGGCGGCGCCGAGCCGCCGCAAGGGGACCCGGGAGAAGTCGACGCCGCCGAAGACGTAGTGGCGCACCTCGTACCGCCCGCCGGGGGCCGGGCGGCTGCGGGTGACGTCGAACTCGCCCCGGGTGTAGGACTCCACGTACCGGCGGAAGACCTCCTTCGGGTCCCAGGGCCGCCCGGCGAGGCGGGTGAAGTCCTCGCGGTCGACGAGGTCGGCGAAGGGGGCCGGGCCGCGGTCCGCGCGCCGGCGGTACCACTCGGCGGCTACCCGGCTGTGGTAGATCCGGCGCAGCGCCGCGTACTCGGGCGCGGTGCGCACCTGCCGTTCCAGCTCGGGCAGCACCATCCGGCGGAAGGCGTCCGCGTTGTGCGCCTCCGCTTGGGGGGCCTGCTCCCGGCAGGAGGAGGTCACGCCGGGCGTGCCCCGCTCTTCGAGGTACTCGGTCTCCATGCGCACGGACAGCGGGGCGTCGAGGATGTGCAGCGCGTCGCCGTCGTCGCGGACGGTCGCCGGTGCGGGGACGATCCACTGGCGGAAGGAGACGCACGAGCCGCGCAGGCTTCCCCAGAACGCTGGACCGAGCCGGGAGTCGGGGTGGATGAGCCGGCCGACGGTCTTCTTCAGCTGGAGGTCGGCCTCCAGCAGGATCCGTCCGGCGTCCGTACGGGCCAGTCCGGGGTCGATGATCCGGTCGGGTTCGGCCGGGCTGAGGTTCACCGTCTGCTTGTGCGGGGGTAGCCGCAGCCAGACGAAGAACGCGTCGGAGGCTTCCTTCGCCGCGCGCCGCCCCGCTTCGGGGTCTTCGGGCGGCGCCGGGGCGTCCTCCGGCAGGGCGTCGGCCCGGAAGGCGTAGGCGAGTGCGCGCCGGCCGGCGGAGCCCCGGTCGGAGACGTAGCGCAGTTCCAGGGTCGAGAAGTCGATGCCGCCCTGCTCGGCGCGGGACTTGGCGAGCTCGTCGTGGAGTCCGCCGGAGGGATGCTGCGGATCGCAGCGCCGGGCGGCGAGGAACTGGCCGGCCGGGGCAGCCGGACGGCACGGGGCGGAGGCGGCCGGATCGGCGAGCAGCCGGGGCGCGGGGGCCGCCTGCGGGGCGGCCGCGGGGCCGTCCGCGCCCGCGGACCCGTTCCCTTCCTCGTCGCCGTCCTTCGCCTCGCCGCGTGCCCCGCGCATCGAGTCGAGGGCACGGGTCATGTCCTGGCCCGCGGTCGGCTCGCCCTTCTTCCGGGGCACCCCGCCGTGCGGGGTGACGTAGAAGACGGGGGTGCAGGGTGGGATCCGGGGCTCGCAGGTGGGGCACGGGGAGCGGTCCGAGTAGAGGGCCAGCATCCTGTCGTGCGGGACCCGGTTCTTCGTCAGGAAGTCGAGGATCCGCACCTCGGAGTGATCGGGCTTCTTCTCCCAGCGCCGCTGCGCCTCGGGTTTCCTCGTGTCGGCGGGGTCGTTCGACTTGGTGACGATCAGGATGCGTTCGACCCCCGGTCCCGGGGCGAGGGCCCGGAAGAGGTCCGGGTCGTCGGCCGCGAGCTCCCCGACCTCGCGTACGGCCGTGCCCTTGCCACGGGGCCGGATGCCGTCGATGCCGGTGACGTCGACGAAGGCGACGGCGACGTTGCGGCCGTTGTGCGCGGCGGTGTGCGTGTACGTCTTCTTGCGGAACTCGTGCGCGACCCGGCTGAAGGGGTGGTCCCGATAGGTCACCTTCACGGGCTCCGGGCACGGCACGGCGGGGGCCGCCGCGGCGCCGGTGATCAGGGCGAGGACCGCGGCGAGGACGAGGGCGCACGCGGTCGTACGCCGCCCCGGCAGTAGGCGCATGCGGGCAGGCTAGGAGCCGACCGGTACCTCACCCGCCTTTCCGGCCATGCTCCGATCATCATCCGATCGGATCGCGGGCGGGGCGGCCTGCGGCCGCCTCAGGTCGGGGAGCAGGGTGAGGAGGCCGAGGACGGCCAGGACCGCACCGAGCACGAGGGGCGCGCGCAGGCCGTACGCGCCGATGCCGATGCCGCCGAGCCAGGAGCCGATGACGATGCCGAGGGTGATGAAGGAGGAATGCACGGTGTTCACCAACGGGCGGGCGTTCGCGGTGCGGTGGACCCGGGTGATCATGCAGGGGTTCAGGGTGACCCCGACGAGGCCGATGCCCGTCATGAGGATCAGCGTGGGCACGGCGGCTTCGGCGAAGACGGCGAATCCGGTGAGGAAGAGCGCGTTGAGGCCGAGTCCGACGAACTGGGTGGCGAGGGTGTGGCGGTCGGCGAACCGGCTCACGACGGCGTTGCCGACGACGGTCGCGGCTCCGTAGGCCACCAGGAGCCAGGGCACCGTGCCTTCGGCGAAGCCGGTGAGGCCGGTGAGGATCGGCGTGAAGTAGCTGAAGGCGGAGAAGGTCGCACCGATGATCAGCGTGGAGGTGGAGAACACCAGCCACAGGCGCGGGTTGCGGAAGGCCCGTACCTCCTCGCGGAGCGTGGTGGCGCCCTCGGTTCCGGGAGCGGGGCGCGGTACGCGCGGCACGGCGAGGGTGGTGGCCACGGCGGCCGCGGCGGTCAGGGCGGAGATCGCCCAGAAGGCGGCCCGCCACCCGAACTGGCCCCCCACGAAGGTGGACAGGGGCAGGCCGAGGAGGGTGCCGAGCATCAGGCCGTTCATGGCGGCGCCGATGGCCTTGCCGCGTGCTTCGGGCGGGGTGAGTTCGGCGATGAGGGAGAGCGCGACGCCGAAGAAGGCGGCGGAGGCCGTGCCGGTGACGACGCGGGCGGCGGCCATCGTCGGGTAGTCGGCGGCCAGGGCTGCCGTGACGTTGCCGGCGAGGAAGACGGCGAAGAGGATCATCAGCGCGGTCTTGTGCGGGAGCCTGAGCAGCACGGTGGCCAGGAAGGGCCCGCCGAGGGCCATCGCGGCGGCGAACGCGGTGATGAGGTAGCCGATCTGGGGGATGGACGCGTCCAGCCCCTCGGCCATGAGCGGCATCAGTCCGGCTACCACGAACTCTCCGGTGACCATGGCGAAGATGCCGAGAGCGAGGACGTACACGGCCTTGGGCACAGCCGGTCACCCACCTTTCCACGAGTTACTGACCGATCGTTCCAAAATGAGGGCAGGGCTGGCCCCCGCCAGGCGGCCCGGAGGGCTCAGACGGTCGCGCGGACCCCGCGCAGGACCTGGTCGACGACCTGGGTCAGGTAAGCGCGGTCCGCGGTCCGCTCCATGACCCGCAGCCCCTGGGTGAGGGTGACGAGGAGCCGCGCGACGGAGCGCACGTCCGTGCCCGGGGCCAGCTCGCCGTCCGCCCGGGCCCGCAGGAGCAGGTAGGCGAAGGCCTCCTCCAGGGAGCCCAGCGCGCCCGCGAGCCGCTCGGCGGCCCCGGCGTCGCCCGGGAGCCGTTCCAGGACCCCGTGGGTGACCATGCACCCGGCGCGCGCCGGGTCCGCCAGGGCCGCGTCCACGTAGGACAGCAGGAACGCGCGCAGCACGCCGAGCGCGGGCGCGGAGCCGCAGGCGTCGAGGCTCGCGCGGGCCCGGTCGGCCTCGACGGCGCAGTAGAGGTCCAGCGCCTTGAGGTAGAGGTCGTGCTTGGAGCCGTACGCGGTGTACATGCTGGAGCGGTTGATCCCGAGGGCGTCCACCAGGTCCTGGACCGAGGTGGCTTCGTATCCCTGGCGCCGGAACAGCTCCATCGCGGCCACGAGGGCGGTCTGCGGGTCGAACTCCTTGGGGCGGGCCATGATCATGACCCTACCCCATTCCGAACCGCTCGTTCCAGAACCCTGTTTCCGACGGTCCGTCAGGTCATCCGTCCCGGACCCTTGACTCCGATCGCGCCAGTCGGGATTCTCGTCGCACCGTTTGTGCAGGGCATGACAATTCATGGCCTGGATTCGACCGCGCCCTCCGCCGACCGAAGACGTGAGTGATGACCTTGACCCGACAGCCACACCACAGGCGCAGCCCCCTCACGGTCCTGTCGTTGCTCCTCGCCGTCATGGCCATGGTGCTCGGGCCCGTGCCCAGCTCCGCGGCCGACGCCGGCTGGTGGAACCCGACCGCCCGGCCCGCGCCCGACTCCGAGATCAACGTCACCGGCGAGCCCTTCAAGGGCACCGACGCCCAGGGGCGGGTACGGGGCTTCGTCGACGCGCACGACCACCTGATGTCCAACGAGGGCTTCGGCGGCCGGCTCATCTGCGGCAAGCCGTTCTCCGACCTGGGCGTGGCCGACGCGCTCAAGGACTGCCCCGAGCACTACCCCGACGGCTCCCTCGCGATCTTCGACTACATCACCAACGGCGGGGACGGCAAGCACGACCCCGACGGCTGGCCCACCTTCAAGGACTGGCCGGCCCACGACTCCCTGACCCACCAGCAGAACTACTACGCCTGGGTGGAGCGGGCCTGGCGCGGCGGCCAGCGCGTGCTGGTCAACGACCTCGTCACCAACGGCGTGATCTGCTCGGTCTACTTCTTCAAGGACCGCGGCTGCGACGAGATGGCGGCCATCCGCCTGGAGGCGCGCAAGACCTACGACATGCAGGCGTTCGTCGACAAGATGTACGGCGGCCCGGGCAAGGGCTGGTTCCGGATCGTCACCGACTCCGCGCAGGCCCGGGAGGTCGTCAAGCAGGGCAAGCTGGCCGTGGTGCTGGGCGTGGAGACCTCCGAACCGTTCGGCTGCAAGCAGGTCCTGGACATCGCGCAGTGCAGCAAGGAGGACATCGACCGCGGCCTGGACGAGCTGTACGGCCTGGGCGTGCGCAGCATGTTCCTGTGCCACAAGTTCGACAACGCCCTGTGCGGGGTCCGGTTCGACCAGGGCGCCCTCGGCACGGCCATCAACGTCGGCCAGTTCCTGTCGACGGGCACCTTCTGGCAGACCGAGAAGTGCGCCGGCCCGCAGCTCGACAACCCCATCGGGCTGGCGGCGGCGCCCGCGGCGCAGAAGGAACTCCCGGCGGGGGTGACGGTCCCCTCGTACGCCGCCGACGCGCAGTGCAACACGCGCGGGCTCACGGATCTCGGGGAGTACGCGCTGCGCGGCATGATGAAACGCAAGATGATGCTGGAGATCGACCACATGAGCGTCAAGGGCGCCGGCCGGGCCTTCGACATCCTGGAGTCCGAGTCGTACTCCGGAGTGATCTCCTCGCACAGCTGGATGGACCTCGACTGGACCGAACGCGTCTACCGGCTCGGCGGGTTCGTCGCCCAGTACATGAGCGGCTCCGAGGCGTTCAGCGCCGAGGCCAAGCGGACGGACGCGCTGCGCGACAAGTACGGCGTGGGCTACGGGTACGGCACCGACATGAACGGCGTCGGCGGCTGGCCGGGCCCGCGGGGCGCGGACGCCCCCAACCCGGTGCGCTACCCCTTCCGCAGCACCGACGGCGGCTCCGTCATCGACAAGCAGACCACCGGACAGCGGACCTGGGACCTGAACACGGACGGCGCCTCGCACTACGGCCTGGTCCCGGACTGGATCGAGGACATCCGCCTCGTCGGCGGCCAGGACGTGGTCGACGACCTGTTCAAGGGCGCCGAGTCCTACCTGACCACCTGGGGCGACTCCGAGAAGCACAAGTCCGGGGTGAACCTCGCCAGGGGCTCCTCCGCCTCGGCCTCCTCGGCCCAGTGGTGGAACCCGTTCGTGGACTACTCCCCGGGCCGCGCCGTGGACGGCGACTCCGGCTCCCGCTGGGCGAGCGAGTGGAACGACTCCCAGTGGCTGCGCGTCGACCTCGGCTCCGCCCACCGGGTGGGACGCGTCACCCTCGACTGGGAGCAGGCGTACGGGAAGGCGTACCGCATCGAGGTCTCCACGGACGGCACGAACTGGCAGCAGGTCTGGTCGACGGAGGCCAGTGACGGCGGCCTCGACACGGCCCGCTTCTCCGGGGTGTCGGCCCGCTACGTCCGCGTCCAGGGGCTCCACCGCGCGACCCAGTGGGGCTACTCCCTCCACGAGGTCGGCGTCTACGGCAGCTGACGCGGCGGCGCACCACCAGGGCCGGGGCCGGCCGGATCAGTACCCGATCCGGCCGGCCCCGGCGTCCTGCGCACGACAGGGAACGAGAGCCGACGAGAGGAACCGCCCATGGCCCGGATGCCGTCGGCCGACCGGCGCCGCCAGCTCACCGAGGCGGCGATCCGCGCGATGACCCGGGACGGCGTCGCCCGGACCACGACCCGGTCCATCGCCGCCGAGGCGGGCGTGTCGCTGAGCGTCTTCCACTACTGCTTCGAGTCCAAGCAGGCGCTGCTGGAATCGGTCATCGAGGCGATCACCGCGCACTACGTCACCGTGGTGAAGCAGGCGATCCGGCCGCGGCCGACCCTGCGCGAGACGGTACGGGCGGGTTTCCAGGCGTACTGGGACCACGTGGCCGCGCAGCCCGGCGAGCACATGCTCACCTACGAGCTCACCCAGTACGCGCTGCGCCAGCCCGGGTTCGAGCACCTGGCCCGCCGGCAGTACGAGCTGTACTGCGACACGTACGAGGAGCTCATCGGGCAGCTGCGGGCGGACATGGACCTCGAACTGCGCGTGCCCGTCCCGGTGCTGGCCCGCTATCTGGCCGCCATGACCGACGGGCTGACGCTCAGCGTGCTGGTCCTCGGCGACGAGACGGCCACGAAGGAGATCCTCGACGTGATCACGGACCACGTCGCCGGCCTCGTGGGCCCCCGGCCCCCCGACGGGACCTGAGGGGGCGCGCGGCCGTCAGTTCCCGTCGGAGTGGTGGAAGCGCGCCCACATCGGCAGGGCGAACCAGCACAGCAGGAACCAGGCGACCACCCCGGCCACCAGCCAGGGCACGAAGGCGTCGTGGGTGGCCACGCGCAGTATCAGGAAGAGCGCGCCCACCAGGGTCGCGAGCAGCAGCACGAGCCCGACGAAGGTGAGGCGGGAGGCCCAGGCGACCGCCTGCGGCTTCATGTGGCGGCCCGTGACGATGCGGTGGAAGACGACGGGGGCGATCAGCGCGCCGGTCGCGAGGGAGCCGAGGACGACGGTGACGATGTAGAGCGTCTTGTCGGTCTGCGGGAGGCCCTGGAAGTGCGGGGTGAAGACCACCGTCAGCAGGAAGCCGAACAGGATCTGCACGCCGGTCTGGGCGACCCGGATCTCCTGGACCAGCTCTTCCCACTGCCGGTCCGCGCGTTCCTCGGGGCTCTCACTGCGGCCGTCGTCGGTGGCGGCTCTGCTCATGACTCCTCCATGGGGCTCCACGTACGGGCCGCCTACCCTCGGGGGCCCGGGTCATTCGGGGACGTCCGCGGCGGGATCCTCGCAGGGTTCCCGGGCCGGGCCCCCGACCGGGACGTGGATGTCCAGGACGCAGATGTCGTCCCGGCGCCCCGGACGCAGCGCGGCCAGGCTGCGCGCGAGGGTTTCGGCCCGGCCCTCGGCGACGAGGCGGCGGGCCGTGGCGGCGAGCCGGGCCAGTCCGGCTTCGATGTCCTCCCCCGGGTCCTCGACGAGCCCGTCGGTGTAGAGCAGGAGGTGGTCGTCGGGCCGCAGGTCGAGGGAGGCCTGCTCGTAGGAGGAGCCGAAATCGGCGCCGAGGAGGGCGCCGGTGGGCTGGGGCAGGAAGCAGGCCTCGCCGTCGCGGATCAGCAAGGGGGGCAGGTGCCCGGCCCGGACCCAGGTCAGCCGGCGGTCCCAGGGCCGGTAACGGCCCATGATCATGGTGGCGGTGGCTCCGTGGGTGTCGGAGGCGGTGTGCAGGAGGAGGCTGTTCAGCCGGCTCAGGGCGTCGGGCAGCTCCGACCCGGTGACGATCATGCCCTTGGCGGTGAAGCGCAGCTGGGCCATGGTGCCGACGGCGTCCAGGCCGTGGCCGGCGACGTCCCCGAGGACGAAGAGGGCGCTCTCGTCCGGGAGTCCGATGGCGCTGTACCAGTCGCCGCCGACGTTCACGCCGCTGTCGGAGGGCAGGTAGGCCACGTCGACGCACAGGCCGGCCAGCTCCAGGGACTGCTCGGGAAGGGGCAGCAGCGCGTGCTGGAGGCGGGCGGCGAGGATCCGCTCGGCCTGGAGCATGCCGCGCTGGACGAGGACGGCCCGTTCGCTCTCGCGCAGGGCGAGTTCGGCGTCCCGCTGGGCGGTGAGGTCCTGGAAGAAGCCGTGCACCTCGACCGGGGTGCCGGACGCGTCGGTGCCGGCCTCCGCGACGATCCGCAGGTGCCGTACCCCGCTGCTGGTGGTGATGCGGAAGTGCTGGTCGACGGCCTGGCCCTCGCCGAGCAGCCGGCGGACGGCCCCGCCGAGGCGCGGCAGGTCGTCCGGTACCAGGTGCAGCGGTAGTTCCTCCAGCGGCATCGGCCCCTCCGCGGGGTCGCGGCCGAAGATGACGTAGACCTGCTCGGACCAGTTGACGGTGTTCGTGACCAGGTCCCAGTCCGCCCAGCCGAGGTTGCCCAGCCGCTGCGTGTCGGCCAGCCTGCGGGCCTCGCGGTCGCTGGTGTCGTGGCTGGTCCAGGACACGACCAGGCGGTCTCCGAGCCGGGTGGCCCGGACCGCGTACGAGGATTCGCGCGGGACTCCGGCGCTCACCTCCTGGTAGGTGAAGGACGGCCCGTCGTAGTCGGTCCCCGTGGTCAGGGTGTCCAGGTACCCGTCCCACAGGTCGGTGCCGGCGACCGTGGGGTAGGTCTCCAGGAGGCTGCGGCCGACGAGCTCCTTGCCGCGGCGCCCGGCCACGTCCACCGACGCGGGGGCCGCCGCGTCGATCCGGTAGTCCTCGACGTCCCCGGTGTCCGAGCGGATCGGGGTGAGGAGTATCGCCGCTCCGGCGAGTGCGTCGAGGATCCGCTGCACGGCGGCCACGTCCGCCTCCCCGGCCGGGTCGGCGGCGCCGGGGCGGCTCAGGTCGCGCAGCGGGCCCGCGCACATCCGGGCCGCCCGCCGCAGCAGGAGCCGGCTGTCGGCGGTGAAGGGGCCCCGGCCCGTCCGGAAGAAGCCGACCGCCGTCGTGGCGGGTCCCTCCGCGAACACCGGGATCCAGGCGCGCGACGGCCAGCGTTCGGGCGGGTCGCCGATGAGCTGGTAGCGCTGGGCGTCGCGCTCCGGGTCCTCCAGCCAGACCGGCTCGCGGCCCGCGAGGGCGACCATGGCGGCGACCCCGCTGAGCGGCGGAACGTGCCGCCACTGCTCGGCCAGGGCCGGTCCGATCCCGGCGTGTCCGGCCAGCTCCAGGCCCCCGGACGGGGCGAGGGTGTAGATCATCACGGCGGCCACGTCCTCGGGGCCGCCGAGGACGGTCCGCAGCAGCCCGGCGACCTCGTCGGCGCCGCGCACCCCCGCGAGGCCGTCGGCGAGCCGGGCGAGCAGGGAGCGCCGTTCCCCGGCGGCGCGGGCCGGCGGGGCGAGGTAGCGCCGGGAGCTGAACTCCGACGGGCCCGGTTCCGCCGGGGCCCGTTCCGGTTGCCCGGCGCCGGGCCGCGGCGGGGTCGCGGCGCCCGGGCGCGGGCGCAGTCCGCCGAGGGTGATCCAGCACTCCTCCATCAGCGTCCGCCGGCGCCGGGCCGCACGGCGCAGCAGCATGTCGTACGCGGCGTCGGCCGTGACGCCGGCCTGGGCCATCAGCACGCCCTTGGCCCGTTCCAGCACGGCCGTCGTCGAGGCGATCCCTTCCATGCCCTCGACCTCGGCCCGCAGCTTCGCCACGACCCTGGCCAGGGCCAGGACCTCGGGGGCGGCGCCGTCGCCGGGAAGCGCGGGATCGCTCTTCATGCTTCGAGCATGGCACGGGGTCGGCCGCTGCGGACTGCTCAGCAGGGCAGCGGTACGTCCGCCGGAGACACGGCGAGGCCGTCGACGACGGCGGCGAGGCTGCCCGTGCGGGCGAGGACGGCCCGCTGGCGGCTCGCGCCGGTGCCCCGGCGCCGCAGCCTCTCCCACAGGGTCCGCGCCGTACCGAGGTCCCCGGCGGCCGCCAGCCCGGGCGCGGCCCGGTCCAGGAGCCGCTCCACGAGCAGCTGCGCGGGCAGCTCCCGGCCGCTGCATGCGTCGGCGCCGGGGCCGTCGATGCCGTACCGCGCCGCGAGGGCGTGTGCGGCCCACAGCCGGTGCGGGGGCGCGGACGGGGGCGGCGCCCCGGCGTCCACGTCCTGTAGGAGGACGGCCGCCAGGCCCCGTACGAGGGCGGCGGTCAGGATCACGGTGTCGAGGTCGGCGTTGACGTCGGAGACGCGGATCTCCAGCGTCGGCACGTGCTCGGAGGGGCGGGCGTACCAGTAGAGCATCCGGCGGTCGAGCAGCACCCCGGCGGCGATCAGGCCGTCGACGTGGGCCAGGTAGTGGCGTTCGTCGACGACGGGCGGCGGCCCCACCGTGGGCCAGCAGGCGAAGGCGACCGACCGCCAGCTGTCGTGCCCGGTGTCCCGGCCGGCCATGAACGGCGAGTTGCCGGTCAGGCACTGGAGCACCGGCAGCCAGGGCCGCATGTGGGCCGCCAGGGCGAGGGCCCGGGCGCGGTCCAGGGTGCCGACGTGGATGTGGCAGCCGCAGACGGCGGTGAACCCGTCGAGGAGGTGCTCCGAGCGGCGGGCCATGCGCCGGTACCGTTCGTCGTCCGTCACCCTCAGGGCCTCGCGCGGTGCGATCACCGGTACGCCCGAGGCGACCAGCAGGCAGTCCTCGGCGCGGGCGGCGCGCGCGGCCGTCTCCCGGAGCAGCGACAGCTGCCCGCGCAGGTCCGCGGTCTCGGTGGCCGGCCGCGTACAGACCTCCACCTGGGCCTGGTAGAACTCGCTCTGCACCAGCTCGCCGAGCTCACGGGCCGCCGCGGCGATCACCCGCGGTGCCCGGTTCACGGGCGACCTGCTGCCCCGGTCGACGAGGAGGTACTCCTCCTCGACCCCCACGGTCGGAACGTCCACGGGATCTCCTCGCCTGTGCCGAAGGACCGGACTCGGGCGGCGCCTACCCGCGCGCCGCCCCCGCACTCGCCGTGCCCGCGGGTCAGTGCCCGTCGGGCTCCGCCGCCCGCCAGACGGTGGTGATGTTGCAGAACTCGCGGATGCCGTGGCCGGACAGTTCACGCCCGTACCCGGACCGCTTGACGCCGCCGAAGGGCAGGGCGGGGTGGGAGGCGGTCATGCCGTTGACGAAGATCCCGCCGGCCTCCAGGTCGCGCACGAAGCGTTCCAGGTCGGCGTCGTCGCGGGTCCAGACGTTCGAGCTGAGCCCGAAGGGGGTGTGGTTGGCGCGCTCGACGGCCTCGTCGAGGCTGCCCACCCGGTAGAGGGTGGCGACGGGCCCGAACGTCTCCTCCAGGTCGATCCGCATCTCCGGGGTGACGCCGGCCAGGACGGTCGGCTCGTAGAACCAGCCGTCCTCGTGCCCGGGCGGGCGGCGGCCGCCGCACAGGACGTCCGCGCCGCGGCGCACGGCGTCGTCGACGAGTTCCTCCACGTCCCGGCGGCCGCTCTCGGTGGCCAGCGGCCCGACGTCGGTGCCGTCCAGCATCGGGTCGCCGACGGTCAGGGCGCGCATGCCCTCCGTGCACTGCCGGGCGAACGCGTCGTAGACGTCGGCGTGGACGATGAACCGTTTGGCGGCGATGCAGGACTGGCCGTTGTTCTGCACGCGGGCGGTCACGGCGGTACGGGCGGCCCGGGCGACGTCCGCCGAGGGCATGACGACGTACGGGTCGCTGCCGCCGAGTTCCAGGACGGTCTTCTTGACCTCGTCACCGGCCGCGGCGGCGACCGCGCGCCCGGCGGGCTCGCTGCCCGTCAGGGTGGCCGCGGCCACCCGCGGGTCGCGCAGCACGGCCTCCACGGCCCCCGAGCCGATGAGCAGGGTCTGGAAGCAGCCGCAGGGGAAGCCCGCCCGGTGGAAGAGGTCGCCGAGGTAGAGGGCGGTCTGGGGCACGTTCGAGGCGTGTTTGAGCAGGCCCACGTTGCCCGCCATCAGGGCGGGCGCGGCGAACCGTACGACCTGCCAGAGGGGGAAGTTCCAGGGCATGACGGCCAGGACCACGCCGATGGGCCGGTACAGGACCCGGACGGCCGAGGCGCCGGCGTCGCGCACGTCGGCCTCGGCGGGCCGCTCGTCGGCGAGGAGGCCCTCGGCGTGCCTGGCGTACCAGCGCATCGCCTTGACGCACTTGGCGGCCTCGGCCCGGGCCGCCGCCAGCGGTTTGCCCATCTCGGTGGTCATGGTGCGGGCGACGGCCTCGGCGTCCTCCTCCAGCAGGTCCGCCGCGCGGGACAGCAGCGCGGACCGTTCGGCGAAGGTGGTGCGCCGGTAGGAGGCGGCCGTGCGGGCCGCTTCGGCGAGGCGGCTTTCGATGCCTTCGGCGTCCAGCGGGTCGAAGGTCCGCAGCGTCTTGCCGGTCGTGGGGTTCACGGTGGCGATGCTCATGGTCCGCCCTTCCTCGGGAGGGAACCGCCCCATAGACCCTGCCCGCCGGGTGGCCTCCGCGCAACGCGGGGGCCGGTACCCGGGTGCTCCTGCGGGCCCCGCGCCGCCACGGATTGCGGGGGGTGCGGGCCGGACGCATGGTGGGCATGCAACGTCCCCCCAGGAAGGAACGACCCCGTCATGGGCAAGGCAAAGGCGAAGGCCAAGCAGGTCAAGGGCAAGATCAAGGAATCCGCGGGCAGCGCGATGGACGACCACCGCATGGAGGCCGAGGGCAGTGCCGAGCGGATGAGCGGCAAGGCCGAGGAGATGGTCGCGAAGGCGACGGACGCGATGAAGAAGTCCAAGGGCCGCCACTGACGGAACCGCCGATGGCCGGCGCCCCGTACGGGGTGCCGGCCATCGGCGTGCGTGCGTACCTGCGGTCTACGGCTTGCGGCGCGGCTTGCCGCGCTTGGCGGCGGCCTTGGGGGCGGCGGAACCGCCCCGCGGGTTCTTGCCGGCCTGCTTGCCGCCCGACTTCCCGGCGGCCTTGCCCGCGGCGCCCTTGCGCTGGCCGCCGCTCGCGTCGGGGCGCTTGCGCTGCTTGGGCTGCGGCGGCGTCGGCGGGCGGCCCCGCGTGCTGTTCACCGTCCGGCCGCGGACGATGCCGATGAACTCCTCGACCAGGTCGGTGGTCTTCTCCTCCGGCCAGGACAGGGCGATCCGCGACTCCGGGGCGTCCGACACCGTCCGGTAGGTGAGGTCCTTGCGGTGGTGCAGGCGGGCCAGGGACTGGGGGACGACGAGGACTCCGATGCCGGCGGCGACCAGCTCGATGGCGTCCGCCGTGGTCTCGGGGCGCTCGAAGGCGGGCTTCCCGGGGAGGGTCTCCCAGCCGAGGACGTCGTCGAGGGGGTGGAGCACGATCTCGTCGGCGAGGTCCCCGGTCGACACCTCTTCCGCCGAGGCCACCAGGTGGTCCTTGGGGATCACGACCACGGTCGTCTCGGTGTACAGCGGGATCGCGCTGAGGTCGGTCCGGTCGACGGGCAGCCGCACGAAGCCCGCGTCGGCTCCGCTGCCGCGCAGCAGGTCGAACGCTTCGGCGGCGGGCACTCCGACGAGGGTCAGGGGGACGTCGGGCAGCCGCTCGTTCCAGATCCGCACCCACTTGGTGGGCGTCACTCCCGGGACATAGGCGAGCCGGAACGAAGGGGATGTTTCCGAGCCTGTCACCCCGCCAGGTTACCGGTCGTGGTCGGAGGTAGCGCACACGCTCGATACCCTTGACCCCATGACGTCGCACCAGAGCACCCAGACGATGAAGCCCGCGACCGCGGCGAAGAAGCTGGGTGTGTACCTCGAAGCCACCCCCGCCGAGTTCCAGGAGGGTGTGGTTTCGCGCACCGAGCTGAACACCCTCCAGGCCGATCCGCCCGCGTGGCTGGTCGAGCTGCGGCGCAACGGTCCGCACCCCCGCCCCGTGGTCGCGGCGAAGCTCGGCGTCTCCATCGCCGGTCTCGCGCGCGGCGGAGTCACCGAGGCCCTGACCACGGAGCAGATCGAGGCCGTGAAGCAGGAGAACCCCGAGTGGCTGCAGAAGGAGCGCGCCACCCAGGCCGAGGTCCGCAAGGAGACCGTCCGCATCAAGGAGAAGAAGGCGGAGAAGGCGGAGAAGGCCCAGCGCGACCAGCGTTCCTGACCTCCCTCCCGCTCCTCCCTCCCCGCTCCTTCCCGCGCCGCGGCGGCCCGCCGCCGGTCGGCTTCCGGTCGGGGCGGGTCTGACGCCGAGGCCCGGGCGACCCGTGGGCCGTACGGTGCCGGCCCATGATCGGCGGCGCGCAGCAGGCGCCCGCCGAGGTCCACCCAGCGGGCCGGGGACGCCGTGGTCATCGGGGCCTCCGTAGCGGCGGTTGACTCCGGGGCCGCCGGCGAGCCAGAAGAAGGGGTACGGCTCGGCCGGACCCCGTCGTGCGGCGTCGACGAGCTGACCGGGCGCGTGCGGGTCGGAGCCCACGGCCCCGATCCCCGAAGGGGACGCGTCGCGCTCGCCTTCACCACCGCCGAGGCGGTACGCCACGAGGGCCGCGCCGGGCGGTTACCGCGACGAGGTCCTCAGCCTGCGCCTCGACGCCGCCGTCGGCTCCTGCGCCGTCGAACCGGGCGCCCTGCCCGCCGGCGGACCCCTGTGCCGCTCCCGGGCCAGGGCCGAGCGGTCAGCGCCCCGGATGCTGGTCGTCGGCGTCGTCAACTCCCTCCTTCCGTTGGGTGGCGCGAACCGTGCTCCGAGTGGCCGATTCCTGAACTTGCCATACAAGTTAGGCCTACCTAACCTATGGCTCGCCGCGGCCATGGTCGCAGGCACGCGCCTCGGACCCCGTCCCCACCGAAGGAGCCCCCCATGCCGGACCGCCTCAACACCGCCCAGCCCTACGCCGTCTCGCTCTTCCGGATCGTCACCGGGCTGCTCTTCGCCTGTCACGGCGCGGCCTCCCTCTTCGGCGTCCTGGGCGGCGCCCACGGCGGCGGAACGGTCGCCGCCGGCACCTGGCCCGGCTGGTACGCCGCCGTGATCCAGCTCGTCGCCGGCACCCTCGTCCTGCTGGGCCTCGGCACCCGTTCGGCCGCGTTCGCGGCGGCCGGCTCGATGGCCTACGCGTACTTCGTCGTGCACCAGTCGAAGGCGCTGTGGCCCCTGGAGAACGGCGGCGAGGCCTCCGCCATGTTCTGCTGGGCGTTCCTCCTGCTGGTGTTCACGGGGCCGGGCGCCCTCGCCCTCGACGGCCTGATCGCGGCCCGCGCCGACAGAGGCCGGACGGAACCCCGCCCGGAGGCCGTGGCCGTCTGAGGAATCGATACCTCACGCGGTGGAACACCGCGGCGGTGCCCGGTCCGCGCCACGGACCGGGCACCGCGCGCTTCCGGGTGGCGTACCGTCTGAAACCCGTTCGTCCGTACGGCGTTAGACGGTTCGGACCGGCGTGCGCGCCCGCGCACCGAGCCGGTCCGGTCTGCTGCCGATGGAAGTACGAGGAGCGAAATGACGGACGCGATGCCGGCCGGACGCGGTCGCAGGAAACTGGCCGCCCGTTGCCGGCGGATCACCGAGGACCCGACGTTCGGGATGACCGTCTTCGTCGTGATCCTGCTGAACGCGGCGCTCATGGGGGCCGAGACGTACAGCGGGCTCGCCCGGACGCACCGACAGGCACTGGGCATCGCGGAGGAGTGCTGCCTCGCCCTGTTCACCCTGGAGATGCTCCTGCGCATCGGTTCGTTCATCGACCGGCCGAAAGCATTCTTCCGGGACCCCTGGAACGTCTTCGACCTGCTGGTGGTCGCCTCGGCGTTCGTGCCGCTGCTGCGCGAGAACACCACCGTGCTGCGGCTGTTGCGCCTCGCCCGGGTGCTCCGCACCGCCCGCTTCCTGCCCCACCTGCGCATCCTGCTGATCGCGGTCGGCAGGAGCCTGCCGGGTACCGCCAGTTTCCTGTTCGTCGGCGCGCTGGTGCTGTACGTGTACGCCATGGTCGGCTGGGTCTGCTTCGCGGAGTCGGACCCGCAGCACTACGGCTCGATCGGGCGGGCCTCCCTCACCCTCTTCCTCCTCACCACCCTCGACGGCCTGACCGACGCCGTCCGGGCCGGGCTCCAGATCTCCCGGTTCAGCATCATCTACTACGCCTCCTACGCGCTGCTCGCCTCGTTCGTCCTGGTCAACGTCCTCATCGGGGTGGTGCTCAACTCCCTCGACGAGGCCCGCGAGATGGAGGCGGAGGACAAGCGGGCGCGGGAGCGCGCGGACGGCACGGGCGACCCGGCCGGGGAGGTGCGGGAGCGGATCGTGGCGGCCCGGATCGCACTGGACGAACTGGAGGCCAGTCTCGCCGATACTCCCCCCGCCCCCGACCGCGGTAAGGAGCGGGAGGAGAACCGGGAACGGGAACTGGAGTCGGCGGTGTAGCGCCGCCGGCCGGGCCGGGGCCTGCGCGGGGGCGGAACCCCGGCCGCGGATGTGACGGAAGTCTGACGAGCGGCCCGGCCCCCTGGCGCCGGAGGCCGCGGCGGTGGTCGAATCCCCGCATGAGCACGAGCACGGACAGCGACACGGACAGGGACACCGGACAGCCGGAGGACCCCGACGGGCACGGCACCCCGGTCGGGCGCCGGCTGGTCCTCGCCATGGCCGGGCTCGGCGCCCTGGGGCTGGCGGCCTCCCCCTGGCTGCGCCGAGCGGCCGAGGCCGGGCTCGGCGCCGCCGCGGGCCGGGATCCGACGGGGCTGACCGGGCTGCTGCCGAACGGGGGCGGGTTCCGGTACTACTCGGTGGCGTCCTCCGTCCCCGAACTCGGCCCGGCCGACTACCGGCTCACCGTCGACGGGCTGGTCGAGCGGCCGGCCTCGTACGGCCTCGACGAACTGCGCGGGATGCCGCAGGCGCGGGTGGTCCGCGACGTCCAGTGCGTCACCGGCTGGCGGGTGCCCGCCACCCCCTTCGAGGGCGTGCCGGTGCGGCGGCTCCTCGACGCCGCCGGGGTGCTGCCCGGGGCGCGGGCCATCCGTTTCGGCTGCTTCGACGGGACGTACACGGAGAGCCTCACCCTCTCCCAGGCCCGGCGCGAGGACGTGATGGTGGCCCTGCGGATGCAGGACCGGCCGCTGAGCCACCGCCACGGCGGCCCGGTCCGGCTGTACGTGGCGCCGATGTACTTCTACAAGTCCGCGAAGTGGCTCTCCTCGATCACCGTGACCCGTGACGTGGAGCCCGGCTACTGGGAGGAGCTCGGCTACGACGTCGACGCCTGGGTCGGCAAGTCGAACGGACGCGACGATGCCCCCACCGTCTGAAACCGCCGGCCTGCCGCCCCGCGTACGCCGCTTCGGCCGCGCCCAGCGCTGGACCCATCGGGCCACGGCCGCTCTCATGGGGGTGTGCCTGGTCTCCGCCGGCTGCCTGTACCTGCCGCCGCTCGCGGAGTTCGTCGGGCGCCGGCACCTGGTCGTCACCGTCCACGAGTGGTCGGGGCTGCTCCTGCCCGTCCCGTTCCTGGCGGGGCTGGCCTCCCGGGCCTTCCGCACCGACCTGCGCTTCCTGAACCGGTTCGGTCCGCACGACCGGGTCTGGCTGCGGTCCGTGCTGCGCCGCCGGGGGCCGCGGCCCGCCGGGAAGTTCAACGCCGGGCAGAAGCTGTACGCGGCCTGGCTGGCCGGGGCCGTCCTGGTGATGCTGGGCACCGGACTGCTGATGTGGTTCACCGGGCTCGCGCCGCTCGCCGTGCGCACGGGCGCCACCTTCGTCCACGACTGGCTGGCGTTGGCGGTCGGGATCGTGGTGGCCGGGCACATCGGCCGGGCGCTCGGCGATCCGGAGGCCCGGCGCGGCCTGCGCACCGGCTCCGTCGGCCGGTGGTGGGCCGAACGGGAGCATCCGCTGTGGCGGCCCGGGGACGGACCGCGCTGAGCCCCCGCCGGTCGGGCGGGGGCCTGGCGTACGGTCAGCCGCCGTCGCGGACGGCGACGATGCCGTTGAACACGCCGACGTAGGCGGTGCCGTCGGGGCCGAGGGTGATCGGCGCCCAGTTGTTGTCGTACAGCGGGCCGGTACCGGTCAGCTGCCGCCAGCGGCGCTCACCGGTGCGGAAGTCCACCGCGGTGAGGTACCAGGCGTCGATGCCCCAGGAGTTGGGCTCCTTCTCGTAGAAGTAGAGCAGCCCGTTCGCGGTGGAGAGCTTGGGGACCACGGAGGGAGCGCGGACGGCGCTCTCCCAGACCGTGTCGCAGCCGCTTCCGTCGGGGCGGACGTCGATGCGGCTGACGCCGCCGACGACCGACTTGCCGAGGAGCAGCGAGGTGGGGTTCTCGTAGCCGTAGTTGTTCTCGACGACGATGCTGTTGCCCCAGGTGATCAGGGAGTTGTCGGTGGTCGAGGCGCCGGAGCCGAAGACGGGCACCTTGCAGACCAGGCGCTGGTCCGCGGGGACGTCGACGCCCCGCCGGTAGACCAGGACGTTCATCCGGTCGTCGGAGTTGTCGGTGATGGCGACGTACCCGTTGCCGAACAGGTCCGGGGTGGTGCCCGAACCCTGGTTCACGGAGCCGGGCTTGGTCCCGGTCCCGCGGTCGTACGTCTGGCGCCACTGCGCCACGGGGGTGCCGTCGGCGCCGGCGCGGAAGCTGTACAGGGCGTGGTCGGTGACGATGGAGACCCCGTCCTCGGCGACCGAGAAGGAGTTCTGGATCTCCTCGCCGGTGAGCCGGACGGAGCGGATCACCGAGGTCGCCGGGTCCACGGTGCCGACGCGGCCCTGGCGGGTGACCCACCAGATGCGGCCGTTCCAGTCGGGCATCACGGAGGTGACGGGGTCGCAGGTGCCGCTGGGCCACAGGTTGGTCCAGGTCACGCAGTCGTGCGGAACCTGGCCGGTGAGGTCCCAGTCGTTGTCGACCGTGAACTTCCAGGTCCCGTCCGGGTTCTGGGAGTGGGAGAGGCGCAGGATGTGCTGGCGGGAGTCGGCCAGCACGGCCCGGTCCTGGTTGTCCAGGTAGAAGTAGGCGCCGCCCGAGGTGTCCTTGAAGATCTTCGCGAAGTCGAGCGAGGTGATCGCCTCGACCGTCGAAGAACGCTGCGGGAGCTGGTACTCCGCGAGCGTGGCGAGCGTACGGGGCTCCAGGAGCTTGACCTTGAAGCCGGAGAAGGTGCCGCAGACGGTGACCAGGCGGCCGCCCGCGTCGAAGGTGGCGGTGGCGCACTCGCCGCCGAGGGCGGCGATCTTCTCGCTGGTGACCTGCGGGTTCCTGCCGAGCGGTCCGGCCCACGGGGAGGTGGCGCTGCCCGCGGCGTCGGAGTGCATGCCGCTGCGGCCGTTGGGCGCGAGGAAGGGGTGCTGCGGCGGGGCTTCGCCGGGCAGCGGGACGGCGGTGGCGGGGCTGCCGTCGTACTGGCTGACCAGGCGGTGGCCGGGCGCCTTGGGGATCTCTTCGGCCTGGGCCGGGGAGATCCCGTACATCACCGTCAGTGCGGCGAGGGCGGGGACCACAGCGCAGTTCAGCGCTCTTCGGAACATCCGGACATCCTCCTTCGTCTTCGGTCTTGTTGACATTGCGTCTGACATCGCGCCGCCGCCAGACGCTAGATCGCGCCGCCCGAGGAGTCCATGGATGCGCCGGATGATTCACGAAGGCGCAACAAGTCGATCAATGTCCGGTGATGTCGCTCCAGTTGGCCGTGCGGTCGCACCAGCGGCCGAGCAGCACCGGATCGTGGCCGACGGCGAGGAGCCCGGCGCCGGATTCGGCCCGGTACTCCTCGACGACGGCGACGAGGGCGGCCGTGGTGGAGGCGTCCAGCATCGCGGTCATCTCGTCGCACACGAGCCAGCGCGGGCGCAGCACCAGCGCCCTCGCCACGCAGGCGCGTTGCAGCTGGCCGTCGCTGACCTCGTGGGGGCGCCGGGCGAGGAGGTCCGCGCCCAGGCCGACCCGGTCGGCGAGCTCGGCGACCCGCGCGTCCGCCTCCGTACGACGGCCCGTCGCGCGGAGCGGTTCGGCGACGAGGTCGCGCAGCCGCAGGCGGGGGTCGGCCGACAGGCGGGGCTGCTGGAAGACGACGCCGACTTCGGTGCGCAGGGAGCGCGGGGCCCGGTGCCGGAAGCCCGTCACGGTGCGGCCGCCGAGGGTGACGGTCCCCCGGTCGGGCCGGTGCAGCAGGGCGGCGACCCGGGCCAGCGTGGACTTGCCGCAGCCGCTGGGCCCGAGCAGCCCGAGGGCCTCGCCGGGGTGCAGGGCGAGGTTCGCGTCGCGCACGACGGGGCTGCGGCGGTCGTATCCGGCGGTGATCCCGGCGAGCTCAAGCATGGTGGCAGGCCACCCCTTCGGCGAACGGGGGCCGGGCGGCCCGGCAGGTGGCGTCGGCGAGGGGGCAGCGGGCGGCGAAGGCGCAGCCGGGCGGGAGGTCGCCGAGTTCGGGCGGGGCGCCGGGGATGGGGGTGAAGGCCCGTTCGGGGAGGGCGTCGAGCAGGCCGCGGGCGTAGGGGTGGCGGGGGCCCGGTGCGCCGAAGAAAGCCTCGGCGGGGGCGGTCTCCACGATCCGTCCGGCGTACATGACGGCGACGGTGTCGGCGATCCGCTGGGCGGCCGCGAGGTCGTGGGTGATCATCAGCAGGGCGCGGCCGGCGTCCCGGGTGTGGGCCCGCAGTTCGTCGACGGTGCGGTGGACGAGGTCCCGGTCGAGGCCGGTGGTCGGCTCGTCCGCGAGGAGCAGGGGGGCGTCCCCGACGAGGGCGAGTGCGGTGGCGGCGCGCTGGGCGAGACCGCCGGAGAGTTCGTGCGGGTAGCGGTCGAGGTGGCTCGCGGGGAAGGCGGCCCGGGCGGCGGCCGCCTCGGCGGCGGCCCGCAGTTCCGCACGGCGCCGGCGGGCCCCGCGCGGGCCCTTCCCGTCCGTGCCGGTGAGTTCCCGGACGGTCTCCTCCAGGTGGGAGCGGACGGTGCGGACGGGGGTGAGGTGGGCGGCGGGGCTCTGCGGTACGAGGCCGATCCGGCGGCCCCGCACGGTCCGGGCGAGGGTGGCCTCGTCGGCGGCCAGCAGGTCGAGGCCGTCGGCGAGCCGGGCGGAGCCGGCGGTCTCGGCGTTGCCGGGGAGCAGGCCGAGCAGGGCGGAGGCGAGGACGGACTTGCCGCAGCCGCTCTCGCCGACGAGGGCCAGGCAGGCGCCCGGTCCCAGCCGGAAGGTGGCGTCGGTGACGGCCTCGACGTGGCGGCCGGCGCGCATCCGGAAGCGGACCGAGAGCCGGTCCACGGCGAGGACGGTCCCGGCGGGCGGGGTCGTGGTCACAGGGTCAGCTCCGAGCGGCGTCGGGGGTTCAGCCGGTCGCGCCAGGCGCCCGCGAGGCCGGCGACGGCCAGCGTGGGGACGATCAGCAGCAGGCCGGGGAAGAGCGTGGGCCACCAGTCCCCGGCGAGCAGCGAACCGCGGGCCGTCTGGACGAGGTTGCCGAGGCTGGCCTGGTGGGACGGCAGGCCGAGGCCGAGGAAGGACAGGGCCGACTCGTGCCACATGGCGTGCGGGATCATGAGCACCGCGGCGAGTCCGGCCTGCGGGAGCACGCCCGGTACCAGGTGCCGGACGGCGACCCGCCACCTGGAGGCTCCGCCGGAGACGGCGGCGTCCACGAACAGGCGGCCGCGCAGTGAGAGGACCTCGGCGCGCACGATCCGGGCCGTGGACAGCCAGTGGGTCAGGGCCACCGAGACCACGACCGGCCACACCCCGGGCCGGAACAGGGCCACGATGAAGACGCCGAGCAGGAGGTGGGGTATCGACGACAGGGTGTCGACGGCCCGCATGACGAGGCGGTCGGTCCAGCCGCCCAGCGCCCCGGCCGCGGCGCCGACCGCCGTGCCGATGACGGTGGCGACCAGGGCGGCGACCAGTCCGACCAGCAGGGAGACGCGGAGCCCGTAGACGCAGCGCAGGAGCAGGTCCCGGCCGACGTCGTCGGTGCCGAAGGGGTGTTCCCAGGACGGCGGGAGCAGCCTCGCCGAGAGGTCGACGGCCTGCTGGTCCAGCTGCGCCAGCGGGGGTACCAGCAGGACGGCGAGGACGGTCAGGGCGGCGACGGCGGCGCAGACGCGCACGCGCAGGGTCCGGGTGGAACGCCGGTCCGTACCGCGGGACTTCCAGGTGAGCGCCGGTTCAGCCATCGAAGCCCACCCTCGGGTCGGCGAGTCCGTACAGCAGGTCGGACAGCAGGTTGCCGGCCAGGACGGCCGCGGTGGCCAGTACGGTGAGCGCGGCGAGCAGCGGGAAGTCGACCGAGGTGGCGGCCTGGACGGTGGCGGCGGCGATGCCGGGCCAGCTGAACACGGTCTCCACGAGCAGGGCGCCGGTGATCAGTTCGGGGACCCGTGAGCCGATGAGGGTGAGCATCGGGAGCATGCCGGAGCGCAGTCCGTGGCCCAGCAGGACCCGGCGTTCGGCCGTGCCCCGGGCGCGGGCCCCGCGTACGGGGTCCTCCTCCAGGGCGTCGGCCACGCCCTGGCGGACGTACAGGAAGAACCAGGGCAGCTGGGAGATGCCGAGCACCAGGGCGGGCAGTACGAGGTGGGAGGCGACCTGCCCGAAGGTGACCGTGTCGCTGGCGGCGTCCGTGAGTCCGCCGGAGGGCAGGACACCCAGGCGTACGGAGAAGAACCAGATGGCCAGCAGTCCCAGCCAGAAGGCGGGGGCCGCCTCCAGGGTGTAGGCGAGGGCGGACACGCCGCGGTCCAGGAGGCCGCCCTGGCGGCGGGCGGCGAGCACGCCGAGTCCGGCGCCCAGCAGGACGGCCACGGCGAAGGCGCAGGAGGCGAGCAGGGCGGACCAGCCCACCCGCTCGGCGATCACGTCGGCGACGGGCTGGCGCATGACGGAGGAGGTGCCGAGGTCCCCGGTGAGGGCCGAGGCGAGCCAGTCCCACCAGCGGGTCACGAGTGGCTGGTCGACGCCGAGGTTGGTCCGCAGCTGGTCGAGTTCGGCCTGCGGGGCGGTGAGCCCGGCGGTGCCGGCGTAGGCCTTGACGGGGTCGAACGGGGACAGTGCGGCGACGGCGAAGACCCCGAAGGTGACGACGAGCAGGACCGGGGCGGCGAAGAGGATCCGCCGCCCCGTCATGCGTGCCATCGGCCCCCAGGGAAGGCGGAGCGGGCTGGTCACGTGCGTCGGCTCACTTCTGCTTCGGCTTCCAGGTCTCCACGTTCCACCAGGGGCCGGAGCCGAGGCCGTGGTCGTGCGGTTCGACCTGGGTGGCCGGTCCGTCCCACTTGTCGTTGACGACGTACAGGTGGTCGATGTGGGTGAGGAAGACGTAGCCCGGGTTCTTCACGAGTTCGCGCTGCACGGTGTCGTAGGCGGCCTTGCGGACGGCCGGATCGCCGCTCTCGCGGCCTTCGACGAGGGCCCGGTCGACGGCGGGGTTGTCGTACCACGCCATGTTGTTGAACCCGTCGCCGCCGAGGGAGGAGGTCAGCAGCAGGTACTGGTCGAAGTCCGGGTCGGCCGGGGAGCCGCCGCCCGCGAGGACGGCGTCGGTCTTCATCCGGGGCTCGATGACCTCCCAGGTCCCGGCCTCGGTCTTGACCTCGATGCCGGCCTTCTTGGCGTCGGAGGCGAAGGCCAGGGCGTGGTCCTGGCGGATCTTGTCGCCGGAGGTGTACCAGAGCGGGAAGGAGGCGCGGACCCCGTCCTTGACGCGGACGCCGTCCGCCCCGGCCTTCCAGCCGGCGTCGTCGAGGATCTTCTTCGCCCGGTCGAGGTCGTACGCGCGCTCGGTGCCGGCGGTGAACCAGGGGCTGCCGACCGGGACCGGGCCGTAGGCTGCCTTACCGGCGCCCTCCAGGAGCTTGTCGACCATGGTCTTCCGGTCGACGGCGACGTCCAGCGCCTGCCGGACCGCCACGTCACCGGTGACCTTGTGGTGCGTCGGGAGGGTCACGTTGCGGTAGTCGAAGGTCTTGGCCGCGTAGGTGGTGCGGGCCTCGTCCTTCTCGAAGCCGCGGGCGAGGTTCGGGGGCAGGATCGCCGCGTCCAGTTCGCCGGAGCGCAGCCGGGTGGCGCGGACGTCGTCGTCCTTGACGATCGCCATGGTGAACTTCTTCACCGCGGGCTCGCCGCCCCAGTAGGAGGGGTTGGCCTTGAAGCTGATCTTCTCGCCCTTGGACCAGCCGGTGAGGAGGTAGGGGCCGGTGCCGACGGGCTTGGTGGTGAAGTCGCCGCTGTTGACGTCCTGCTTGCCGGCGATGTGCTCGGGCGCGATGGGCAGGACGGTCCGCTCGGCGAACGGCGCGTAGGGGTACTTCAGGGTGAAGACGACCCGGTCCTCGCCCTGCGCGGTGACGTTCTCGACGGCGTCCAGCTCGCTCTTCGAGGCGTTGTTCGTCGCCGGGTCGAGGATCTTCTTGTAGGTGAAGACCACGTCCTTGGCGCCGAAGGGCGCCCCGTCGCTGAACTTCACGCCCTGGCGCAGCTTGTACGTGTACGTGCGGCCGTCGGCGGAGACCTCCGGCAGGGCCTCGGCCAGCGCGGGCTTCAGCTTCATGTCGGCGTCGTGGGTGAGCAGGCCGTCGAAGATCTTGGAGTTGCCGTCCTTGCCGTAGCCCAGCAGCGGGCTGAGGGTCTCCGGCTCGGTCGCGATGCCGACGACCGCGGAGTCGGCTCCCGAGGCGGAGGCTCCGGCTCCGCCCGTCGGATTCGAACAGGCCGCCACGCCCGTGATGAGTACGGCGGCGAGCGTCGCCGCGGCGGCTCCCCGTGCTGTCCGGGCCGTCATGCTGTGCACATCCCTGTTCGCGATCATCTGTTATTGCAAAGAGATCGCAATAATGCCAGACGGGATCAGAAGAAGCCGAATCGGATCACAGACGGCACAGCGCCTCCGACCCCCTCAAGGCCAGGCAAATCCCTTGCCAGACCGGCGGGTTCCGGCCTCCTGGGGCTTGCCCGGGCCCCGCCGCACGTGCCATATATGTCTAGACCTTTACGAGGACGACGACGAGGATCCGGAGGAAGCGCCCCCGTGCGACGCACCGCCCCGCCGCGCCCCCTCCCGGCGGCGCTCGCCCTCTGCCTGGCCCTCGCGGCCCTGGCCGGCTGCACGAGCGCCGACACCGAGCCCCCGCCCGCCCCCTCCGGTCTCACCGCCCAGGCCGGCAGCGCCACCTCCGTGCACGTGATGTGGGAGGCGGCCGCGCCCACCGACGGCGTGACCGGGTACCAGGTGTTCCAGGCCGGACAGCTGGTCCGGGACCTCCCCGCCGACAAGACGATGGTCGACGTCACCGGCCTCGCCCCGCAGACGCCCTACGACTTCAGCGTCCGGGCGCGCGACGCCGCCGGAAACCGCTCCGCCCTGAGCGCGGCCGCGCGCACCACCACCCCGGCCGCCCGGGCCGAGGACCGGCAGCCGCCCTCCGCGCCGCCCGCGGCGACGGGCGGCGCCCGGGGCCCCCGTACGGTCGGGCTGGGCTGGACCGCGGCCGCCGACGACACCGGCGTGACCGCGTACGACGTCTACCAGGGCGGAGTCCGGATCCACACCGTCGGCCCGGGCGAGACCTCCACCACCCTCGACGGACTCCAGCCCGGCACCGCGTACGTCTTCACCGTCCGCGCCCGGGACGGCGCCGACAACTCCTCCCCCGACGGGCCGGCCGTCGCCGTGACCACCCCGCCGGACCCGGCGCAGGGCCCCGGCACCGCCCCCGGCGCCTTCACCGCGACCGCCTCTCCCGGCATCGTCGACCTGGCCTGGACCGCCCCGGACACCGGCCGCGCGACCACCGAGTACGAGCTCTACG
Source organism: Streptomyces sp. NPDC006512 (assembly GCF_040611935.1). Classification (NCBI taxonomy): domain Bacteria; kingdom Bacillati; phylum Actinomycetota; class Actinomycetes; order Kitasatosporales; family Streptomycetaceae; genus Streptomyces; species Streptomyces sp. NPDC006512. Next base: position 80,262 of record NZ_JBEXPG010000028.1, on the reverse strand, counting down.
TCAACGGACGGCCCGTCACCGTCATCCAGTTCGGCGCGGGCGCCCGGCCCGGCGGCCCGGCCGCGCACCGCCTCACCGCGACCGAGCCCGCCGGTACGGCCTGGACGCTGAAACTGCGGGCCCGGCTGCCCGACGGCAACTGGGGCGCCTTCTCGACCGAGCAGCGCGTCGTCCTCGCCGGCTGACGCGGCGGCCGCCTTCCGGCCGCCGATCTGACCCGAACGGCCCTGCCACGAAAGAAGATCGCGCACAATACATCCGTGTTCGGTGAGTACTCGGTCAACGACAATCAGGCAGACTCCGCAGGCGGCGGCCCTGCGCCAGACTCTGGCGCCGTGCCGGGAAACCTGCCGCCGGAGACGGCGAGCTTCGTCGGCCGGGAGGGTGAACTCACCTATCTCGGCGCACTGTTGCGCCGGCGCAGGCTGGTCACCCTGACCGGGGTGGGCGGCGTCGGCAAGTCCCGCCTCGCCCTGCGGGCGGCCGCCGACCGCCGGCAGGCCCGGGCCGACGGCGTCTGGTGGGTGGAGCTCTCCCCCCTGCGCGACCCCGCCCTGCTCACCACGACCGTCGCCCACGCCATCGGCCTCGCCGACCACTCCGCCCACTCCCTCGACGAGGAACTGTGCGCCTGGATGGCCGACAAGGAACTCCTGCTCGTCCTCGACACCTGCGAGCACCTGGTCGCCGAAGTCCGCCACCTGGCCGCCGAACTCCTCCAGTCCGCCCCCGGCCTGACGGTGCTGGCCACCTCGCGGGAGCGGCTGGGCTCCCCCGGCGAAACCGTCGTCGACGTGCGCCCGCTGCCCTGCGACGGCCCCGACAGCGACGCCCTCGCCCTCTTCCGGGCCCGCGCCCTCACCGCCACCCCGCAGGCCGCAGAGGTCTTCGCCGACGCCGGCCGGACCGCGATCGCCGCCGAGGTGTGCCGGCGCCTGGACGGGATCCCGCTCGCCCTCGAACTCGCAGGGGCCCGGATGCGGTTGTGGTCGCTGGAACAGGTGGCGCAACGGCTCGGAGCCCGGTTCGATGTCCTCGCCGACACCCGCGCCCCGCTGCTGCCCCGCCACCAGACCATGCGCACCGCCATCGGCTGGAGCCACGAGCTGTGCGAGCCCGTGGAACGGCTGCTGTGGGCCCGGCTGTCGGTGTTCACCGGGGACTTCGACGTGGCCGCCGCCCGGTCGGTGTGCTCCGGCGGCCCGTTGGCCGCTTCCCGGGTGGAGCGCGTCCTGGAGGGCCTGGTCGCGAAGTCCGTCGTACGGCGCTCCGAGGAGCGGGGAGCCGGAGCCCGCTACCGGATGCTGGACACCATCCGCGAGTTCGGCCACGACTGGCTGGCCGAACTGGACGAGGTACGCACGGTCGCGGACCGGCACGCCCACTGGTACGCGGCCCTCGCCGAGGCCGCCGACCTGGGCTGGCTGGGGCCCGCCCAGGTGGACTGGTACCGCAGGATGACCGCCGAGCACGCCCAGCTGCGCACCGCCCTGGAACACCTCCTCGGCACGGACCCCGGGGCCGCCCTGGAGATGGCCGGGGCCCTGTGGTTCTTCTGGTTCGCGTGCGGGCACGTCCACGAGGGCCGGGGGTTCCTGGAGCGGGCCCTGGCCGAGACCCCGCCCGGCGGGGCGGGCCACGTCCAGGCGCTGTGGGCGCTCGGGCTCACGGCCCTGCTCCAGGGCGACATGGGCGCCGCCCAGGACGTCGGCGCCCGGTGCACCCGCGCGGCGGCCGCGCTGGCCGACCCGGAACAGGAGCTGCGCGCCGCCTACCTGCGGGCGGTGTCGGTCCTGATGCCGGGCGACCCGCGGACGGCGCTCGCGCTGGCCGGCCCCCGGGCGCGGGCCGGCCACGGCGGGCGGACCAGCGGGGCGGGCTGGCTGCTGTGCCGGCTGGCCACCGGCTACGCGCTGTGCGACCTCGGGCGCTTCGAGGAGGCCGCGGAGGAGGCGCGCGGGCTGCGGGAGGCGTGCGCGGAGCTCGGCGAGCGGTGGCTGCGCGCCTACGCGGACTACATCCTGGCCGTGTCGGCGCTCGGGCTCGGACACCACGGCGAGGCGGCCCGCTACGTACGGGCGATGCTGTCCGGCAAACGGCTGCTGGGCGACCGCTTCGGCATCGCGCTGGGCCTGGACGTGCTCGCGGCGGCCGTGGCGGCCCTCGGCGACGGGGAACTGGCCGCACGGCTGCTCGGTACCGGGCACGCCTGGTGGCGCACGGTGGGCAGGCCGCAGATGGGCGGCTCGCCCTCGCTCACGGCCCTGCGGGACCAGGGCGAGCGGCAGGCCCGCGCGGCGATCGGCGACGCGGCGTACGAGACCGCGTTCCTCGGCGGCGCGGCTGCGTCCACCGGCTGACCGGCAGCCGGTGGACGGCGTGACTCCGGGGCTCCCGTCAGTACGGGAGGGGTCTGCCCGACGGGGTACGCAGGTCCAGGTCTCGGGGGGCGGGCTTGGGGACGGGCTTGCGGATCAGCTGCTGGCGCACGCTGCCTCCTCGGTCAGACCAGGGCCGGCCGACGGGGTTCCACCGTCCGGCCTTCGGGGAGCAGTTCACCTGTGTCGTCGAACACCACGACGCCGTTGCAGAGCAGGCTCCAGCCCTGTTCGGGGTGGGAGGCCACGGTGCGGGCAGCGTCGTGATCGGCGCTGTCGGCGGGCGGGCAGGGGGGCTGGTGGGAGCACATTGGCGCACCTCCTCGCAGAGTGGGGCGGGAGGGCCGGTGGTCACCCGGTCGAATCCGCGATCCACGGTGGCGGTGAGTATTACTGATCGCCGCCCCCGGACGGAACCCATATTCGCGGTCCAGTTCAGGGTGTGTATGCCCGCTTACCATGCGCTCATGCCCGCTATCCGGATCATTCGCCGCAGTCCGCTCCCGCCCGCCGAGGTGTGGCGCAGGCTCACGGACTGGGAACGGCACGGCGCACAGGTCCCGCTGACCCGGACGATCATCGAGACGGAGCCTCCGACGCACGTCGGAACGCGGTTCACGGCGCGCACGGGAGTGGGAAGGGTCACGTTCGACGACACGATGGAAGTCGTCCTCTGGCAGCCTCCGGCGGCCCCTCCCGCAGCCCCTTCCGCCGGGCTGGTCCGCCTGGAGAAGCGGGGCCGGGCGGTGACGGGCCGGGCGGAGATCGAAGTGCGGCCGCTGCCCTCCGGGGGCACGGAGGTGCACTGGCGCGAGGACCTCCGCCCGCGCGGCGTCCCCCGCCTCCTCGACCCCCTGACCGCCGCCGCCGGCCGCCTCCTGTTCACCCGCGCCCTGACCCGCCTCCTCGCCCCCTGACCCGGGTCGAACCGGGCGCGCTCGCGGCCGGGTCGTGTCGTCGAGGTCGCGCCTGCCCGGCGGGTTCCGGCACGCACGCTCCCTGGCGCCGTGACCGCGGTCCTACACGCACGCTCCCTGGTGCCGTGACCGCGGTCCTAGCGGATGGGCATGCCCGAGATGGTCCGCGCGATCACCAGCCGCTGGATCTCGCTGGTCCCCTCGAAGATGGTGTAGATCGCGCTGTCGCGGTGCATCCGCTCCACCGGGTACTCCCGGGTGAAACCGTTGCCGCCGAGGATCTGGACGGCCTGCGCGGTGACCTTCTTGGCCACCTCGCTCGCGAACAGCTTGGACATCGAGCCCTCCGCCGAGGTGAACGGCCGGCCCGCGACCGCCATCCACGAGGCCCGCCACACCAGCAGCCGGGCCGCGTCGATCTGCGTGCGCATGTCGGCGAGCTGGAAGGCGACGCCCTGGTTGTCGATGATCGGGCGCCCGAACTGGGTGCGGGTCTTCGCGTAGTCGAGGGCGACCTCGTAGGCCGCGCGCGCCGTGCCCACGGCCATCGCGCCGACCGCGGGCCGGGACGCCTCGAAGGTGGCCATGGCGGCGTTCTTCACCCGCTCGCCGCCGCCCGCCGCCGCCCGCTCGCGGGCCCGCGCGAGGCGCTCGTCGAGCTTGCCCTTGCCGCCGAGCAGGCAGGAGCCGGGTACGCGGCAGTCCTCCAGGACGACTTCCGCGGTGTGGGAGGCGCGGATGCCGTGCTTCTTGAACTTCTGCCCCTGTGAGAGTCCCGGGGTGCCGGGCGGCACGATGAAGGAGGCGTGGCCCTTGGTCCCGAGCTCGGGGTCGACCACGGCCACCACGATGTGCACGTTGGCGATGCCGCCGTTCGTGGCCCAGGTCTTGGTGCCGTTCAGCACCCACTCGTCCTTGGCCTGGTCGTACACGGCGCGGGTGCGCATCGCGCCGACGTCGGAGCCGGCGTCCGGCTCCGAGGAGCAGAAGGCGGCGACCTTGACGTCGTCGGGGGTCCCGTACATCTGGGGGATCCAGGTGCCGATCTGTTCCTCGGTGCCGTTGGCGACGACTCCGATGGCGGCCAGGCCGGTGCCGACGATGGACAGGGCGATGCCGGCGTCGCCCCAGAAGAGCTCCTCCATCGCCATCGGGATGCCGAGGCCGGTCGGGTCGAAGAACTGCTGGGCGTAGAAGTCCAGGGAGTAGATGCCGACCTTGGCCGCCTCCTGGATGACGGGCCACGGAGTCTCTTCGCGCTCGTCCCATTCGGCGGCGGCGGGGCGGATCACGTCGGCGGCGAAGCCGTGGATCCAGTCGCGCACCTGCTTCTGGTCGTCGTTGAGCTCCATGGTGAACTCCGCCATGTCCCCTCCAGCTGTCTCACGTGGCACCCAGCGAAGTTACTGCCGGTAACCTGAACAAGGGCCACAGTCTGTTACCGGTCGGTAAGCACTGTCAAGCGCCGCCGATTCGATCGCGAGGGTGTGCGGGGTGTTACGTTGCGTGGGCGTCACGCACATCGCAAGGGCGGGGAGAGAAACACGTCATGCAGACCACTCAGCAGGCCGGCGAGCCGGGAGCGGCGGACCGCCGTCGGCGGGAGCTGCTCGAGGCGGCCGACCGCGTCGTACTCCGGGACGGCCCCAAGGCCTCCATGAACGCCATCGCGGCCGAGGCCGGCATCACGAAGCCGATCCTCTACCGGCACTTCGGCGACAAGGCGGGCCTCTACCAGGCCCTCGCCGTCCGGCACACCGACGCACTGCTCGACTCGCTGCGGGCCGCGCTCGACGCCCCCGCCGAGCGGCGCCGGCGGGTCGAGGCCACGCTCGACACCTACCTCGCCGCGATCGAGGCCCGCCCGCAGGTCTACCGCTTCCTGATGCACCCGGCCGAGGACTCGCAGAGCCCCGAGCGGGGCTTCGACGTCGGCCTGCACTCGGCCCCGCTGCTGCGCCGCCTCGGCGAGGAACTGGCCCAGGTGGTCGGCGAACGGGTCGACCTCGGCCCGGGCGGCGAACGCACGGCCCGGATCTGGGGGCACGGCATCGTCGGCATGATGCACGCCGCCGGGGACTGGTGGCTCGGCGAGCGCCCGTGCGAGCGCGCCGAGCTGGTGGCGGGCCTCACCGACCTGCTCTGGGGCCGCCTGTCCACGGCGGGCAACCGCGAGGACGGCCCCGGCTTCTGACGGACCGCCACCCACGGGCGGCGGTCCGGGCCCCGGTTCAGCCGCGCGGCGCCCGCGCACCCCACGGGGCCTTGCGGATCGCCCGCCGCAGGCGCCGCGCGCGCAGTCCGGTCACCCGGTCCGCGTAGACGGTGCCGTCGAGGTGGTCGCACTCGTGCTGGAGGCACCGGGCGAAGAAGCCGGTGCCCTCGATCCGTACGGGGGCCCCGTCGGAGGTGACGCCCTCGACGACCGCGCGGTCGAAGCGGACGGTCCCGGCCTCCAGTCCCGGCAGGGACAGGCAGCCCTCGGGACCGCGGTACTCGTCCCCGTCGGCCGCGACCAGCCGGGGATTGACGACGTGCCCGACGTGGCGCACGTCCTCGTCGTCCGGGCAGTCGTAGACGAAGACCCGCTGTCCCACGCCGATCTGGTTCGCGGCGAGCCCGACGCCCTGGGCGGCGTACATCGTCGCGAACATGTCCTCGACGAGCCGGTCGAGCTCCGGGCCGAAGTCGGTGACCTCCGCGCAAGCGGAATGGAGCACCGGATCGCCCAGCAGGCTCATGGTGCGGACGAGTCCGTTGGTACCGGGGAGGGGGCGCTGTCGCATGGCCGTAAGGGTACGACGGGCGAATATATGAGGAGATCCGCGGCGGCCTGGGGGCGCCGCGGTCAAGGCCGCGGCCGGTACTGGATAGGCTGGGGCCGACCGACGCAAGGAGGACAAGGGACGATGGCAGGCAACACGGAGCCGCTTTCGCCGCGGGCCAAGCTGGCCGTGACGGCGGGCAAGGCCGCGGCGGCGGTGTCGCGGGCCGCGGGACGCGGAAGCGGATCGGTGATCGGTGGCAAGGTCGCACTCAGGCTGGACCCCGATCTTCTCGGCGCGCTGGCGCAGCATCTCGACGTCGTCCTCGTGTCCGCGACGAACGGCAAGACCACGACGACCCGCCTGATCGCGGAGGCCCTGCGGGCCGCCGGTCCGGTCGTGTCCAACGCGCTGGGCGCGAACATGCCGGCGGGCATCACCTCGGCCCTGGCCGGGGGCTCGGACGCCAAGTACGGCGTCATCGAGGTCGACGAGAAGTACCTGGCCGGGGTGGCCCGGGACGTCACCCCCAAGGTGATCGCCCTGCTGAACCTCTCCCGTGACCAGCTGGACCGGGCCGCGGAGACCCGCATGCTCGCCGAGAAGTGGCGCGAGGGCCTGGAGGGTTCGAAGGCCGTCATCGTCGCGAACTGCGACGACCCGCTGATCGTGTGGTCGGCCTCCTCCTCGCAGAACGTGGTGTGGGTCGCCGCCGGCCAGGAGTGGAAGGACGACGCCTGGTCGTGCCCCTCCTGCGGTGGTGTGATGCAGCGCCCCGGCGACGACTGGTTCTGCGGCGAGTGCGGTTTCCGCCGCCCCACGCCGAGCTGGGTGCTCTCCGGCGACCACGTGCTGGACCCGCACGGCTCGGCCTGGCCGATCCACCTCCAGCTGCCGGGCCGCGCCAACAAGGCGAACGCCGCCACCTCGGCCGCCGTGGCCGCCGTGTTCGGCGTGCCGCCGCAGGTCGCGCTGGAGCGGATGTACCAGGTGCAGGCCGTGGCCGGCCGGTACGACGTCGTGAGCTTCATGGGGCGCGAGCTGCGGCTGCTCCTCGCGAAGAACCCCGCGGGCTGGCTCGAAACGTTTTCGCTGATCGACCCGCCGCCGACCCCGGTGATCCTGGCGGTGAACGCGCGCGGCGCCGACGGCACCGACACCTCCTGGCTGTGGGACGTCGACTACCCGCGCCTGGCCGGTCACCCGATCTTCGTGATCGGCGACCGCAAGCTGGACCTGGCGGTGCGTCTGGAGGTCGCGGGGCTGGACTTCCGGGTGTGCGAGACCATCGACGAGGCCGTGCAGCTGGCGCCGCCCGGGCAGATCGAGCTGATCGCCAACTACACCGCCTTCCAGGACGTGCGCCGCCGCGTCGGCAACTAGCCCCCGTCAGAAACGCAGAGGACAAGAGCATGAGCGACAACAGCCTGCGTCTGGTGTGGGTCTACCCCGACCTGCTCAGCACGTACGGAGACCAGGGCAACGCCCTCGTCGTGGAGCGCCGGGCGCGCCAGCGCGGCCTGGACGTGCAGCGCGTGGACGTGCGCAGCGACCAGCCCATCCCGACCTCGGGTGACATCTACCTGATCGGCGGCGGCGAGGACCGGCCGCAGCGGCTGGCCGCCGAGCGGCTGCTGCGCGACGGCGGCCTGGAGCGGGCCGTCTCCAACGGGGCGATCGTCTTCTCCGTGTGCGCCGGGTACCAGATCCTCGGCAAGGAGTTCGTCAACGACATGGGCCAGCGCCAGGAGGGCCTGGGCCTGCTGGACGTCGTGACCGTGCGCGGCGAGGGCGAGCGGTGCGTCGGCGACGTGCTCGCCGACATCGACCCGCGCCTGGGCCTGCCGCAGCTGACGGGCTTCGAGAACCACCAGGGCGTCACGCACCTCGGCCCGACGGCCCGCCCGTTCGCCCGGGTGAGCATGGGCCGCGGCAACGGCAGCGGCGACGGCACCGAGGGCGCGTACAACGACACCGTCTTCGGTACGTACATGCACGGCCCCGTGATGGCCCGCAACCCGCTCATCGCGGACCTGCTGCTGAAGCTGGCCCTCGACGTGAACGCGCTGCCGGCCATAGACGACCGCTGGTACGAGGCGCTGCGCGCCGAGCGCATCGCGGCGGCCACGCAGCCCGCGTAGCGCGCCGCACCCCCCGCGACCGGCCCGGATCCCCCCGAGGGGGATCCGGGCCGCGTGCGTTCGTACGACGGAGGGGACCAGCATGTGGAGGATGGTTCAGTCCACTGCGGATCCGCTTGTAGGGTGACGGTTAGTTCCAACCGGACGACGTGGTCCGGTCGTCGGCCCACGTTGCAAAGGTTCTTCCTGCCATGCGCATTGGTGTGCTCACTTCCGGAGGCGACTGCCCCGGCCTCAATGCCGTCATCCGCTCCGTCGTGCACCGCGCCGTCGTCGACCACGGCGACGAGGTCATCGGCTTCCACGACGGCTGGCGCGGCCTGCTGGAGTGCGACTACCGCAAGCTCGACCTGGACGCCGTGAGCGGCATCCTGGCCCGCGGCGGCACCATCCTCGGCTCCTCCCGCGTCCAGCCCGCGCACCTGCGCGACGGCGTGGAGCGGGCCCGCGGACACGTCGAGGACCTCGGCCTCGACGCCATCATCCCGATCGGCGGCGAGGGCACCCTGAAGGCCGCCCACCTGCTGTCGCAGGGCGGCCTGCCGATCGTCGGCGTGCCGAAGACCATCGACAACGACATCGCGTCCACCGACGTGACCTTCGGTTTCGACACCGCCGTGGGCGTCGCCACCGAGGCCCTGGACCGGCTGAAGACCACCGCCGAGTCCCACCAGCGCGTGATGGTCGTCGAGGTCATGGGCCGCCACACCGGCTGGATCGCGCTGCACTCGGGCATGGCGGCCGGCGCGCACGCCATCGTCGTGCCGGAGCGGCCCTTCGACATCGAGGAGCTGACGGCGATCGTCGGCGAGCGGTTCGAGGCGGGCAAGCGGTTCGCGATCGTCGTGGTCGCCGAGGGCGCCAAGCCGGCCGAGGGCTCGATGGCGCTGGAGCAGGGCGGTACGGACATCTACGGTCACGAGCGGTTCGCCGGCATCGGCAACCGGCTGGCCGTCGAGCTGGAGGAGCGCCTCGGCAAGGAGGCCCGTCCGGTGATCCTGGGCCACGTCCAGCGCGGCGGCACGCCGACCGCGTACGACCGGGTCCTGGCGACCCGCTTCGGCTGGCACGCGGTCGAGGCGGCGCACCGCGGCGAGTTCGGCATGATGACGGCCCTGCGCGGCACGGACATCGAGATGGTTCCCCTCGCCGGGGCCGTGGAGACCCTGAAGACGGTCCCGTCCGAACGGTACGAAGAGGCGCAGAACGTCCTGTGATGTTTCCCGCCTCCTGATGGCGCCCCCGGACGCGATCGCGTCCGGGGGCGCCATTACTGTGGTGGGGCACCACGGTCAAGGGAGTGAACAGATGGATCACAGCGGGCACGGCATGGACATGCACATGGACTTGCCGCCGTTCACTCTCGCGCGCGGGCTGGAGTTCTCCTTCGACGCCGTGTTCCTGTTCGCCTCGCTGGCCGGGCTCGGCCTGTACGGCTGGGGCGTGCTGCGGCTGCGCCGGCGCGGGGACTCCTGGCCGGTGGGCCGGACCGTCGCCTTCACCACCGGTGTGCTGACGGTGATCCTGGTGATGTGCACCAAGCTGAACGACTACGGCATGGTCATGTTCAGCGTGCACATGGTCCAGCACATGGTGATCAGCATGGTCACCCCGATCCTGCTGCTGCTCGGCGCTCCGGTGACGCTGGCGCTGCGCGCCCTGCCGCCCGCCGCGCGCGGTCACAAGGGTCCGCGCGAGCTGCTCCTGATGCTGCTGCACAGCCGGTACATGCGGATCGTCACCCACCCGGCCTTCACCATTCCGATGTTCATCGCGAGCCTCTACGGGCTCTACTTCACCCCGCTCTTCGACTTCCTCATGGAGAGCCGGGCCGGGCACGTGGCGATGATGGCCCACTTCCTCGCGGTCGGCCTGATCTTCTTCTGGCCGATCATGGGCGTGGACCCGGGCCCGCACCGCCCCGGCTACGTGATGCGGATGCTGGAGCTGTTCGCGGGCATGCCCTTCCACGCCTTCTTCGGCATCGCGCTGATGATGGCGAGCGAGCCGATGATCAAGACCTACTCCGACCCGCCGGCCTCCCTCGAGATCGACGCGCTGCTCGACCAGCAGTGGGGCGGCGGCATCGCCTGGGCCTTCAGCGAGATCCCCTCGGTACTGGTCCTGATCGCCCTGGTCTACCAGTGGTACCACTCGGAGCAGCGGGCCGCGAAGCGCTCCGACCGGGCCGCCGACCGGGACGGCGACCAGGAGCTGGCGGCGTACAACGCGTATCTCGCCTCGCTCCAGGGGCGCGGCCAGTAGCGCGGGAGCGCCTTCTGGCGTCACCATGGGGCATGACCGGATCCGTTAAGGCGATGGCCGTCACGACCCTCGCCGCTCTGGTGGCCGTCTCCGCGTACTCCGTGGCGCTCGGCAGCAACGGCTGGCTGTGGTTCGGCTGGGTGGTGCTGGGGCTGCTGACCCTCGGACTGGCCGCCTCGCGCAGCAGCGTCTGACCGGCCCGCCCCGCGGCCCTGCCCGGCGTGGCCCCGGAGGCCCGCCGGACAGCGGGCTGCCCCCGACCCTCCTGATCCGTGCCTGACTGTCCGTAGGATGGACGTGACATTGAGGCATCGACGGGAGCGGCCTGGTGTTCTACCACTTGCTCAAGCACGTCCTGCTCGGCCCGCTGCTGCGGCTGCTGTTCCGGCCGCGGATCGAAGGACTGGAGAACATCCCGGAGGAGGGCGCGGCGATCGTCGCGGGCAACCACCTGTCCTTCTCGGACCACTTCCTGATGCCGGCGATCCTGAAGCGGCGGATCACCTTCCTGGCGAAGGCCGAGTACTTCACCGGGCCGGGCCTCAAGGGCCGGCTGACGGCCGCCTTCTTCCGCAGTGCCGGGCAGATCCCCGTGGACCGCTCCGGCAAGGACGCTGGCCAGGCGGCGCTGCGCGAGGGGCTCGGGGTCCTGGCCAAGGGCGAGCTGCTCGGCATCTACCCCGAGGGCACGCGCTCGCACGACGGACGGCTGTACAAGGGCAAGGTCGGCGTGGCGGCGATGGCGCTGGGCGCGGGGGTGCCGGTGGTGCCCTGCGCGATGGTGGGCACCTTCGAGATCCAGCCTCCGGGCCAGAAGATCCCGAAGATCCGGCGGGTCACGATCCGTTTCGGGGAGCCGCTGGAGTTCTCCCGGTACGCCGGGATGGAGGGCGAGCGGGCGGTCCTGCGCGCGGTCACCGACGAGATCATGTACGCGGTCCTCGGCCTCTCCGGCCAGGAGTACGTCGACCGGTACGCGGGCGAGGTGAAGGCCGAGGAGGAGGAGAAGAAGCGGAAGAAGGCCCGGCGCCCGGGGCGCTGAGCCTTCTCCCTCACTTCACCGGTTCAGTGCTTCCCGGTCGCGGTCCTCAACGGACGGCCGGGAGCTCCTCGCGGGCCGGGAGGTCGGCGCCCGGGGCCTGGGCGAGCGACTTCGCGGCGGCCGGGGCGGGCGCCACGGGCGTGGCGTGCGGGGCGCACTTCACGTCCTTGGCGTCGACCTTGCCGGTCAGCAGGTAGCTGTCCACGCGGGTGTTGATGCAGGGGTTCACCAGGCTGGTGACGCCGTGCGAGCCGGCGTTCTGCTCGGTGATCAGGCGCGAGCCCCCGAGCCGCTTGTGCAGCGAGACCGCGCCCGCGTACGGAGTGGCGGCGTCGCGCTCGGACTGGACGATCAGGACCGGCGGCAGACCCTGACGGGCTCCGGCGCCGACCTCGATCGGGGTGCTCTGCTTGGACTTCCAGGTCGCGCAGGGCAGGTTCATCCAGGCGTTGGACCAGGTCAGGAACGGGTACTTCTGGTGCAGCTTGGTGTTGTCCCGGTCCCACTTGGCCCAGCTGGTGGGCCACTTCGCGTCGGCGCACTCGACGGCGGTGTAGACGGCGTTGCCGTTCTCCGAGGCCGCGTTGCCGACGGTGTCGGACATGTCCGGGGCGATCGCGTCGACCAGGGCCTGGGTGTCACCGGCGGCGTACGCGGCCCAGGTCTGGGCGACGGGCACCCAGGAGGAGTCGTAGTACGGGGCGCCCTGGAAGAAGCCGATCAGCTCGGCCGGACCGACGACCCCGCCGATGGGGTTGGCCTTGGCCGTGGCGCGCAGCTCCTGGTACTTCGCCTCGACCTTGGCGCGGGTGTTGCCGAGGTGGAAGACGTTGTCGTTCTTGGCGACCCAGTCCTGCCAGTCGTTCCAGCGGGTCTGGAAGGCGACGTCCTGGCCCAGGTTGGCCTCGTACCAGATGTTGTCCTGGTCGGGGTCGACCACGCTGTCGACGATCATGCGGCGCACGTGGCTCGGGAAGAGGGTCGCGTAGACCCCGCCGAGGTAGGTGCCGTAGGAGACGCCGAGGAAGTTCAGCTTCTGCTCGCCGAGGGCGGCCCGGATGACGTCCAGGTCGCGCGCGGTGTTGGGGGTGGTCATGTGCGGCAGCATCTCGCCGCTGCGCTCCTTGCAGCCGTCCGCGTACTCGGCGGCGAGCTTGCGCTGGGCGCGCTTGTCGGCCTCGTTGGAGGGGACCGGGTCGGCCTTGGGGGCCTTCACGAACTCCTGCGGGTCGACGCAGGAGATGGGCGCGGAGTGGCCCACGCCGCGGGGGTCGAAGCCGACGAAGTCGTAGGCCTTCGAGGTGTTCACCCACAGCGGGCTCTGGGTGGTGGACCGGCGCGGGAAGCGCATGCCGGAGCCGCCCGGGCCACCCGGGTTGTAGACGAGCGCGCCCTGGCGCTCCTGCTTGGTGCCCGTGCTGACGGCGCGGTCGACCGCGATGTCGATGGTCTTGCCGAAGGGCTTGGTGTAGTCGAGCGGGACCTTCACCCAGCCGCACTGGATGGGCTTCTCGAAGCCCCAGTCGGCGGGACAGTCCTTCCAGTCGATGCCGGTCCGCGCGGCGCGGGCGGCGGCGATCCGGACGCCCGCCGCCTCGGCGGATCCGTTGTCCCGGCCGGCCGGAGCGGCGGCGGCGGGCGTCGCGAGCAACAGGCCTGCGGCCAGTGCGCCGGTGACGAGAGTGGCGGCGCTCCCCAGCGCCGCGGTGCGTATCACGTGGTTGTTCCCCCTGCGTAGGTGCCGCCGTGGGCGGCCGGGTTCGGTCTGCCTCGGTCGTCGGCGTGCAAGGGGATCCTCACGCCTGACCCGCACCCGGCGACAGTGCGCGGGCGGGTTCTTTGCCAACCCGATAACCGGAGAGGTGTGTACCGCTCACCGGTGTCTGCTTCGCCCCGAGTTGGGCCGTCTCACCAGCCGTAGTCGCCCAGGGCCGCGTCCAGCAGTTCGCGCAGCCGCAGGGCGTCGGGGGCCAGGGCCGTCACGAGGACGGCCGGGCCGGCGAGCGGGGTGACCGCCGCGAACTCCCCCAGTAGCGCGGCCGGCGGCGGGGCCGCGGCGAACGCCGGGTCCACGACCAGGAGCTGACCGAGCGCCCGGTGCCCGGCGAGTCCCGCCGGGCCGTCCCAGCCGCCGGGGGCGCCGGGTCCGCAGGCGGTGTCCTGGTCCAGCAGGGGCCGCCCGTCCCGGGTGACGGTGAGACGGCTGCGCAGCAGGCCGGGGGCCTCGCCGGTGCGGCCGAGCACCTGCTCCTCGCGCAGCACCAGCCGGGCGGCGGGCGCCAGTTCGGCCCGGGTGCGCACCCGCAGGTCGCTGCCGCGTACGGAGACCAGCTGCTCCGGCAGCCAGCGCACCTCCGCGTCCCCGGCCAGGGTCAGCCGTACGTCGTACCGCGCGGCCTCGCCGCCCCGGCCGGGCAGCGCCAGGGTGGCGGCCGCCGAGCGCAGGGCGAGGCGGGCGCCGGGTCCGGCGGCGGCCTCCACCGTGAGGTGGTCCCCGCCGAGCGGGGCGCTCATCGCGCCGACCAGCATCACCTCCGCCTCGCCGGCGCCGCCCCGGGTGCGGCGCAGCGCGAGCGGGCCCTGCCCGGCCAGCAGCGGGAGGGAGGTGCCGCCCCGCCCGTCGGCGACGGCCCCGATCCGGGCGGTGGCCCGCAGGCCGGCGGCGGGCGGGGGTGCGGGGTGGGTGGCCGGCGCGCCGGTCACCGTACGGTCGGGGCGCGCGGCGGGGAGGGTGGCGGTCACCGTACGGTCCAGGCGGCCATCCGCTCGCGCACCCAGGCGGCCACCGGGCCCACGCCCTCGGGGCCGCGCAGGGACTGGAAGGCGACCGGCAGGTCCCCGCGCTGTTCGGCGGCGTCGTGGGCCATCCGGCCGAGGTCCGAGCCGACGTGCGGTGCGAGGTCGGTCTTGTTGACGACCAGCAGGTCGGCGGTGGTGACTCCGGGCCCGCCCTTGCGCGGGATGTCGTCGCCGCCGGCCACGTCGATGACGAAGATCTGGGCGTCGACCAGGCCCCGGGAGAAGGTGGCGGTGAGGTTGTCCCCGCCGGACTCGACGAGGATCAGGTCGAGGGGGCCGCTCAGCCGGAAGGCCTCTTCCAGTTCCTCGACGGCCTCCAGGTTCGCGGAGATGTCGTCGCGGATGGCGGTGTGCGGGCAGGCCCCCGTCTCGACGGCGGCGATCCGCTCGGGGGGCAGGACGGCTTCGCGCAGGAGGAACTCGGCGTCCTCCCGGGTGTAGATGTCGTTGGTGACGACGGCCATGGACAGTTCGGCCCGCAGGGCCCGGCAGAGGGCGGCGACGGTGGCGGTCTTGCCGGAACCGACGGGCCCGCCGAGGCCGATGCGCAGGGCGCGCCGGGTGCCGTCGGTACGCACCGGGGCGGCGGCGTGGGTGTGCCGGTGGCTGTGGGGCAGATCGTGGTCGAGGTGCACGGGGGTGACTCCTTGGGGGTGGTCAGGAAGCGAAGAGCCGTACCGGCCAGTCGGCATGGGCCTCGGCCGCGATGTCCAGCAGGGGGGAGGAGGCCGCGGGCAGCGCCTGCGGGCCCAGGGTCCGGGCCCGGTGCGCGGCTTCGGCCGCCCGCGCCGCGACGGCGTCCAGCTCGGGGGCCAGTCGGGCCAGTACCCCGGTCGCCTCGAAGGGGTCCAGGCCCAGCAGCCGTACCGTGGCGGTCGCCGGCCCGCTGACGCTCTCGTACGCCGCCACGTGCGCGGCCTCCAGCGGTCCGAGCCCGGCCGCGCGGGCGGTGAGGCCGAGCACCACCGGCTGGTGCGCCCCGCGGGGGAAGGCCGCGGCCAGCGCTTCCAGTGCGGGGTCGGGCCAGGTGGCGCGGGCCGCGCGCAGCAGCTGCCGCCCCAGGCGCCGTGCGGCGGCGCGCAGCGCGGGTGAGGCGGTGCGGGCGTCGGCGGCCGCGTCGAGTGCGGCGGGGTCGAGGCCGAGGGCCGCGGCGGCGGCGAGCCCGGCCGAGGTGAGGCCGGCGGTGTGCAGCCGGCCCCGGCAGAAGGCGGCCAGGGTGGCGGCGTCGTGGACGCGGCCGGTCTTGCAGGCGGCCTCCGCCCCGCCGGAGTGGGCGTGCCCTCCGGCGGGGAAGCGGCCGTCCGCGAGTACGAGCAGGGCGGCGAGGCTCACCTTGGGACGCCCCCCATCTTTGCGTGCCGCCCCATCAGAAGAGGAAGTAGCGCTGGGCCATGGGCAGTTCCGGTGCGGGCGCCGGTTCCACGGCCTCGCCGTCGATGGTGACGGTGAAGGTGTCGGCGTCGACCCTTACCCGGGGCATGGCGTCGTTGTTGCGCATGTCCGCCTTGCCGACCTTGCGGGTGCTCTCTATGGCCACGAACTCCTTGCCGAGTCCGAGGCGTTCGGGAAGTCCGTCGTCGAGGGCGGCCTGGGAGGTGAAGTTGAGCGAGTTCAGCGCCGGTGCCCGGCCATGGCCGCCGAACATGGGGCGGGGCAGTACGGGCTGCGGGGTGGGGATCGAGGCGTTGGCGTCGCCCATCTGGGCGTGGGCGATCTGGCCGCCCTTGATGACCATTTCGGGTTTGACGCCGAAGAAGGCCGGGTCCCACAGGACGAGGTCGGCGAGCTTGCCCGTCTCGACGGAGCCGATCTCGCGGGCGAGTCCCTGGGCGACCGCGGGGTTGATCGTGTACTTGGCCACGTAGCGGCGGGCCCGGTGGTTGTCGGCCGGGCCGTCGCCGGGCAGGAACCCGCGGCGCTTCTTCATCACGTGGGCGGTCTGCCAGGTGCGCAGGACCACCTCGCCGACCCGGCCCATGGCCTGGGAGTCGGAGGAGATGATGGAGATGGCTCCGAGGTCGTGGAGGACGTCCTCGGCGGCGATGGTCGAGGGTCTGATCCGGGATTCGGCGAAGGCGAGGTCCTCGGGGACGGCCGGGTTGAGGTGGTGGCAGACCATCAGCATGTCGAGGTGTTCCTCGACGGTGTTGACGGTGTGCGGCCGGGTCGGGTTGGTGGAGCTGGGCAGGATGTTGGGCTCGGAGACCACGGTGATGATGTCGGGGGCGTGGCCGCCGCCCGCGCCTTCGGTGTGGTACGAGTGGATGGTCCGTCCGGCGATGGCGGCGAGGGTGTCGTCGACGAACCCGGCCTCGTTGAGGGTGTCGGTGTGGATGGCGACCTGTGCGCCGGTCTCGTCGCACACGCTCAGGCAGGCGTCGATGACGGCGGGGGTGGCCCCCCAGTCCTCGTGGATCTTGAATCCGAGTGCGCCGCCGCGCAGTTGGGAGTACATGCCCTCGCGGGACATGGTGTTGCCCTTGCCGAGCAGGCCGATGTTGACGGGGTGGGCCTCCAGGGCGGCGAACATCCGGGCGAGGTGCCAGGGGCCGGGGGTGACGGTGGTGGCCTTGGTGCCCTCGGCGGGGCCGGTGCCGCCGCCGACGAGGGTGGTGATCCCGGAGGCGAGGGCCTCGTCGATGACGGTCGGGGAGATGAAGTGCACGTGCGCGTCGATGGCCCCGGCGGTGACGATCTTCCCGTTGCCGGCGATGATCTCGGTCTCGGGGCCGATGACCAGGGCCGGGTCGACCCCGTCCATGGTGTCGGGGTTCCCCGCCTTGCCGATGCCGCTGATCCGGCCGTCGCGGATGCCGACGTCGGCCTTGACGATGCCCCAGTGGTCCAGGATCACCACTCCGGTGATCACCGTGTCGGCGGCTCCCTCGGCGCGGGTGGTGCGGGCCTGGCCCATGGACTCGCGGATGACCTTGCCGCCGCCGAAGACGGCCTCGTCCCCGGAGCGGCCGGGGCCTCCGCTGAGGTCCTGCTCGATCTCCACGAAGAGGTCCGTGTCGGCCAGCCGGATCCGGTCACCCGCCGTCGGCCCGAAGAGGTCGGCGTACCGCTGCCGCGACACCTCAGCCATCGAGCGGCCCTCCGGTCTCCCCGCGCAGTCCGGGCACGGCCCTGAGCCCGCCCAGCGGTACGAGTTCCACGGCGACCGGGATGCCCGGCTCGAAGCGGACGGCGGTGCCGGCGGCGATGTTGAGGCGCAGCCCGTGCGCGGCGGGCCGGTCGAAGTCGAGGCCGGGGTTGGCTTCGGCGAAGTGGTAGTGCGAGCCGACCTGGACGGGCCGGTCGGCGGCGTTGAGGACGGTGAGGCGGGTGACGGGGCGGCCCTCGTTGAGGCGCACCGGACCGTCCCCGTAGGCGATCTCGCCGGGGATCATGACGGGTGCTCCTCTCAGACGATCGGGTCGTGGACGGTGACCAGCTTGGTGCCGTCCGGGAAGGTCGCCTCGACCTGGACGTCGTGGATCATCTCGGGGATCCCGTCCATGACCTCGTCGCGGCGCAGGACGGTCCGGCCGGAGGCCATGAGCTCGGCCACGGTCCGCCCGTCGCGGGCTCCTTCGAGGAGGTGCGAGGTGATGAGGGCGATCGCTTCGGGATGGTTGAGTAGCAGCCCGCGCGCCCTGCGCTTCTCGGCCACGTCGGCCGCGACGTGGATGAGGAGTCTCTCTTGTTCATGTGGTGTCAGTCGCACACGTATCACCAAGCTTCCGGGACATGATCAACATCGCGCCGGGACGACCGTAGCCGCCTTCAACGACTTGTTGGCCTGCGCATATCCATGCCAAGCAGGTCTTGTCCAACGCGGGGCGAGGCTTTCCGTTACGATCACCGGTGCTTTACCGGGCCATGGGTGATCATTGGCGGAAGACCGCGGGCTCACGGTAGGGCCCGCACTTTTCCGCTGAGTTAACCCACGTTTCGGGGAGGCACCCGGTTCAACTCCGGGAAGGCCTCCGGGTGGTCGCCGTATACGGGCGGGTCCGCCGCAGGCAAGGAGAGCCATGTTCGTCAACCCGGTGCGGCACATCACCTTCGACGCCCTCGACCCCTACCGGCTCGCGGAGTTCTGGTCGGAGGTGACCGGCTATCCGATCCACCCCGACGACGTGGAGGGCGACGACGAGGTCCTGCTGGAGCCCGGGCAGCCGGGTGTGCCGGGGCTGCTGTTCATCCGCGTTCCCGACGCCAAGGCCGTGAAGAACCGCGTCCACCTCGACATCCAGCCGCCCGTGGGCACCCGCGACGAGACGGTGGAGCGGCTGGTCACGGCCGGGGCCCGGATCGTCGACGACCGGCGCGACGAGGACGGGGTCATGGGCTGGGTGGTGCTCGCCGATCCCGAGGGCAACGAGCTGTGCGTGGAGCGGAGCGCCGTCGAGCGCGGCACCGCCCTGTAGGGCCGGCCGGTCAGCAGCCCCGGGCGGCGCCGGCCGCCGGCGCGCCGACGGGCTGCCAGGGCAGGGCGATCCACACCGTCTTGCCGCCGTCCTCGGTCGGGCTGACCGAGAGCCGGCCGCCCGCCTCGGCGGCCAGCCAGCGGATGATGACCATGCCCCGGCCGTTGTCCTGCTGGACGGCGGCCGGGAGCCGGCGGGGCCAGCGCGGGTGACTGTCCGTCACGCCGACGCGGAGCCACTCCTCGCGCTCCAGGCGCATGTCGACGGTGAAGGTGGGCGACTGGCCGAAGGTGTGCTGGACGGAGTTGGTGGCGAGTTCCGAGACGATCAGCCGGACGGTGTCCGCGGTGTCCGCGTCCTCGGGCAGTCCCCATGAGCTCAGCACCTCCGCCACGTAGCGGCGGGCGGCGGCGACCGAGAGCGGATCGCTCGGCAGAGTGACGGATGCTTCCTGGTGATCTGCCATGGCGACGTCCCTTTCCCACCAGGGCGGAGCCGCCCCGGATCTACGCTGAGCGCCAGAGTGCCACCCATCGTGCCGCCGTTTCCGGCGATCCCCCAAGATATGCATATATCTGTCGCTCAATGCGGTGAACTCTGCTACGGAAGAGCGTATTTGGACGGCAGACTGGTGCGAGCTGTGCCGGTGGAAGGAGAGCGGGTATGCAGCACGGTCCCGCGGTACGCCGGCGCAAGCTCGGCGAGGAACTGCGTGCCCTCCGTGACCGGTCCCGGCTCACCAGCGGTGAGGTGGCCCGGATCGTGGGATGGCACCAGTCGAAAATCAGCCGCATCGAAACGGGGCGCAGCGGCGTCAAGGCGGAGGACATCAGGCTGCTCCTCGACGCCTACGGGGAGGTCGTGAGCGCCCAGCAGCGGGCCCTGCTGGAGGCCCTGGGCGCCTCGGCGGCCGGTCCCGGGGCGGGTGCGGACACCGGCCGGGGGCGCCAGTGGTGGCACGACTACCGGGGGCTGCTGCCGCAGGAGTACCGGGACTTCATCAGCCTGGAGGCCGGGGCCCGTGCGGCCCGGACCGTGGAACTCTCCGTGGTCCCGGGCCTGTTGCAGACGCCGGACTACGCGCGGGCCGTGACCCGGGCCGCGCTCGGGGGGCTGCCGGAGCCGAAGGTGGACGCGCTGGTCGACGTACGGCTCGCGCGGCAGGCGGTCCTGCGGACGGATCCGCCGCTGGAGCTGAGCGCGGTGCTGGACGAGGCGGTGCTGCGCCGGCAGATCGGGGGGCCGGGGGTGATGGAGGAACAGCTGAGGCACCTGGTGGAGGTGGCGCGGCTGCCTCAAGTGCGTCTACAGGTACTGCCGTTCAGCGTGGGGGGACATCTCGGCCTCACCGGACCGTTCGTAATTTTCTCATTTCCGAGCATCGCCGATCTGGATGTGGTGGTACTCGACCATTTGACGAGTAGCCTCTATCTGGAGCGGAAGGAAGACCTAGACGCGTACAGCGCCGCGTTCCGCACGATCCAGGCGCACGCCCTCCCGCCCCGTGACTCGTCGGATCTCATCAGCTCTATCGCTGACGACGCGTAAGGAGGCACCCCCGTGTCCGCAACCCCCTTATCCACCAGCGGACTTCTGAGAAGCGCGCGGTGGCGGCGGAGCAGCCGCAGCACCGGAATGAACAACTGCGTGGAAGCGGCCGCCCTCACCGGCGGTCTGCTGGCCGTCCGCGACTCCAAGCGGACGGACGGCCCGGCCGTGCTCTTCACCGGGCCGGCCTGGGACGGCTTCCTCGCCTCCGTACGGGCGGACGGGCTCGACTAACCCCGTAGCGCCCGCGGGTCCGTGGCCCCCGCCGGAGCGGTCCGCAGGATCGTCTCCACGGCGCGGCCGATCTCGTCCCCCGTGAGATCGGCGCGAGCCGTCAGCCGCAGCCGGGAGATGCCGTCCGGCACCGACGGCGGACGGAAGCAGCCCACGGACAGACCCGCCTCGCGGCAGTCGGCGGCCCAGCGCAGTGCCGCCGAAGCCGACGGGGCCCGTACCGACACCACGGCCGCGTCCGGCCTGGCCGCGGTCAGGCCGGACGCGGTGAGCCCCTCGTACAGCAGGGCGGCCACCTCCCGGGCCCGGTCCGCTCGCCCCGGCTCACGCTGGAGCAGCCGCAGGCTCGCCAGCGCCGCGCCCGCGGCGGCCGGAGCCAGCCCGGTGTCGAAGATGAAGGTCCGGGCGGTGTTGACCAGGTGCCGGATCACCTTGGCCGGGCCCAGTACCGCACCTCCCTGGCTGCCCAGGGACTTCGACAGCGTCATCGTCGCGACCACGTCCGGCGCGCCCGCGAGAGCCGCGGCGTGCAGTGCGCCCCGGCCGCCCTCCCCCAGCACGCCGAGCCCGTGGGCGTCGTCCACGACCAGCGCCGCGCCCTCGGCCCGGCAGGCCCGCGCGTACGCGGCGAGCGGTGCGGCGTCCCCGTCGACGGAGAACACCGAGTCGGTGACCAGCAGGGCCCGGCCCGCGTGCGCGGCGAGCGTCTTGCGCACCGGCTCCGGTTCGCCGTGCGGGGTGACCGCGACCTCGGCGCGCGAGAGCCGGCAGCCGTCGACGATCGAGGCGTGGTTGCCGGCGTCGGAGACGACGAGCGTGCCCCGGTCGCTCAGGGCGGTCACGGCGGCGAGGTTCGCCGCGTATCCGGACGAAAGGACCAGCGCCGCCTCGAAGCCGCAGAACGCCGCCAGTTCCCGCTCGAGCTCCGCATGAAGCTCGGTCGTGCCCGTCACGAGACGGGAGCCCGTGGCTCCCGCGCCCCAGCGCTCCGCCGCCTCGCTCGCGCCCCGGACGGTCTCGGGATGCCGGGACAGACCCAGATAGTCGTTACTCGCCAGGTCCAGGAGCGGTGAGGAAGCCGGGCGCGGTCTCAGGATCCGGACCAGTCCGGCCCGCTCCCGGGCCCGCTCCGCTTCGTCGATCCAGGTGAAGACGTCCGGGGGCTCGGGGGCGTGCTGAGGCATCGGCGGGTCCTCGTTTTTTGTCGGCAGTCCACAGATCAGAAAGACCCTAGCCGCCGTGACCCGTGCGCCAGGTGTGGCGATACACACACTCCGTTCCGGCCATGTTGTTCATTCTCTCCTTGGCCGGGAGTGGTCGTGTGGTCCAGGATCGGCCTCATGGACCTGCTGAACACCCTGGTGGACAAGGGGCTGCGGCGAGAGCTGCCGACCCGCGAAGAGGCACTCGCCGTGCTGGCGACCTCTGACGACGAACTGCTCGACGTGGTGGCCGCGGCCGGCAAGGTGCGCCGCCAGTGGTTCGGCCGTCGGGTCAAGCTGAACTACCTGGTCAACCTGAAGTCGGGACTCTGTCCCGAGGACTGCTCGTACTGCTCCCAGCGCCTGGGCTCGAAGGCCGAGATCCTCAAGTACACCTGGCTCAAGCCGGAGGAGGCCTCCGAGGCGGCCGCGGCCGGCGTCGCGGGCGGCGCCAAGCGGGTCTGTCTCGTGGCGAGCGGCCGCGGTCCGACGGACCGGGACGTGGACCGCGTCGGCAAGACGATCGCGGCCATCAAGGAACAGAACGAGGGCGTCGAGGTCTGCGCCTGCCTGGGCCTGCTCTCCGACGGCCAGGCCGAGCGGCTCCGCGACGCGGGCGCCGACGCCTACAACCACAACCTCAACACCTCCGAGGCCACGTACGGGCAGATCACCAAGACCCACACGTACGCGGACCGCGTCGACACCGTGCAGAAGGCGCACGCGGCCGGCCTGTCGGCCTGCTCCGGCCTGATCGCGGGCATGGGCGAGAGCGACGAGGACCTCGTCGACGTCGTCTACTCGCTGCGCGAGCTGGACCCCGACTCCGTGCCGGTCAACTTCCTGATCCCGTTCGAGGGCACCCCGCTGGCCAAGGAGTGGAACCTCACCCCGCAGCGCGCCCTGCGGATCCTGGCGATGGTGCGGTTCGTCTGCCCCGACGTCGAGGTCCGGCTCGCCGGCGGGCGCGAGGTCCACCTGCGCACGATGCAGCCGCTGGCCCTGCACCTGGTCAACTCGATCTTCCTCGGCGACTACCTCACCAGCGAGGGCCAGGCCGGCCAGGCCGACCTCGACATGATCGCGGACGCCGGCTTCGAGGTGGAGGGCGCCGGTACGTCGACGCTCCCCGCGCACCGCTCCGACATCGCCGCCGCCGCGGCGGCTCCCGCGGGCAGCCCGTGCGGCTCCGGTGCCGCGTCCGTCTGCGGCTCCGGCTCCGCGCCGGAGTCCGCCGGTGCCGGCTGCGGTTCCGCCTGCGGCGGCTGCTCCGGCCACGCCGAACCGGCCGCGGCCGTCGGCGAGGTGCCGGCCCAGGCGGAGGCGGGCGAGGTACGCCCGGACCTCGTGGCGGTGCGCCGCCGCGGCGCGGGAACGGACCTCGCCCCCAATGCCTGATCAGAACCATCCTCACCCCCCGTACCGCCGGCCGGACGCGCTGCCGGCCGCCGAACTCCTCGAACTGGACCGGCAGCACGTCTGGCATCCGTACGGTCCGATGCCGGGACGCCAGGAGCCGCTGATCGTCGCCTCGGCCTCGGGGGTCCGGCTGCGCCTCGGCGCCCCGGCCGAGGGCCAGGACGAGCTGGTCGACGGCATGTCCTCCTGGTGGTCCGCCATCCACGGGTACAACCACCCGGTGCTGAACGAGGCCGTGACGGCCCAGCTCGGCAGGATGTCGCACGTGATGTTCGGCGGGCTCACCCACGAGCCCGCCGTCCGGCTCGCGGCGAAGCTCGTCGAGATCACCCCGGCGGGCCTGGAGCACGTCTTCCTCTGCGATTCCGGCTCGGTCTCCGTCGAAGTCGCCGTCAAGATGTGCCTGCAGTACTGGCGTTCGCTCGGCCGCACCGGCAAGACCCGGATGCTGACCTGGCGCGGCGGCTACCACGGCGACACCTGGCAGCCCATGGCCGTCTGCGATCCCGACGGCGGCATGCACGAGCTGTGGCAGGGCCACCTGCCCCGGCAGGTCTTCGCGGACGCCCCGACCGGGGGCTTCGACACGCCCGTGGACCCGGCGTACGCCGACCACCTGCGCTCCCTGCTCTCCGCGCACGCGGACGAGCTGGCCGCCGTCATCGTGGAACCGGTCGTGCAGGGCGCGGGCGGCATGCGCTTCCACCACCCGGACCACCTGCGGGTGCTGCGCGAGCTCTGCGACGAGTACGACGTCCTGCTGATCCTGGACGAGATCGCCACCGGCTTCGGCCGCACCGGCGCCCTCTTCGCCGCGGACCACGCGGGGATCACCCCGGACGTGATGTGCCTCGGCAAGTCGCTGACCGGTGGTTACCTCACGCTCGCCGCGACGCTGTGCACGTCCCGGGTGGCCGACGGGATCTCCCGGGGAGAGGTCCCGGTCCTCGCGCACGGGCCGACCTTCATGGGCAACCCGCTCGCCACCGCCGTCGCGCTGGCCTCGATCGACCTGCTGCTCGGCCAGGACTGGGCCGGCGAGGTCAAGCGCATCGAGGCGGGCCTGCGCGAGGGCCTGGCCCCGGCGGCCGGCCTCCCCGGCGTGCGGGACGTACGGGTGCTGGGCGCCATCGGCGTGATCCAGCTGACGCACGAGGTCGACGTCGCCGCCGCGACCCGGGCGGCGGTCCGCGAAGGCGTCTGGCTGCGCCCGTTCCGCGACATGATCTACACGATGCCCCCGTTCGTCACCGGCGACGCCGACGTGGCCCGGATCTGCCGCGCGGCCGTCGCGGCGGCGCGGGAAGGATGAGGCCGGTGTCCGTCCTCTTCGTGTCCGGTACGGGCACCGAAATCGGCAAGACGGTGGTCACCTCCGCGATCGCGGCGGCCGCCGTGGCCGCCGGCCGGTCGGTGGCGGTGCTCAAGCCCGCGCAGACCGGCGTCGGCCCCGACGAGCCCGGGGACGCCGCCGAGGCCGTACGCCTCGCCGGCCCGTCCGTTACCGCGCTGGAACTGGCCCGCTACCCGGAGCCGTTGGCCCCGGACACCGCCGCCCGGCGCTCCGGCCTGCCGTGCCTGTCCCCCGCCGAGATCGCGGAGGCCGCGGCGCGGCTGGCCTCCGATCACGACCTCGTCCTCGTGGAGGGCGCGGGCGGCCTGCTCGTCCGCTTCGACGAGGACGGCCACACCCTCGCCGACGCGGCCAGGCTGCTGTCGGCC
This sequence comes from Streptomyces sp. NPDC006512, assembly GCF_040611935.1. Classification (NCBI taxonomy): domain Bacteria; kingdom Bacillati; phylum Actinomycetota; class Actinomycetes; order Kitasatosporales; family Streptomycetaceae; genus Streptomyces; species Streptomyces sp. NPDC006512. Next base: position 55,415 of record NZ_JBEXPG010000028.1, on the reverse strand, counting down.
CCGGTGCTGGTGGTCGCCCCCGCCGGGCTCGGCACGCTCAACTCCACCACCCTGACCGCGGAAGCCCTGCGCGCCCGGGCCCTGAGCCCGCTCGGCGTGGTCGTCGGCAGCTGGCCCGCCGAACCGGACCTGGCCTCCCGCTGCAACCTCGCCGACCTCCCGGGGAGCTCCGGCATCCCGCTGCTGGGCGCGGTGCCCGAAGGCTCCGGCGCCCTGTCGCCGGACCGCTTCCGCGCGGCCGCCCCGGGCTGGCTGGCGCCGGCCCTGGACGGCACCTGGACGGCCGGGCCCTTCCTCACCCGCTGGGCACCACCGCCCCTCGCGGGGGCGCTCCCGGGCTGAACCGCCGGCCGCCCGCAGCCGCGCCGGGGGTGCCGGGGCACTCCTGGACGCGGGTGCGGTGTGCCGGGCGGCCTCCGGGCGGCCTCCGGGCGGCCCGCCGTCCCCGGGGCCGCGCCCCTGACCGCCGGCCCGGCGGGGGCCGGAGCCTCGCGGCGGGACCCCGGGCGGAGGGCGCCGGGTCAGTGGCCGCCGCTCGGCTCCCGGCAGCCGCCCTCCATGTACACGCCGTGCGCCTCGACCCTGGCCGGGGTGCCCAGTACGCCGGACAGGCAGGGACCGGTCTCGGGGATCCACACCGCGAAGCCGAGGCCCGAGCCTCCGGAGGCGTACACGTCGCCGCTGGACACGGGGTAGCCGAGGCCCTGGAGCAGCGCGGTCAGCTCCGCCGGGTTCTGGGGACCCGCCGCGCCGCCGGTGCCGGACAGCGCCTTCCTGACCCGGACGGCGTGGGCGTCGCCACGGCACTTCCCCTCGTCGCTGAGCCCGGCCCGCTGCTTGTAGGCGTGGTTCTCCGCGTACTTGCGCGCCTCCGGGTCCGCGGGGAGCTCCCCCGGGCTGTCCGGGGCGACGGGCGCGGCCCCCGAGCCGCGCCCCTCGCAGTGGGCCGCCACCGCCGCGAAGCCCCCGTCGTCGGAAGCGGCCGCCTCGGCCCCCTCCTCCTCCGGGGGCGCGCCGCAGCCGGCCGTCAGGAACAGTGCGGCGGCGAACAGCGCGGCGGCTGCGGCCCGGACGGGCTTCGTACGGGGTATCACGGTTCTCCATGTGGTTGCCGAGCGGCGCCCGGTGGGGCCGCCGCGTGCCGATTATTGCCAGTCCCCGGCGGGCGAACCGGGCCGGGCCGGGTTCGGACCCGGGTCCGGACCCGGGTCCGGGTCCCCGGGAGCGGCGGACGCGGGCTCGATTCCGGTTCCGGTTCCCGCGATGACGCCTCGGGGTGAATCGTTTGTGCGGTACCGGCGCCGCCCGTCCCGACGGGTCCCGGCCGCTTTGTCCGCCGTCCGGTTTCGCGGAGCACGGACGCGGGGAAACAGCACCGCAGCGCACGCGCACCGTCAGCCCCGACCCGCGCCCGGAGGCCGCCATGCCCGCACCTCCCCCCGATCCGGTCCACCACCCGTACTTCGCCCGGTTCTACGCCCGCGCCAGCAGCGCCGCCGAGACCCGTGCCGGCATGGCCGCCCTGCGCCGCGAGCTGCTGCACGGCGTCTCCGGCCGCGTCATCGAGATCGGCGCAGGCAACGGCCTGAACTTCGGCCACTACCCGCGCGCCGTCTCCGAGGTCGTCGCCGTCGAACCGGAGCGCACCCTGCGCCGGCTCGCGGCCGCCGCCGCGCTGCGCGCCGAGGTCCCGGTGGACCTCGTACCGGGGGTCGCCGAGGCCCTGCCCGTCAAGAGCGAGGCCTTCGACGCCGCCGTCGCCTCGCTGGTGCTGTGCACCGTACGCAACCTGCCGCGCGCCCTCTCCGAGCTCCACCGGGTGCTGCGCCCCGAGGCCGAGCTGCGGTTCCTGGAACACGGGCTCGCCCCCGGCCCCGGCATGGCCGCCGTGCAGCGCGGGCTGGACCGGACCGTCTGGCCCCGCCTCTTCGGCGGCTGTCACACCGCCCGTGATCCCCTCGCCGCGATCGAGGCCGCCGGGTTCCGGATCGTGTCGCAGCGCTCCTTCCGGCTGCCCGAGCGCGGCCCCGCCCTGCCCACCTCGTACTGCGTGATCGGCTCGGCCCGCCGCGTTCCCTGACGTCCCCGGAGGCACCGGAGGCGCCCGGTCACCCGTCCGGCCTCAGGCCGTGAGCGGCTTGACCCAGCGCGTCCAGATGTCCTCGGGGTGGTAGCCGGCCGCGTCCCACGCCCCGTGCGCCCCCGCGTTCCCGTCGAGCACCATCGCGTCGGCCCTGCGGCCGCCCAGGGCAGCGAACCGTTCCTCCGCGGCGGCCAGCAGGGCCGAGCCGATGCCCTGCCGACGGTGGCCGGGGTGCACCGCGAGCCGGTAGAGGTGGCAGCGCCAGCCGTCGAACCCGGCGACGACGGTGCCGACGAGCTCCCCGTCCCGCCGGGCCAGCAGCAGGGCCCCGGGGTCCCGGGCGTGGAGCCGCTCGACCCCGGCGAGGTCGTCGCTGATGCTCGTGCCCTTGGCGGCGGCCTGCCAGAAGTCGAGCACGGCGGTCAGGTCGGCCGCCGAGGCGGGAGCGATGTGAAGATCGTTCATGACCGGATCCCATCACCTGCCCGGACTCGGCCAGAAGGGCGATCGGCCGCCTTTGCCCTTCCTTTGCCGACCCGGGGAAGGGTTCCCCCGCGATCTCCCGTTCCGTCCCGACCGAAAGGTGTGAGCGTCCGCCCATGGGCGAACCCCCCGGCACCCGGCCCCCGCACAGGTGCGCGCGACACCGCGCGGCACCCCTCCGCCTGACTGATCATGGGACGGAGGTGATCGACCGATGACCGAAGTGCTCCTGCTCGTCGTGGCGCTGCTGCTGTGCGTCGCCTGCGGGGTCTTCGTCGCGGCCGAGTTCTCGCTGACCACCGTCGAGCGCAGCGAACTCGAACGCGCCGTGGAGCGCGGTGAGCGGGGCGCGGACAGTGCCCTGACCGCCGTCCGCAGCCTCACGTTCCAGCTGTCCGGCGCCCAGCTCGGCATCACCGTGACCGGACTGGTCATCGGCATGCTCTCCAAGCCGTCGATCTCCGCCCTGCTCCAGGGCCCCTTGGAGGCCATGGGCCTGTCGCCCTCCGCCGCCTCGTCCACCGCCCTCGCGCTCGGCACCGCGCTGTCGACGGTCGTGCTCATGGTCGTCGGCGAACTCGTGCCGAAGAACTGGGCGATCTCCTCGCCCCTGGCGATCGCCAAGCGGGTGGCCACCGCGCAGCGGGTGTTCAGCCGGGCCTTCAAGCCCCTGATCAGCCATCTGAACACCACCGCGAACCATCTCGTCAGGCGGTTCGGCATGGAGCCCGCCGAGGAGCTGGCCTCCGCGCGCAGCCCGCAGGAGCTGGTGGCCCTCGCCCGGCACTCCGCGAAGGCGGGCGCGCTGGAGAAGGACACCGCCGAACTGTTCGTACGGACCCTGAACCTGGCCGACCTGACGGCCGAGAACGTCATGACCCCGCGCGTGCAGGTGACCGCCCTGGACGTGCAGACCACCGCCGAGGACGTGGCGAACGCGACCATGGCGACCGGCCTGTCCCGCTTCCCGGTCTACCGGGGCAGCCTCGACACCGTCGTCGGCACGGTCCACATCAAGGACGTACTGGCGCTGCCCGCCGAGGAGCGTCACCGCCGTCCGGTGTCGCAGCTGCTGCGCGCGCCACTGCTCGTACCGGAGTCGCTGACGGTGGACCGGCTGCTGGACCGGCTGTCCGGCAGGCAGACGATGGCCGTCGTCATCGACGAGTACGGCGGTACGGCCGGAGTGGCGACGCTGGAGGACATCGTCGAGGAGGTCGTCGGGGAGGTCCGCGACGAGCACGACCCGCACGAGACCTCGGACCTGGCTCCCGCCGGTACGGACGAGGCCGGACGCCCCCTCTACTCCGCCGACGGCGCCGCCCGCACCGACCAGCTGCGGCAGATCGGGCTGCGCGTGCCGGACGGACCGTACGAGACCCTGGCCGGGCTGGTGGCCACGGAACTGGGCCGGATCCCGGCCGTCGGCGACAGCCTGGAACTGGACGGCTGGCAGCTGGACGTGGTCGACGCCGGCGGGAGGCGCGCCGCGCGCGTGCTCCTGCACGCACCCGCCGAACCCGTCGGTGACGCGCGGACGGAGGACGCCCGATGACCGCCGTCCAGCTGCTGATCGGCCTGGCCACCCTGGTCGTCAACGCCTTCTTCGTCGGCGCGGAGTTCGCGATGATCTCGGTCCGGCGCAGCCAGATCGAGCCGTACGCCGAACAGGGCGACCGGCGCGCCCACTCGGTCCTGTGGGGGCTGGAGCACGTGTCCGCGCTGATGGCCGCCGCCCAGCTGGGCATCACCCTGTGCACGCTGGTGCTGGGCGCGGTGGCCGAGCCCGCCATCGCCCACCTGCTGACGCCGCTGCTCGACGCCGTGGGCGTGCCGTCCGGGGTGACCCACGCGATCTCGTTCGTGGTGGCGCTGGCGCTGGCGACGTACCTGCACATGCTGTTCGGCGAGATGCTGCCGAAGAACGTGGCCCTGTCCGAGCCGGTGCGCACGGCGCTGCTGCTGGGGCCGCCGCTGGTGGGCGTGGCCAGGGGGCTGAGGCCGGTGATCTTCGCGGTCAACGCCTTCGCCAACTCGCTGCTGCGGCTGCTGCGGGTGGAGGTGAAGGACGAGGTAGCGGCGACCTTCTCGGACGACGAGCTGGCCCGGATGGTCAAGGACTCCAGTGACGCCGGGCTCATCGACGACCGGGCGAGCGAGCGGCTGCACGACGCCCTGGAACTGGGCCGCCGGCCGGTGACCGACGTGGTGCTGCCCGCGGACCAGGTGATCGCGGCCCGGCTGGGCATCAGTGCGGCCGGCCTGGAGCAGCTGTCCGCCGCGTCGGGGTACTCCCGCTTCCCGGTGATCGACCCCCAGCACCGGATCCTGGGCTACCTGCACGTCAAGGACGCCCTGGACGTGACCGAACGGGACGAGCCGTTCCCGTCGGCCGAGCTGCGCCCGATCGCGCAGGTACGGGCGGAGACCCCGCTGGACGACGTGCTGACCGCCATGCGGCGCAGCCGGACGCACCTGGCCGCCGTGCTGGGGGCCGACGGGGCCATGACGGGCCTGGTGACGATGGAGGACGTGCTGCGCGAACTGTTCGGACGGCCGACCTCCGCCTGAGGCGGCGCCCGGAGTCCGCTCCCCGGCCCTGCGCGGCCGGGGTACCGCGCGGTAGCATCGCTCCCGCCATGGAGATGAATGCGTCTTACACCAGTTTCGTCGCGGTCGGCGACTCCTTCACCGAGGGCATGTCGGACCTGCTCCCGGACGGCTCCTACCGGGGCTGGGCCGACCTGCTGGCCGACCGCCTCGCGCGGCGCGGTCCCGGTTTCCGGTACGCCAACCTGGCGGTGCGCGGAAAGCTGATCGGGCAGATCGCCGGGGAGCAGGCCCCGGTGGCCGCCGCGATGGGGGCCGACGTGGTGACGCTGGTCGGCGGGCTGAACGACACTCTGCGGCCGAAGGTCGACATGGGCCGGGTCCGCGGCCACCTGGAGGAGGCCGTGGCGCTGCTGGCCCCCTCCTGCGGGCAGCTGGTCCTGATGCGCTCGCCGGGCCGCAACGGGCCCGTCATGGAACGCTTCCGCCCGCGGATGGAGGAGCTCTTCGCCATCCTGGAGGAGCTCGCCGAGCGGCACGGCGCGCTGCTGGTGGACCTGTACGGTGCTCCCGTGCTCGGGGACCCGCGCCTGTGGGACGTCGACCGGCTGCACCTGACGGCCGAGGGGCACCGCCGGGTGGCGGAGGCCGTCTGGCAGGCCCTGGGCCTGCCGGCGGAGGAGGACTGGCGGGCGCCGCTGCCGCCCGCCGTCGCGCCGGGCTGGCCGTCCCGGCGCACCGAGGACCTGCGCTTCGCCCGCCGGCACCTGCTGCCCTGGATCGGGCGCCGGCTGACGGGCCGTTCCTCCGGGGACGGTCTTCCGCCGAAGCGTGCGGAGCTGCTGCCCTTCGGAGGCTCCCGGCTCTCGTAGCAAGGCACAATCGCGGGCGGTGTCCCGACCTGCGTAAACGCACAGCCGCGGCCCAAGTAGAATTCCTCCACGTGACAGCCAAGCCCCGCATCCCCAATGTCCTGGCCGGCCGCTACGCCTCCGCGGAGCTCGCCGTCCTGTGGTCCCCCGAGTACAAGGTGACGCTGGAGCGGCGGCTGTGGCTCGCCGTACTGCGCGCCCAGAAGGACCTCGGCATCGAGGTCCCGGACGCCGCCCTCGCCGACTACGAGCGCGTCCTGGAAACCGTCGACCTCGCGTCCATCGCCGAGCGCGAGAAGGTCACCCGGCACGACGTGAAGGCCCGGATCGAGGAGTTCAACGCCCTCGCCGGTCACGAGCACGTCCACAAGGGCATGACCTCCCGCGACCTCACCGAGAACGTCGAGCAGCTCCAGATCCGGCTCTCGCTGGAGCTGGCCCGGGACCGCACCGTCGCCGTCCTCGCCCGCCTCGGCAAGCTGGCCGGCGAGCACGCCGAGCTGGTCATGGCCGGCCGCTCCCACAACGTGGCCGCGCAGGCGACCACCCTGGGCAAGCGCTTCGCGACCGCCGCCGACGAGCTGCTGGTCGCCTACGCCCGCCTGGAGGACCTGCTGGAGCGCTACCCGCTGCGCGGGATCAAGGGCCCGGTCGGCACCGCCCAGGACATGCTGGACCTGCTGGGCGGCGACGCCGCCAAGCTCGCCGACCTGGAGCAGCGGATCGCGACCCACCTGGGCTTCGCCCAGGCCTTCACCTCGGTCGGCCAGGTCTACCCGCGCTCGCTGGACTACGACGTGGTCACCGCCCTGGTGCAGCTGGCCGCCGCCCCGTCCTCGATCGCCAAGACGATCCGTCTGATGGCCGGCCACGAGCTGGTCACCGAGGGCTTCAAGCCCGGCCAGGTCGGCTCCTCCGCGATGCCGCACAAGATGAACACCCGCTCCTGCGAGCGCGTGAACGGCCTGATGGTCATCCTGCGCGGCTACGCCTCGATGACCGGCGAGCTGGCCGGCGACCAGTGGAACGAGGGCGACGTGTCCTGCTCCGTGGTCCGCCGCGTGGCCCTGCCCGACGCGTTCTTCGCCTTCGACGGCCTGCTGGAGACCTTCCTGACGGTCCTGGACGAGTTCGGCGCCTTCCCGGCCGTCGTGGCCCGCGAGCTCGACCGGTACCTGCCGTTCCTCGCCACCACCAAGGTCCTGATGGGCGCCGTCCGCGCTGGTGTGGGCCGCGAGGCCGCGCACGAGGTCATCAAGGAGCACGCCGTGGCCTCCGCGCTCGCCATGCGCGAGCAGGGCGCCGAGCGCAACGAGCTCCTGGACAAGCTGGCCGCCGACGAGCGGATGCCCCTGGACCGCGCCCAGCTGGACGCCCTCATGGCCGACAAGCTGTCCTTCACCGGCGCCGCGGGTGACCAGGTCGCGACCGTGGTCTCGCGCATCGAGGCCATCGCGAAGCAGCACCCGGAGGCCGCCGGGTACGCGCCGGGGTCGATCCTCTGACCCCCGACGAGCTCGACGCCGCCCGCGACCGCGTCCTCCCGGACGTGGTCGCGGGCGGCCTGCGTGTGTTGTTCTGCGGGATCAATCCGGGTCTCCTCTCCGCCGCGACGGGCCACCACTTCGCCCGCCCCGGCAACCGTTTCTGGCCGGTCCTGCACCTGTCGGGGTTCACCCCCCGCCGGCTGGCTCCGGAGGAGCAGCAGGAGCTGCTCTCCTACCGCCTCGGCATCACCAACGTCGTGGCCCGGGCCACCGCCCGCGCCGACGAGCTGAGCGCCGAGGAGTTCATCGAGGGCGGACGGATCCTGACGGCCAAGGTGGAGGCCCTGCGCCCCCAGTGGCTGGCCGTGGTCGGGGTCACCGCCTACCGCACCGCGTTCGGCGACCGGAAGGCCGCCATCGGCCCCCAGGAACGCACCATCGGTGACACCCGGATCTGGGCCCTGCCCAATCCCAGTGGCCTCAACGCCCACTGGACCGCGGAGTCCATGGCCCAGGAGTACGGCCGCCTGCGCGCGGCCGCCGAGGCCCGGCCCGGATCCTGACCCACCGCGCACCCCGTCACGGCGGGAGTGCGTCACGGTGGGAGGGCCGTCACGGCGGGTCGACCACGGTGACCGCCGCCATCAGCAGGTACGGGTCCTCCTCGGCCCACCGCGCCACGCAGACCACCAGCCACCGGTCCCCGGCCCGCCACAGGTACAGGTGGTCGGTGGTGTGGCTCAGCTCCCGCCACGGCTGCGGTATCTCCTCCTCGGCGAGGCCGCGGTGCGTCAGGGAGTCCAGGGAGAAGACCTGGGGCTGCCCCCACCGGCCGGTCACCGCCTGGGTGAGCGCCCCGTATTCGGCACCGGTCTGCTCGGCCGCCTCCGCTCGGCGGGAACCGTCGTCGTCCCAGAAGTCCCGGGTCCCGCCGAGCCGTACCAGGTGGTAACCCGGGCCACTGCTGTGCCGGCCGAGCCGGACCGGCTTGTCCACGAAGGCCTGCGCCCGCAGCCGGTCGATCAGGTCGAGTTGCTGTCCCGTGGTCATATCGTCAGTATTCCGGGGGCCACTGACATCTGGCCCTTCGTCACGCGTCGCGGCGCCGTACCGCGAACCAGCCGGCGGCGAGGGCCAGCACGGCCCACAGTGCGGCCACGCCCAGCCCCGTCCAGGGTCCCAGGGACCCCTGCGCGTCCATCCGCATCACCATCTGGCCGGCCCGGTCGGGCATGAAGTCCATGGCGCCGCCGGCCACCTGGCCGACCACGAAGGGCACGATCAGGAGGAACGGTATGAGCAGGCTCATCACCAGGGCTCCGCTGCGCACCAAGGCGGTCAGCCCGGCCGCGAACAGGGCGATCAGCATCAGGTAGGTCCCGCTGCCGAAGACGGCCCGCAGCGCCCCGGGGTCACCCAGGGAGAGCGCGTACTCCCCCATGAAGGCCTGACCGGCGAGGAAGGTGACGAGCCCGGTGATCTGCCCGACGACGAAGGCGAGTCCGGCGACCACGGCCGCCTTGGACAGGTAGAGCGCGGTCCGGTTCGGCACGGCGGTGAGGGAGACCCTCAGTGCGCCATTGCGGAACTCGCCGGCGAACGCGGTGGCACCGAAGGCGATGGCCGCTATCTGCCCGAAGTTGATTCCGAAGAAGGCCCCGAGCAGACGGTCGTCCCCCAGAGCGTCGGGCTCCGACGTACCGATCGCGGCGGCGGTGAGGACCGTGATGCCGGCCGTGGCGGCGAAGACGGCGGCCAGCGAACCGAGGATCGAGCGGGCCGAACGTATCTTGATCCATTCCGAGCGCAGGACGCGTCGGGTGGGCAGGGCCGTGGCGGTCTGGACGGTGGAGGACGCGGCGGCGGTGGTGGTGGTCATGATGGTGGCTCCCGTCGTGGGGTCAGGCCGCGTTGACGGCATGGGCGGCGAAGGGGGTGCGGTCGGCAGTGAGATCGAGGTAGGCCTGCTCCAGCGAGGCCCGCTCGTCGGCAAGTTCCAGCAGCGGGACGCCCTCACGCGCCGCGAGGGCGCCGATCCGCTCAGCCGGTATGCCGTCGACGGTCCATCGCCCTTCCTCAGCGGGAGCCATCGCGAACCCGTCGCGTTCCAGGGCGGCCCGCAGCCGGTCGGGTTCCGAGGTCCGCAGCTTCACCCGGGGGGCGCTGCGCGCGTCGATGAACTCCTTCAGGGAACTGTCGGCAAGGAGCCTGCCCTGCCCCAGCACCACCAGATGGTCGACGAACGAGGCGGATTCGGCCATGAGGTGGCTGGAGACGAGGACCGTACGGCCCTCGGCGGCGAGGCCGCGCATCAGCTCGCGGATCCAGATGATGCCCTCGGGATCGAGGCCGTTGGTCGGCTCGTCCAGCAGCAGTACCGCCGGATCGCCCAGCAGTGCGGCGGCTATGCCGAGGCGCTGGCGCATCCCGAGTGAGAAGGTGCCGATCCGCTTCCGGGCGATCGCGGCGAGCCCCGATTGCTCCAGCACCGCGTCCACCCGCGGAACGGGGATGCCGTTGCTGACGGCGAGCGCGAGCAGGTGGTCACGGGCCCGGTGACCCCCCGGCGCCGCCTGGGGATCGAGCAGGGCTCCCACCTCGCGCAGCGGGTGGCGAAGTTCCCTGAACACACGGCCACCGATGGTGGCCGTCCCGGCCGTCGGCCGGCTCAGGCCCAACAGGAGGCGCATGGTCGTGGACTTGCCGGCGCCGTTCGGTCCGAGGAAGCCGGTGACCCGGCCGGGCAGGACGTCGAAGGTGAGGTGGTCCACGACCCGCTGGGTGCCGTAGTCCTTGGTCAGTTCGCTGATCTCGATGCGTTTCATGGCTCAAGATTCGCCGTCGGCCCCTGCCCATTCCCTCCCCCGTGCGGGGGTGCCGTCTCCCCCACGTGGGGGAGACGGCGGCCGCCCGCTCGCTGCCAGGATGAGGGCATGTACAAACTGCTCCGTGCGCCGCTTCGGCCGGTGACGTACTCGCGCTGGCTGCACTTGTGCGTTCCCCTGCTGCTGCTCGCCATATGGATGTTCATCAATCCGCGCTGGCCGTGGATGCCGCTGCTGATCGTCGTGCCCTTCGGCTTCGTGCCGTGGGTGCGGCTGGCCGAGGGGCTCCAGGCGCAGTTCCTGCTGACGCCGCAGGACCGGGGCTCCGATGACAGCGGCATCAGCACCGCCCCGTCGGTGCGCTGGAGCGACCGGTGGCGGACCGTGCTGTGGCTGGAGATACGGCTGGTGGTGGCCGGGGCCGCCATGTTCGCGACCGTCTTCCTCCCGGTGATGTCCGTGGAGCTCGTCGCGACCGCGCTCGGTCACCCCCTGAACTCCGACCCCGCGATCCCCTTCGCTCCGCCGCGCTGGGCCGCGGCCCTGCTGGCGCCCCTGCCGCTGGTCGTGCTCATCGTCCTCGTGACCCTGCTCGGCGAGCTGATCACCGGGATCGCCCGGCGGCTGCTGGGGCCGTCGGCGGCCGAGCGGCTGACCGCGTTGGAGGCCCGCACGGAGCAGTTGCTGGAGCGGACCCGGATCGCGCGGGAGCTCCACGACTCCATCGGGCACGCGCTGACCGTGGCGGTCGTCCAGGCCGGGGCGGCACGAGCGGCCAAGGACCCGGCCTTCACCGACCGGGCGCTGAACGCGATCGAGGAGACGGGCCGGGCGGCGCTGGAGGACCTGGAGCGGGTGCTGCTGGTCCTGCGCGAATCCGCGCAGCCGCCTTCGCAGCGGCCCACTCTGGCGGAGGCCGGCCGGCTGCTGGAGTCGGCCCGGGCTTCGGGGGCGGAGGTGGACGCACAACTGGCCGGTGCTCTGGAGAAGTTGCCCGGTCCGGTCACCCGGGAGGGGTACCGGATCCTGCAGGAGGCTCTCACCAACGTGCTGCGGCACTGCGGTCCGGTGCCCGTACGGGTGCGGGTGGAGGTGGCGGCGGGCGGGCTCGACCTGGAGGTCACGAATCCCCTGCCCGAGCGGCCCACGATGACGGGCGGCTCCGGGAGCGGCCTCCGGGGAATGCGGGAACGGGCGGCACTGCTCGGCGGCGAGGCCGAAACCGGTCCGTACGAGGGCGGTTGGCGGGTGCGCGCCCGGCTTCCGCTGGAACGAATACGCTGACCGGATGCCGGTTACCGTACTGCTCGTCGACGACGAACCCCTGGTGCGCGCGGGCCTGCGCGCCGTACTGGACTCCCAGCCCGACATCGAGGTGGTCGGCGAGGCCGCGGACGGGGCGTCCGTCATCCCCCTCGTGCGCCAGTTGCGCCCCGATGTGGTGGCGATGGACGTGCGGATGCCGCTGCTCGACGGGATCGAGGCGACGCGGGCGGTCCTGCGTTCCGTGGACTCTCCGCCGAAGATCCTCGTCGTCACGACCTTCGAGAACGACGAGTACGTCTATCAGGCGCTGCGGGCGGGTGCGGACGGCTTCCTGCTGAAGCGGGCCCGGCCCGCGGAGATCGTGCACGCGGTGCGGCTGGTGGCCGAAGGCGACACTCTGCTGTTTCCCGCGGCCGTGCGGGCCCTCGCCGCCGAGTACGGCAACAGCCGGGCACGAACGCTCCTGGAGCGGGCGGCGCTGACCGAGCGGGAGGAGGCGGTACTGCGGCTCATGGCGCGCGGGCTGACGAACGTGGAGATCGCCGGCGAGCTGATCGTCGGCACGGAGACGGTGAAGTCACACGTCAGCGCCATTCTGGGCAAGCTGGGGGCCCGTGACCGCACGCAGGCGGTGATCACCGCGTACGAGTCCGGATTCGTCGCACCGGCCTGAGCTAGTGCCGTGACCGGAAAGGTCCACCGGGTCGCGACGTCCGGCACGGCACCTCTCCGCGTTGTCGGACCACGGAGGTACGTCCAGTACGAGCCGCGGCCCTCCGCCTTGAGATGCACCGCACCGGACGCCGCGACCCGGCACACCTTCCCGGCCACGGCACTAGCTCGGCGTCTGTCGTCACTGGGCTCGGGGCGGGGTAGGTGGCGCGACTCTTCCTCACGCTTCGAGACGTCCGGCAACGGCGTGCGGGGGAACAGCCGCTGCCTGTGATCCGCGACCCGGGGCCCTTCCGCTCCGGACCGGAGGGCGAGCGGCCCCGCCGGCTGGTCGTCTCCGCCCCGCACCCCGCTCTGTGCCGCGCCGAAACCGTCCCGACGCGGCCCCGGACGACCTCCGGGCTCGGAGAACAAGCACGTACGCCGAGCTGAGGGGAAGGGCCGATTCCGAACAATGGGGGGCTGCTTCTCGCCGCTGCGCCGGGCGCGCAGTACGATCCGGCTGACAGGGCCGCTAGCTGGGAGGACACACGTTGGGGCAGCTGACCGGCGGGGATCCCTCTCTGCTCCGGCGGATCAATTCGGCTGTGGTGCTCCGGGCACTGCGCGCGGCCGAATCGCCGACCCTCACCGACCTCACCCGGGTGACCGGGCTGTCCCGGCCGACGGTCGAGGGCGTCGTCGAGGGACTGATCGGCACCGGGCTCGTCATGGAGGCCGAGGCCGGGGAAGGCGCACGGCGGCAGGGCCGGCCGGCCCGGCGCTACCGCTTCCGGGCCGAAGCGGGCCATCTGCTGGGCATCGAGATCGGCTCGCACCGGATCGCGGTGCTGCTGTCCGGACTGGACGGCCGGGTCATCGGCGCGGGCACCAAGGACGTCACCGAGACCGCGTCGGCCGATGAGCGGCTGGACAAGGTCAGGGCGGCCGTGGCCGATCTCCTCCGCCGCGCCGGGGTCCCCCGCGACTCCTTGCGGGCGGTCGGAGTCGGCAGCCCCGGGATCGTGGAGGCGGACGGTACGGTCCGCCTCGGCACGGCCTTGCCCGGCTGGACCGGCCTACCGCTGGGCGACCGTCTGCGGCGTTCCTTCCGGTGCCCGGTGCGGGTGGAGAACGACGCCAACGCGGCGGCGGTCGCCGAGCACTGGAAGGGGGCCGCGCGGGACACGGACGACATGGTGTTCGTCATGGCGGGGCTCAGCCCGGGCGCCGGCTCACTGATCGGAGGGCGACTGCACCGAGGCTTCGGGGGTGCGGCCGGCGAGATCGGCGCGCTGCACCTGCTGGGGCGCGAGGTCACACCGGAGCGGCTGCTGTCGACGACCGGCGAACCGTTGCACCCCCTGGACGAGGCCGCGGTCGCCGAGGTCTTCGCGATGGCCAAGCGGGGAGACGAGCGGGCGGTGGCCGCCGTGGAGAGGTTCTTGCAGCGGCTGGTGCACGACGTGGCCGCGCTCGTGCTGGCGATGGATCCGGAGCTGGTCGTCGTCGGCGGCTGGGCGGCCGGCCTGGACGGGGTCCTCGAACCGTTGCGCCGGGAATTGGAGCGGTACTGCCTGCGCCCGCCGCGGGTGGCGCTCTCCCTGCTCGGCGAGGCCGCCGTGGCCACCGGGGCGCTGCGGCTCGCGCTGGACCACGTGGAGGAGGAACTCTTCGCGGTGGAGAAGACGGTCACCGCCCGCCGCTGACTCCCTCGGTCCGGTCCGGGCAGGCACGCCAGGGCGGGGAAGCCGGGCCGGGCCGGCCAGGCAGGTGCTGCGGCCGAAGCGGGGGGCCGGAAGATCGTTCGGGGGCGCTGATCAGGGTCGCGGCAGGTCCGCATTCCTGCCGTTGACCGGGGCCGAGGCCGCTCTGGCCGAGCGCGAGCTCGGGGTGTCCTTCCCGGCTGCCGAGCACCGCACGTTCCTGAAGGAGGGGAAGGAACCCCGCGCAGCGGATGTTCCGGCCCGCCGGGAGGAGTCGGGAGGGGAGCACGACGTGCCGGTGGAGCTGCTGACCCTGTCGTCCCCGCACCCCGATCCGTAGCAGCCAGCGGGCGGACGACGGACTCGTGGCGCGGGAACCCCGCCCGGAGGACTTCCCGTACGTGTTCGGGCACATGGAAGCGTGGAACGCGTGGGCCCGGGACTGCGGGGGCTTCGGGAGTGGCTCCGCCACGGTTCGTGGGGCTTGCTGCCGCCGGGCCGGGGCCGGTCTCCGGTCCGCTGGCGGGCGGCGACGACGGACGGCGCTGACGGACGGGGGCGGGAACGGCCGTACCCCGGGCCTCAGGGTCCGGGGTACGGCGGTGCGACTGCGGGGGCGGCGGTCAGGACGCGGCGCGGGTTTCCGTGATCTCGACTCCGGAGTCACCGAAGGTGAGGCGGCAGGTGTCGGCCCGGTAGGTGGCCACCGACACGGCGGCGGTCCCGGCGGCGGTGAAGTACCGGGTGGTCACGAGGAGCACGGGAGCCCCGGGAAGCCGGTCCAGTTCCTTGGCGTCGTCGGCGCGGGCGGAGCCCAGTTCCACCGAGCGGTCCTGCCCGTCGAGCGCGAGGCGCTGGAGTTCGCGCAGTACGGCGCGCGCACGGGCGGGTCCGGCGGGAGCGTCGATGGCGGAGAGCCCGGGTACGGAGGCGGCGGGCACGTAGAGCAGCTCGGCGGCGACGGCCTGCCCCTGGGTGACGCGCGTCCGCCGGACGGTGTGCACGGGCTGGTCGGCGGGGGTGCCGAGGAGTCCCAGGACGGCGGCGGCGGGAATGCCCTCCGCGGCGTCGACGGGCTCCCAGCCGTCACCGCTCTCGCCGGGCCAGCCCTGCTGCGCACTGCCGACGGCGACGCCGACGCGCGGCGGGGCGACCGTGGTGCCGACTCCACGGCGGCGCTGCAGGCGGCCTTCGAGTTCGAGCTGCTCCAGCGCCTGGCGCAGGGTGGCCCGGGCGACTCCGAAGCGCGCGGCGAGCTCGCGCTCGTTCGGCAGGACCTCGCCCACGGCGAAGTCCTGGTCGAGCGCCTCGCTGAGGACGGTCTTCAGGTGCCAGTACTTCGGCTCCGGCACTGATTCGAGCTGCGTGGTCCCCACCCTGACTCCTCCTGCAATCGCCGCTTCGCCGTGTTCCAGCGGCAGTTCCGCGCCGCAGTTCCGCGCCTTTGTTTATTAAAGGTTCCTGCACTATCCCTGCGACGATAGGACGGCGCACCCCCTTGGTCAAGACCAATCCTCGCCGCTTTGCCGGGCAGATCGGGCATATGTAGCAAGCCGTTCACAGGATGTTCGCGCGTACCCCCCTCTTGACGGGAAACCTTGTAGCGGGGGCCTACCGGGCGGTAATCATGGGGACAGTCGTTACTGACGGCCTGTCTCACACGCGTCCATCCGACGAGGAGCAGCATGACCGCCACGGTCTCGTTCACGATCGATTCGCCGCTGGGTCCCCGCACGACCACCGTCTCCTACGAACGCAAGGGCGCGGGCGAGCCGCTCCTCCTGCTGCACGGCATCGGCCACCACCTCCAGGCCTGGCATCCGGTGACCGACATCCTGGCCGCCGGACACGACGTCATCGCCGTCGACCTGCCCGGCTTCGGCGCGTCGGAGCCGCTGCCCGCGGGCGTTCCCTACGACCTGGGCACCGTCACCCCGGCGCTCGGGGCCCTGTGCGCGGCGCTCGGGGTGGAACGCCCGCACGTCGCGGGGAACTCGCTCGGCGGGCTGCTGGCGCTGGACATGGGGCGCGCCGGTCTCGTCCGGTCGGTCACCGCCCTCTCCCCCGCCGGCTTCTGGTCGCAGGCCGAGCGGCGGTACGCCTTCACCGCGCTGCGCGCGATGCGCGCCGGCGCCACGGCGCTGCCCCGCCCGGCGCTGGAGCGGCTCTCCCGCAGCGGCGCCGGCCGGGCCGCGCTGACGGGCAGCATCTACGCCCGTCCGGCCCGCCGCACTCCGGAGGCCGTGGTCGCCGAGACGCTGGCCCTGCGCGGCGCCACCGGCTTCGAGGAGACGCTGGCCGCGGGCGGCTCGGTACGGTTCGCGCACGACGTGCCGGGGCTGCCCGTCACCATCGCCTGGGGCACCCGGGACCGGCTGCTGCTCCGCCGGCAGGGGGTGCGGGCGAAGCAGACGCTTCCCGGGGCGCGGCTGGTGCGACTGCCGGGCTGCGGTCACGTGCCGATGAACGACGACCCGGCGCTCGTGGCCCGGGTGATCCTCGATACGGCGCGCACCGCACCCCGGGACGGCGGCCAGGACCAGGGACGGACCGCGGCGCAGAACGCGGCGTGAGGTACCGGGCCGGCCGATGACCGGCACGACACCGGACACGACCGGAAGCACCGGGCCCGACGCCGACCGGCACCACGCCGAACACGGCCTCTGGAACCACGCCGGGGCAGTGGCCGGCCGCTGGCGGGTGTTCATCCACGGTTCGCGCGGTCGACGCGGCCGGGCCGGTGTGCGGCGGCACACTGGTCCGGCCCGTCCCCGCCGGCCCCTGGAGACGCACCGATGGCACCGATGCCGCACACCCGACGTTCCCTGCTCGGCGGGTCACTCGCCGTGCCCCTGGGTCTCGCCCTGTCCGCGGCCTTCGCCGCGCCCGCCCTCGCCTCCCCCGTGGGGGCTCCGGCCTTCACCCGCTCCGGCCGTCCGGTCGCGCTGTGGGGGACGCAGTCCGGCGAGATCACCGCCCACTCGGCCACCGTGTGGACGCGCTCCGACCGTCCCGCGCGGATGTACGTGGAAACCTCGCCGAGCGAGTCGTTCCGCTACGGCGTCCGCCGCCACGGCGGCCCCTTCCTCGGCCCCGCCACCGACTTCACCGGCACGACCACCCTGCGCGACCTGCCGCCGGGCCGGCAGATCCACTACCGGATCACCCTCGCCGACCCCGACGACCCGCGCCGTACGAGCGAGCCGGTACGCGGCACGTTCCGCACGACGCCCGTCTCCCGCCGCCACGACGTGCGCTTCCTGTGGTCCGGCGACCTGGCCGGCCAGGGCTGGGGCATCAACCCCGACCTCGGCGGCTACCGCGTCTTCGAGGAGATGCGGCTGCGCGACCCCGACTTCTTCCTCTTCAGCGGCGACGCGATCTACGCCGACGGCCCCATCCAGGCGGCCGTGCCGCTGCCCGACGGCCGCATCTGGCGCAACGTGACCACGGCGGAGAAGGCGAAGGTCGCCGAGACGCTCGCCGAGTTCCGCGGGAACTTCCGCTACAACCTGCTCGACCGTCATCTGCGGGAGTTCTACGGTCAGGTCCCCGTCCTCGCCCAGTGGGACGACCACGAGGTGCGCAACAACTGGTACCCGGGCCAGCTGATCGACGACCCCCGCTACACCGTCAAGGAGGCCGACGTCCTGGCCGCCCGCGCCCGCCGGGCGTTCGGCGAGTACTTCCCCGTCACCGATCTGCGCGGCGGCCGGGCCGAGGGCCGGATGTACCGGGTGCTGCGGCACGGCCCGCTGCTCGACGTGTTCGTCCTCGACATGCGGACCTACCGCAACGCCAACTCCCCGAACCGCCAGACCGAGGACCCGGTCGGCATCCTCGGCGCCGAGCAACTGGCCTGGCTGAAGCGGGAGCTGTCGCGCTCGCGCGCCACCTGGAAGGTGATCGCCTCCGACATGCCGCTCGGCATCGTCGTCCCCGACGGCGCCACGAACTTCGAGGCCGTCGCGCAGGGTGACCCCGGGGCGCCGCTCGGGCGGGAGCTGCAGATCGCCGACCTGCTGCGGTACGTCAAGCACCGGAACATCACCGGCACCGTCTGGCTCACGGCCGACGTCCACTACACGGCCGCGAACCACTACGCCCCCGAGCGCGCCGCGTTCTCCGACTTCGCGCCCTTCTGGGAGTTCGTGTCCGGGCCGGTCGGCGCGGGCGGCTTCCCCGCCGGGCGGCTCGACGCCACCTTCGGGCCGCGGACGGCGTACGTGCAGTCGGCTCCGGTGGCCAACATGTCCCCGGCCGAGAACCCCCCGTACTACGGCGAGGTGGAGATCGACGGCGGCAGCGGGGAGCTCACCGTCCGGCTGCGCCGCCAGGGCGGGGGCGTACTCTTCACCCAGGTGCTCCAGCCGGGCCTCGTGGGGCAGGCGTGAGTACGGTTCCGTACGGGGGCGCTTCGGGCCCGGTATCGGAAACCGGATGGAAAACCGGGAGAAACCGGCCAGATCGACGCTTAACCAGTCGGTCACAGATCGTTCGCGATCACGCAACACCCCTGCGCCACAGTGGTGTGCATGACTGACCGTAACCCCGCCTCCGCCCCGCGTCCCCACCGCCACCACTGGCGCCGCGACGTGGTCGAACTCGCCGCCCTCTTCTGCGCCGTGGCCGTGGCCGACGGCATCGCCAATCTCGTCGTGCACGGCCCCCGTGGCCCGGTCCTGCTGGTCGCGTCGGCCGTGGCACTGCTCATCACGGCGGCCTTCCACACCTGGTGGGCACGCCGCCATAGCCATGCGCCGCCGCCCACGGCCACCGCGCCCTCCGATCCCGTGCCCGTGAAGTCCGCGACGGCAGGCGCGGGCGGCACGGGCACGACCGCCGCCCTGTGGCGGATGCGGACGACCGTACGGGACGAGCCCGGCAGCCTGGCCGCGCTCTGCACCGCGCTCGCCCGGAGCGGCGTGGACATCCTGACGCTGCAAACCCACCCGCTCCCGGAGGGCGGCACGGTCGACGAGTTCCTGCTCCGCGCCCCGCAGCAGCTGCCCTCCGCCGACCTCACCCGGGCCGTCGCCCAGGCCGGCGGCCACAGCACCTGGATCGAACGCGCCGACGCCCACGACCTCGTCGACACGCCCACCCGGGTCCTCGGCCTGGCCACCCGCACCGCCCAGGACGCCGCCGAACTCCCGCTCGCGCTGCGCCAGCTGCTCGGCCGCTGCACCATCCACTCGATCCCGGCGACCACCCTCTCGGGCCGCCCCAACGCGGGCGCCGACGCCCCCGTCGAGGGGGTCCTGGAAGCCACGGTGATGCGGCTGCGCGACCCCTCCGGCGGCGCCATCACCGTGGAGCGGCCGTACCTGCCCTTCACCCCGACGGAGTTCGCCCGCGCCCGCGCCCTCGTCGAACTCGACGCCCGCCTCGGCCCCCGCGTCCCGCGCAGCCAGGACGTCCTGACCCTGCCCGAGGGCAACGAGATCACCGTGCGGCGCGCCGACGGCTCCGACCTGCCGGCGGCCCGCGCCATGCACGACCGCTGCTCCGAGCGCACGCTCGGTCTGCGCTACCACGGCCCCGTCGCGGACGCCGACCGCTACCTCGGCCACCTGCTGAGCCCCCGCTTCGGCCGCACGCTCGCCGCCACCACCGCCTCCGGCAAGCTCGTGGCCCTCGGCCACCTGCTGTGGGACGGCGACGAGACCGAGGTGGCGCTGCTCATCGAGGACGACTGGCAGCGCCGGGGCATCGGCTCGGAGCTGCTGCGGCGGCTCCTCGCGATGGCCGTCGAGGCCGGGTGCGACAGCGTCTACGCCGTCACGCAGGCCTCCAACACCGGCATGGTCGCGGCGATGCGCGGCCTCGGCCTGCCCCTCGACTACCAGATCGAGGAGGGCACCCTGGTGATCACCGCCCGGCTGGGCGCGGCCCCCGTCGGCGCACGCCCCGCCCACGAACTCCCCCGCGCGCAGGCTCCGTACGAGCGCTAGCCGCCCGGCCCCTCGCGGCGCCCCGCCCGCCCGGGCGGGGCGCCGTTCCGGCGCGGCCTCGGGCGCCGCTGGAGCGCGGATGGGGCGGGGCCGGAGCACGGACCGCGCCCGTTCCCGTCCGCCGGGGCGCGGGGGGCGCCGGTTTCCGGCAGCCGCCGGGTCCACCACCTCGCGCGAAGTTGCTTACGGTGCGCACGGGTTGAAAGGGCGGTCGGCGCCACGGTGGCCGCCGGCACCGGTTCCGTCAGGAGCCCGGCTCCCAACGGTGATGACGCGGGGCCGATCCCGTACGAAGATGGCCGCATGTCAGAGACCCTCCACAGTGACAGCGCAGCCCGGCTGCCCCGTCAGGTCGCCGACGCGTACGTCGACGACCTCATCGCCATCGACCCGATCACGGGCACCTACCTCGGCAACCCGGCCAGCTCCCGCGAGCTGCCGGACTTCTCCCCCGCCGGCCGCGCCGCCGCGGCCGAGCTGTCGCGCACCACGCTCGCCCGGCTCGACGCCGCCGAGCGGCTCCCCGGTGCCGACACCGACGCCGAGCGCCGCTGCGCCCGTCTGCTGCGCGAGCGGCTCACCGCGGAACTCGCCGTCCACGCGGCCGACGAGGACCTGCGGGCCGTCAGCAACATCCACTCCCCCGCCCACTCGGTCCGCGAGGTCTTCACCCTGACCCCGGCCGACACCGAGGCGGACTGGGCCGCGATCGCCGAGCGGCTGCGCGCCGTGCCGGCGGCCTTCGCCGGCTACCGGGAGAGCCTCGCGCTCGGCCTGGAGCGCGGGCTGTACGGCAGCCCCCGTCCCGCCGCCACCTTCATCGGCCAGCTCACCACCTGGGCCGGACAGGCCGAAGACGGTGCCCGGGACTTCTTCGGCGCGTTCGCTTCCGCCGGTCCGGACGCGTTGCGCGCCGAACTGGACGGGGCCGCGGCCGGCGCCACGGCGGCCGTGGTCGAGCTGCGGGACTGGATGCGCGACGTGTACGCCCCGGCCATCGCCGGTGCCCCGGACCCGGTGGGCCGCGAGCGCTACGCCCGCTGGGCCCGCTACTTCAACGGCACCGACCTCGACCTCGACGAGGCGTACGCCTACGGGTGGTCCGAGTACCACCGCCTCCTCGCCGAGATGAAGTCCGAGGCGGCCAAGATCCTGCCCGGCGAGCCCGATCCGTGGGACGCACTGCGGCACCTGGACGAGCACGGCACCCACATCGAGGGCGTCGACGAGGTCCGGGCCTGGCTGCAGGGCCTGATGGACGAGGCCATCGAGAACCTGGACGGCACCCACTTCGAACTCGCCGAGCGGGTCAAGCGGGTGGAGTCCATGATCGCCCCGCCCGGCGGCGCGGCGGCCCCGTACTACACCAACCCCTCCGAGGACTTCTCCCGTCCCGGGCGCACCTGGCTGCCGACGATGGGCCAGACCCGCTTCCCCGTCTACGACCTGGTCTCCACCTGGTACCACGAGGGCGTGCCCGGTCACCACCTCCAGCTCGCGCAGTGGCAGCACGTGGCGGACACGCTCTCCCGCTACCAGGCGAGCGTCGGCCTGGTCAGCGCGAACGCCGAGGGCTGGGCCCTGTACGCCGAGCGCCTGATGGACGAGCTGGGCTACCTCAAGGACGCCGAGCAGCGGCTGGGCTACCTGGACTGCCAGATGATGCGGGCCGCCCGGGTGATCGTGGACATCGGCATGCACCTGGACCTGGAGATCCCGGCGGACTCGCCGTTCCACCCGGGCGAGCGCTGGACGGTCGACCTGGCGCAGGAGTTCTTCGGCCTGCACAGCGGGCGGCCGGCGGACTTCATCGAGAGCGAGCTGACGCGCTACCTGTCGATGCCGGGGCAGGCGATCGGCTACAAGCTGGGCGAGCGCGCCTGGCTGCTCGGCCGGGACAACGCCCGGGCCGCGCACGGCGACTCCTTCGACCTGAAGGCCTGGCACATGGCGGCCCTGTCGCAGGGCTCGCTGGGCCTGGACGACCTGGTGGACGAGCTCTCCAAGCTCTGACCGCCGCGTTCGACGCGCCGACGGGCCGCGCGCTCCCCGAGGGGGCGGGCGGCCCGTCGGCGTACCGGGGTGGGCGGTTCAGCAGCCGCAGTCGTCCGAGTCGGTGGGCGCGGTCAGCGGGTCGGCGCCGGCGCGCCGCTCGGGGCCCTGCCAGGTCTCGACCTCGAAGCCCTCGCGGATCCAGTACTCGATGCCGCCGAGCATCTCCTTGACCTGGAAGCCGAGTTCGGCGAGGGCGAGGGCGGAGCGGGTGCCGCCGTTGCAGCCCGGGCCCCAGCAGTAGGTCACCACGGGCACGTTCTTGTCGAGGAGCCGCTCCGCCTGCTCGGGGATCAGGGCGGTGGGCAGGTGGACGGCGCCGGGCACGTGGGCCTGGTCCCAGGACGGGGTGGAGCGGGAGTCGACCAGCTGGAAGCCGAGGTCGGCGCCGTGCTCGCGGTGGGCCGCGAAGGCGGCGGCGACGTCCGACACGTCCGCGTGGAAGGCCAGGCTCGCCGCGAAGTAGGCGGCGGCCGCGGCGGGTCCGGCCGGGGGCACGCGGAGCACGGGGTTGACGTAGGCGGGGTCGGGGGCCGTGGTGTTCGGTGTCGTCGTCATGGCTCAGAATCTACGAACTGTTGATCATCCCGTGAAGTGAGTTTCCCCGGCCTTTCCCTTGTTCACCCGGGGATTCCCCTGCTACACCTGGGCCATGACCGACTATTCCCCCGACGCCACCGACTGGCGCATCCTGGACGTGCTCCAGCGCGACGGCCGCGCCAGCTTCACCGAGCTGGCCCGCTCCGTGTCCATGTCCGCGAGCGCCGTCACCGAGCGGGTCCGCCGGCTGGAGGAGGCGGGGATCATCACGGGCTACGCGGCCTTGGTCGATCACGAGAAGCTGGGCAAGGCCATCCTCGCGCTGGTGCGGCTGCGCTATCCGCACGGCAACTACAAGCCCTTCCACGACTTCCTCGACGCCACCCCCGAGATCCTGGAGGCGCACCACGTCACGGGGGACGACTGCTTCGTCCTCAAGGTCGCCGCCCACTCGATGGGGCACCTGGAGGAGGTCACCGGCCGGATCTCCGGCCTCGGCCCGGTGACCACCAGCGTCGTGTACTCGTCCCCGCTGGCGCGGCGGCCGCTCAGTCCGTGACGAGCACCACCGCCGGGGAGCGGGGAGCACGCCCTCGGTCCGTGACGAGCGCCACCGCCGGGGAGCGCGCCCTCAGTCCGTGACCGCCGCCGTGCGGTGGCGGACGACCGAGCCGCCACGCTGTTTGACGATCTCCAGCTGGGCCTGGACCCGGGTGCGCAGGTCGCCGACGTGGCTGACGATGCCGACGCTGCGGTCCCGTTCGCGCAGCGAGTCCAGTACGTCGAGGACCTCGTCCAGCGCCTGGTCGTCGAGACTGCCGAAGCCCTCGTCGATGAAGAGGGTGTCCAGGCGCATGCCGCCCGCCTCGTCGGTGACCACGTCCGCCAGCCCCAGGGCCAGGGCGAGGGAGGCGAAGAAGGTCTCGCCGCCCGACAGGGTGGCCGTGTCCCGCTCGCTGCCGGTCCAGGCGTCCACGACGTGCAGTCCGAGCCCCGAGCGGCCGCGCCCGCCCGCGCGGGCGTCGGAGTGGACGAGCGTGTAGCGGCCGCCGGACATCCGCAGCAGCCGTACGGTCGCGGCGGCGGCGACCTGCTCCAGCCGTGCGGCCAGGACGTACGCCTCCAGCCGCATCTTGCGCTCGTTGTCGGCGGAGGTGCCCGCGGTGAGCCCGGCCAGCCGGGCCACCCGCTCGTACGCCTCGCGCAGCGGGCCCAGGGCGCGCAGCTCGTGCTCCGCCTGCCGCGAGAGCCGGTCCAGCTCGGTGCAGCGCACCCGGGCGGCGTCGACGGCCGAGCCCGCGGTGCGCAGCCGGGCGGCGGCGTGTTCGGCGCGGGCCCCGGCGGCGTGCGGGTCCGCCGGCGGCAGGGCCGCGGCGCGGGCGGTGTCCTGCTCGGCGTGCCGCTCGGCCAGCATGGCCTCCTCCGCCTGCCAGGCGTCGGTGCGGTGCTGGAGGGCGGTGCGCTCGTACTCGGGCAGCACGGCGTCGGCGGCCGCCTCGGTGGTGTCGAAACCGGCCTTGAAGGCGGCGTCGGCGAGCTGGTCGTCGGCCTCCTTCAGCCGGGCGGCGGTCACTTCGGCCCGGCGCAGGGCGGTGGCGGCCGTCGTCACCATCCGGATCCGGTCCTCCAGGGTGCGGGCGCGGGCGGCGACGCTGGGGGCGTCGCCCCGTACGAGGACCAGCTCCGCCTCCAGGGAGGCCCGTTCCCGGTCGAGGGCCTCACGCCGCTCGGCGCGGGCGGCGGCGCGGCGTTCGGAGTCGAGCCGGTCGGCGCTGCGCGCGGCGTGCTCGCGCTCGGCGCGGCCCAGGCGTTCGCGGGCGGCGTGCAGTGCGGCGGCGTCCGCGTGGGCGGCGGCGTGCCGGGAGCTCAGGTCGGAGGTGAGGGCGAGGAGCTCGGCGGTGGTGGCCTCACCGGCGGCGGCCGCGGCCTCGGACTCGGCCTCGCGGACGGCGGCGAGCCGGCGCTCGACGGCGGCCCGGCGCTCCTCGGCCCCTTCGAAGCGGGCGTGGGCGGCGTCCTCGGCGGCCCGGTCCACGTGCCCGGGGGCGGGGCGGGCCGGTGCGGGGTGCCGCTCCGATCCGCACACGGTGCAGGGTTCCCCGGCGGTGAGGGCCTCGGCCAGTTCGGCGGCGATACCGCGCAGCCGGGCCTCCTTGAGCTCCAGCCAGCGTTCCCGGGCGGCGGCGGACCCCTCGCGGGCCAGGAGCAGTTCGCCCGCGGCGGCTTCGGCGTCGGCGGCGAGGGCGTCCCGCCGGCCGGCGGCGGTGAGCTGCATGCGGACGGGCTCCAGCCGGCCGGCGAGCTGCTCGGCCAGGGTCGCCGCCTGCTGGGCGGCGTCGACCCGCTCCTGGAGGGCGGCCCGGGTGTCCTCCCAGCGGTCGAGCCAGTCGAGGGACTCCTGGTGCTGCTCGTCGGCGTCCCGGGACTCCCGCTCCAGGGTGGCGCGCTCGCGGCCGATCTCGGCGCTGCGCTGCTCCGCGCGCCGGGCGGCGCCGACCGCGCCGAGTTCCTCGCGCAGCCGCTGCTCCACGGAGGCGAGCTGTTCGACGCCCGCTTCGGCGAGGGGCGGCGGGAGGACGGAGCGGGCGACGGTCTCGGCGTGCGCGGCGGTGAGGTGGGCCGCGGCGGCGGCGCCGCGCAGTTCCAGCGCGGGGGCGACGAGGGCGCCCCGGCGGGCCCGGTCCAGGAGGTTCCGTACGCGGTCGCGTTCCGGCGCGGCCTGCGCCAGCTGCTCCGCCCGGCGGGCGGTCTCGGCGTGGCGGCGCTGGAGCCGGTCGAGTTCCCGGGCGTCCTCGGCGGCCCGCCGGGCGGCGGCGTGCCGTCCCTCGACGGCGGCCAGCGCGTACTCGGCGACGGTCAGCCGTTCGCGGGCGGAGCATCGGGCGACGGCCGCCCAGGCCCGGACCGCCTCGGCCAGGCCGGGGTCGCCGGGCTGGTGCCGGGGCAGGGGCCAGGCCCGCAGGTCGGCGCTGTCCCCGGCGGCCTGGGCGAGGCGCTGGGCGGCGGCGAGCACCTTCTCGTCGCCGGCCCGGACCCTGGCCTCGGCGGCCCGGCGGCGTTCGGCGAGCAGGGTCTCGACGGCGGCGAAGCGGCGGGTGTCGAAGAGGCGGCCGAGGAGCCGGCCGCGGGCCTCGGCGCCCGCGCGCAGGAACTGGGCGAACTCGCCCTGCGGGAGGAGGACGACCTGGCAGAACTGTTCGCGGCTCATGCCGAGGAGCTGTTCGACCTCTTCGCCGATCTCCTGGTGGGAGCGGCTGAGCGCCGTCCACCGTCCGCCGGTGTGCTCGCGCAGCCAGCTCTGTGCCTTGTCCTTGGTGGTGCCGGTGCCGCGTTTCTTGGGGCGGTCCTGTTCGGGGCGCCGGGTGATCTCCAGGCGGCGTCCGCCCGCGGTGAGTTCGAGGGTGATCTCGGTCGGGTTGTCGGGGAGGGCGTGGTCGCTGCGCAGGCTGGTGCCCGGTGCCTGCCGGGAGCCGGGCACGGACCCGTACAGGGCGTAGCAGACGGCGTCGAGCACGGAGGTCTTGCCGGCGCCGGTGGGGCCGTGGAGCAGGAAGATCCCGGCGCCGGAGAGGGCGTCGAAGTCGATCTCCTGGGGTTCGGCGAACGGCCCGAAGGCGGTGATGCGGAGCCGGTGCAGCCTCATCGGGCGGTCTCCTGACGGCTGTCCTGGGCGCGTACGTCGTCGAAGGCGCCCCGGAGCACGTCGCGTTCGGCCTCGTCCGCGGTGCCGCCGCCGCGGACGTGGGCGACGAAGTCCTCGGCGATCTCCTGGTCGGTGCGGCCCTTGAGGCGCTGGGCGTAGGAGGCGCTCTCGTGTTCCTCGCGGCCCTCGGGTTCGAAGGCGAGGCTGAGGGTGTGCGGGAAGCGGGCGGCGAGGCGTGCCATCGGGTCGTCGGGCCGGACCGGGTCGGTGAGGGTGGCCTCGATCCAGTGGTCCTCGCGGGGGGTGAGCGCGGGGTCGTCCAGGAGCTCCTCCAGGCGGCCGCGCAGGCGGGCGAGGGACCTGGGGACGGGGCTGTCGATCCGTTCGGCGGAGGCGATCGCGCCGTCGCCGTCGAGGTCGATCAGCCACATCGTCTTGCGGTGGTCGGCCTCGGAGAAGGAGTACGCGAGCGGGGAACCGGAGTAGCGGACCCGTTCGTTGATCGTCTGGCAGCCGTGGAGGTGGCCGAGGGCCGCGTAGTCGACCCCGTCGAAGACGGAGGCGGGTACGGCCTCGACCCCGCCGACGGTGATATCGCGTTCGCTGTCGCTGGCCTGCCCGCCGGTGACGAAGGCGTGGGCGAGGACGATGGAGCGGGTACCGGGTGCCCGGCCGGCCAGGTCGGCCCGGATCCGGTCCATGGCCGCGCCCAGCACCGCCTCGTGGCTGACCTTCTCCGCGCCGAACTCCTCCTTGACGAGGGCCGGTTCGAGGTACGGCAGCCCGTACAGGGCCACGTCGCCGTGTACGTCGGCCAGCACCACGGGGTCGGCGCAGCCCGCCGGGTCGGTCCTGAGGTGGATCCCGGCCCGGCCGATCAGCCCGGCCCCGACGCCGAGGCGGCGGGCGGAGTCGTGGTTCCCGGAGATCATCACGGTGGGCACGCCGAGCTCGGCGAGCCGGTGCAGGGCCCGGTCGAAGAGCTCGACGGCGGGCAGCGGGGGCACGGCGCGGTCGTAGACGTCACCGGCGACGAGGACGGCGTCGACCCCGTATTCGCGGACGGCTCCGACGAGGTGGTCGACGAACTCGGCCTGGGCGCCGAGCAGGTTCACGCGGTGGAAGGATCTGCCGAGGTGCCAGTCCGAGGTGTGCAGGAACTTCACTCGCCCGCTCCGACCCGCACGCTTGCTCTCCTTCGTGGCCCTGCACCGACCCTCCAGGCTAACCCGTTCCCCAGCCGTCCCACCCCGCCCTTCCGCTTCCCGGACCCCCCGTGCGAGGGGGCCGCGCGGGCGGGGCGACGGGGCGGCCGGGCGGGGTCCGGGCAGCGGACGTGGCGGGGCCGGAGCGGGGGTCAGCCCTCGGCGTAGGCCTCGCCGCCGAGCTCGAAGCCGGCGGTCCCGGCGGTGACGTCGGCGAGCCAGGCCCGGAAGGGTTCGACGTCCGCCTCCGGCAGCCCGATCTCGATCGAGACGGCCTCGCCGTAGCGCACGTCCAGGACGGCCCGGCCGGTGGAGCGCAGGTCGTTCTGGGTCTTCCCGGCGCGCTGGTGGTCGACGGTGACGGTGGCGAGCCGGTAGCGGTGGCGGGTGACGGTGCCGAGGGCGTCGAGGGCCTCGCCGACGACTCCGCCGTAGGCCCGGATCAGTCCGCCCGCGCCGAGCTTCACGCCGCCGTAGTAGCGGGTGACGACGGCGACGGCGTACCGGATGTCGCGCCGGGTCAGCATCTGGAGCATGGGCACCCCGGCGGTGCCGCCGGGCTCTCCGTCGTCGCTGGCCTTCTGGACGGAGGCGTCGGCGCCGATCACGTAGGCGAAGCAGTTGTGCGTGGCGGTGGGGTGCTCCTTGCGGACGCGGGCGATGAACTCCTGCGCCTCCCGCTCGGTCGCGGCGGGCGCGAGGGAGCACAGGAAGCGCGAGCGGTTGATCTCCGACTCGTGCACGCCCTCTCGGGCCACCGTCACGTACTGGTCTGCCTTCACCGCTCCACCCTACGGGGAATCGGACGGGCGTCCGTTCCGTTGATCCGGCAGACGGGCCGGCGGTCCGGCCGCGGCCCGGGCGGCAGTGGGGCCCGGCGCGGCGGCGGACCGGAGCGGCGGACCAGAGCAGCAGCAGGAGGCGGCACACGTGTACGGCGACCAGGCGACCATCCGCAAGATCCTCACCGAACTCGGCGACACCTGGGCGGTGGTGGGCCTGTCCGACAACGCGGACCGGGCCGCCTACGGCGTGGCCCGCGTGCTCCAGCGGTACGGCAAGCGCGTGGTCCCCGTCCACCCGAAGGCGGAGACGGTGCACGGCGAGCCCGGGTACCCCTCGCTGGAGGCGATCCCGTTCAAGGTGGACGTGGTGGACGTCTTCGTGAACAGCGGCCTGGCCGGAGCGGTCGCCGACGAGGCGGTGGCGGCGGGGGCGGAGGCGGTCTGGTTCCAGCTGGACGTGGTCGACGAGGCCGCCTTCGCCCGGACCCGCGGGGCGGGACTGGAGATGGTGATGGACCGCTGCCCGGCGATCGAGATCCCCGCCCTCTGAGGCTCCCGCCCGCGCGTCAGCGCTGCCCGTCGGCCCCGTGCACCGGCGGGATCGACACGGCCATGGTCATCTCCATGGGCACGGCGCCCTCGTTGCGGTAGGCGTGCGGGACGTTCGCCTCGAAGGAGACGGCCCCGCCCGCCGGTACCTCGTACCGCTCGTCGGCGATGACCAGCGTCAGCTCCCCGCTGGTGACGTGGAGCATCTCGAAGGTTCCGGCGGGGTGCGGGTCCGAGGCGGTCCCGTCGTCCGGCTCCAGCCGGTAGGTCCACATCTCCACGGGCCCGCGCCGGTCGTCGCCGAGCAGCATGTTCGCCTCGCTGCCGGCGCCACTGGACCACATGCGCACCCCCTTCCCCGGCGGCACCACGTGCACCTGGGGGCTGCGCTCGTGGTCCAGGAGCGTGGTGATGCTGACCCCGAGGGCGTCGGCCAGCTTCACGGTCGTCCCGACGCTCGGGTTCGTACGCGCCTGCTCGATCTGGATGATCATGCCGCGGCTCACTCCCGCGCGGGCCGCCAGAGCGTCGAGGGTGAATCCGCGCTCACCGCGCCACCGCTTGAGGTTCCGGGCGAGCGCCTGGGTGAGCTGTTCGAGGTCCGACACCATTCCGTCCAATATTTTGGATGACACAGTCCAATGGAGTGAACTAACCTGCGGTGTATTCGATGATGCACCCCACCGTTCACCGCACTGTACTGCGAGGCACCCCATGACCGCCCTCTTCGCCCTGGCCACAGCCGTGCTGTGGGGACTCGCCGACTTCGGCGGAGGGCTGCTGACCCGCCGGATACCGGCGCTCACGGTGGTCGTGGTCTCGCAGGTCACCGCCGTCGTCGTGCTCGGGGCGGTCGTGATCGGCACCGGCGCGTGGCGGGAGGCCGGGCCGCAGCTGTGGTTCGCGGTCGGCGCCGGCCTGGTCGGTCCCGTGGCGATGCTCAGCTTCTACAAGGCCCTGGCCCTCGGCCCGATGGGCGTGGTCTCACCGCTCGGTTCCGTCGGGGTGGTCGTGCCGGTCGGCGCGGGACTGCTGCTGGGCGAGCGGCCCGGCCCCGGCCAGTTCGTGGGCATCGCGGTGGCCGTGCTCGGCATCGTCCTCGCGGGCGGCCCCGAACTGCGCGGAGCACCCGTACAGCGCCGGGCCGTCGTCCTCACCCTCGTGGCCGCCTTCGGCTTCGGCGCGGTGATGGCGCTGATCGCGGAAGCCTCCACGACCCTGACCGGACTGTTCCTCGCCCTCTTCGTCCAGCGGGTCACGAACGTGGCCGTGGGCGGCGCCGCCCTGTGGGCGCAGACCCGGCGGGGCGTTCCCGCCCTGCCCGAAGGGACCGGACCGCGCGTCCTGTGGGGCATGCTGCCCGCGCTGGCCTTCGTCGGCCTCGCGGACGTCGCGGCCAACGGCACCTACTCCATCGCCGCGCAGAACGGACCGGTCACCGTGGCCGCCGTGCTCTCCTCGCTGTACCCGGTGATCACCGCCCTCGCCGCCTTCGCCGTACTCAAGGAAAGGCTGCGCGGGGTCCAGGCGGCGGGCGCCGGCCTGGCCCTGGCCGGCACGGTCCTGCTCGCGGCGGGCTGACCCCGGCCGGGCAGCCCCGGGGGGGGACGCGTTACGCGCCGCGCTGCTCGGCCTCCGCCAGCAGGGCCAGCCCGCGCAGCTGCTCGGGCGTCATCCCGTCGGGGATCGGCACCGGCGCCGGGGTGCGCAGCGGCGGCTGCCAGCCGGTCTCGGGTTCCCAGCGGCGCACGATCCGGGCCGGCGCCCCCGCCACGACCGCGTGGTCGGGCACCTCGCCCCGGACCACGGATCCGGCGGCCACCACCACGTTGCGGCCCAGGCGGGCTCCGGGGAGGATCACCGCTCCCGTGCCGAGCCAGCAGCCGGGGCCGATCTCCACCGGTGCGCTGCGGGGCCACTGCCTGCCGACGGGCTCGTGCGGGTCGTCGTAGCTGTGGTTGGTCGAGGTGATGTAGACGCCGGGACCGCAGAAGGTGTTGTCACCGATGCTGATGCGGGTGTCGGCGATGACGTGGCTGCCCCGGCCCAGGACCACTCCGTCGCCCAGGACGAGCACCGGCTCGCGGCCGAGGTCGAGGCCGGGCAGCATCCCGGCCGTCAGGGTGACCTGCTCGGCGATGATGCAGTGCGCCCCGAGCCGGATCCAGCGCTCCCCGAAGACGGTGCCCTGCGGGAAGGCGAGCCGGGTCGCCTCGCCGATGGCGCCGAAACGCAGCCGTCCCGGGGTCTGCGCGGTGATCGCGCCCGCCTGCTGCATCCAGCGCCAGCCCGCGTGCGCGACCCGGCCGGCGACGCGGCGGCGCAGGGTGGTCAGGGATGAGAACGTGTTCTGGTTCTTCGGCACCCGGCCACGGTAGTGCGCCGCGCGCCGGACGTCGGGACCCCGATCCTGTGATCTTCACCCCATCACCGGTCCGGCTCGGCGCGTGCCCTACGGTGCCGGTAGCGCGGCATCCGGAAGCAGAGGAAACGATCATGACGTATCAGGCGGGCCAGGGTCAGGGCGGAGCACTCATCGCGGGCGTCGGCGGCAAGCTGCCCTCCGTCGACCCGACGGCCTTCACGGCGCCCACCTCCGTGGTCGTCGGCGACGTCACGCTGGCCGCCGGCGCGAGCATCTGGTACTCGGCGGTGCTGCGCGCCGACTGCGGCCCCATCGTGCTCGGCGCGGACAGCAACGTGCAGGACAACTGCACCGTCCACGTCGACCCCGGCTTCCCGGTGTCCATCGGCGAGCGCGTCTCCATCGGCCACAACGCCGTGGTGCACGGCTGCACGGTGGAGGACGACTGCCTCATCGGGATGGGCGCGACCGTGCTGAACGGGGCCGTGATCGGCGCCGGTTCGCTGGTGGCCGCGCAGGCCCTCGTCCCGCAGGGCATGGTGGTCCCGCCCGGCTCCCTGGTCGCGGGGGTGCCCGCGAAGGTGCGGCGGGAGCTCACCGAGGAGGAGCGCGAGGGCATCAAGGTCAACGCCGCGATGTACACGGCCCTGGCCGATCAGCACCGGGCGGCGGTGACCCCGGACGCCTGAGGAACACCGATCCGGGGCCGTACCGGTACGGCCCCGGGGTCCTTCGTGCCGGTCCGGTCAGTCGGCGACGCCCGCGGACGCCTTCCGCGCGTCGACGTCGGTGCCGGCGCCCTCGCGCTCGTCCCCGTCGGCGCCGGTGTTCTCGTCGGCCCTGGTGTCGGCGTCCGTGTTCTCGTGGATCGAGGCCGCTGCCTTCTTCATGCGGTTGCGGATCACGAGCGTCACGATGAGACCGGCGGCCAGGGCCAGGAGCAGCGCCAGCCAGGAGAACCGCTTCAGCCACGGCTCGGCGACGATCCCGACCGAGTAGATGACGGCGGTGGTGCCGCCGGCCCAGAGGATCCCGCCGAGGACGTTCGCGACGAGGAACCGCCAGTACGGCATGCGCAGCACGCCGGCCAGCGGCCCGGCGAAGATCCGCAGCAGGGCCACGAAGCGGCCGAAGAAGACGGCCCACATGCCCCACTTGTCGAAGGAGCGCTCCGCCAGGGCCACGTGCTCCGGGCCGAAGTGCCTGGGGAAGCGCCGCCCCAGCTTCTCCAGCAGCGGCTTGCCGCCGCGCCGGCCGATCGCGTAGCCGATCGAGTCGCCGATGATCGCGCCGGCGATCGCGCACAGGCCCAGGATCACGGGGTCGATCTCCCCGTGCTGGGAGGCCAGCAGGGCCGAGCTGACCAGGATGATCTCTCCGGGCAGGGGGATGCCCAGGCTCTCCAGTCCGATGACCAGACCCACCAGGAGGTAGACACTGATCGCCGGAATCGTCTCCAGCCATTCCTGGATGTGCACCGGTACGTCCTCCCGAGTCCTCGCCGGCGGGCCCCCGTGACACGCCGGACGGGCAGCCTATCCGCTCCTCACGACCGCCTTCGCCCTCAAGGACAGTTCGCGTGAGGATCGACCGGCGAAGACCTCCCGGCGGCCGGAACCGAGTACCCAGGCCCGCCGCTCCGCGTCCCAGGCCGACAGCGTGCGCGCGTCGATGTCCACGGTGACCCGCTGGGACTGCCCCGGCGCCAGGGTGAGCCGCCGGTAGCCGGCCAGTACGCGCACCGGCTGGTCGAGCTCCAGCCGCGGGGCCGGCCCGACGTAGACCTGTGCGACCTCGGTGCCCTTGCGGCGGCCGGTGTTGCGGACGGTGAACTCCGCGCGCAGTCCGCCGCGTTCGGGCCGTACGGTCAGCTTCTCGTACGCCCAGGTGGTGTACGAGAGGCCGTGCCCGAAGGGGAACAGCGGGGCCGCCTGCCGCTCGTCGTACCAGCGGTGGCCGACGTGCACGCCCTCGGCGTACTCCTGCCGGCCGCCCACCCCGGGGTAGCGCAGGGGGTCCCCGCCGACCGGGGTCGTCCGCTCGTCGGCGGGAAACGTCTGGGTGAGGCGGCCCCCCGGGTCCACGTCCCCGAAGAGGACGTCGGCCGTCGCGCCCGCGCCCTCCTGGCCCGGGTAGTACATCTGGAGGACCGCACCCGTCCGGGCGAGCCAGGGCATGGTCGTACTGGAGGAGGTGTTGAGCACCACCGTGGTGCGGGGGTTGGCCGCGGTCACCGCCTCGATCAGCGCCTCCTGCCCGCCGGGCAGCGCCAGCGAGGTCCGGTCGTGCCCCTCGGTGGCGTCCTCGTACGCGAACAGCACCACCGCGCGCGCCGCCCCGGCGGCCTTGACGGCCTCGGCGACGTCGGCTGCCCGGGACGCGCGGGTGGTGTGGCGCAGCCGGAACCGCTGACCGCCGGAGCCGCCCTCGGCGGTGACGGCGAGCCGGTGGGGGCCGGCCTTGAGGGTGAGCGTGCGGCGCCGGACGTGCAGCCCGTCGGGGGCGCGGCCGAGGAGAGCGCCCGCGAACCGTTCGGCGCTTCCCTGCCGCACGGGGAACAGTTCCTCGCCGTCGAGCCGGACCGCGGGCCGCTGGCCGGTGTAGTGGACGACGAGGGTCCACTCGTCGTCGGCGGCCAGGGTGAACCGCCCCTCGTGGCTCCAGGCCCGGCCCGGCTCGACGCGCCGGTCGTCGAGCGCGGCGGGCGGGGTCAGCAGCCCCGCCGGGAGGGCCCTGCCGTACGGGTCCTCGCCGAGGGCGTAGCGGACGGCGGCGCCCTTGCCCGCGCGCCGGGTGAGGGCGGTGAGCGGGGAGGCGGCCCCGTCGGGGACCACGTGGGCGCTGCCACCGCCGCTGACGAAGGGCACCCGGCCGGTGGGGCCGATCACGGCGATCGAGCGGGCCGCGGCGCCGGTCAGGGGCAGCGTGCCGCGTTCGTTGCGGAGCAGCACCGCGCCGGCGGTGGCCACCTTGCGGGCGGTCCGCGCTCCGGCGGCCGGGTCGCGGGCCGGGCGGGCCGGGGGGTGGTCCGTCAGCAGTCCGAAGCGGTCCAGGGTGGTCAGGATCCGGCGCACGGCGAGGTCCACGGCGTCCTGGGGCACGGAGCCGCCGTGCACCGCCTCGCGCAGGGGGCCGCCGTAGTGGGTGCCGCCGGGCAGCTCCATGTCGAGACCGGCGGTGATCGAGGCGACGGTGCTGTGGGTGGCGTCCCGGTCGGACAGCACCCAGCCGTCGAACCCCCAGCGGCCGCGGAGCACCTCGTCCAGCAGGGGGCCGTTCTCGCAGGCGTAGACGCCGTTGACCTTGTTGTGGGCACCCGTCACGGCGCCGGCCCCGGCGGCGACGGCCGCTTCGAAGCCGCGCAGTCCGGTCTCGTGGAGGGTCCGGTCGGCGGCGATCACGTCGACGGTGTCGCGGCCGTGTTCCTGGTCGCCCAGGGCGAACTGCCTGACGGCGGCGATCAGGCCCTCGTCCTGGATGCCGCGGACCACCTGGGCGACCGTGTCGGCCGTCAGCCGGGGGTCCTCGGCGAAGGCCTCGAAGTTGCGGCCCGCGTAGGGCGTGCGGATCAGGTTGGCCGTCGGGGCGAGCAGGACGTCCTGGCCGAGCGCGCGGCCCTCGCGGCCGAGGACCCGCCCGTACTCGCGGGCCAGCGCGGGGTCGAAGGCCGAGGCCAGCATGACGGGGGCGGGCAGCGCGGTGGCGGGCTTCCCGACGCTGACGCCCGCGGGCCCGTCGGCGAACCGCAGGGCGGGGATGCCCAGGCGCGGTACGCCCGCCACGTAGCCGGCCTGGCCCCGCGGCTCCGGGTCCCGGCCGCCGTGCAGCAGGGCCGTCTTCTCGTCGAGGGTGAGCTGGTCGAGCAGGGCGTCGATCCGGGCCCCGGCGGCGGGCTTCCCGGGGGCGGGAGAGGCCGGCGGGGACGTGCGGGGCAGGGCGCCGGGCGGCACCGTGGCCACGCAGCCCCCGGCTCCGAGGACGGAACCGGCGGCGCCGGCCGCGCCGAGCAGCCGGATCGCGGAACGTCTGGACACGGCCTCGCTCATGGGCGCTCCCTGCGGCGGCGCCTGGGCGCCGGCCTCGGCATCGGTCGGCGGGAGCGGCCCGCGCCGGACCGCTCCCCCGCCCACTGTGCGCGCCGGACCCGCGGGGCCCGGCCGGACGCGCCCCGCGGAGTCGCCGGTTCAGCCCTGCGGCGGCTAGTGCCGGGGCCCGCCGCGGCCGGTCAGGCGTTGGGGCGCAGGGTCCACACGACGGTCATCTCGCCCGTCACGGCCTCGTCCTCGCGCTGGATGGCGATGGCGACGGGGAACTCGGGGCGGCCGCCCGCGTCGAGTTCGGCGACGACGTCGGCGATCGGGCGCCCGAGGGTGGCGGTGGCGGTCACGACGCCCTTGGCGAGCTTCTTGTAGCCAATCTCGGCCTTGACGGCGAGGGGCACGGCGCGCGAGAGCTGGTCGCCGAAGGCGGCCAGGACGATCGCGCCGCTCGCGGACTCGGCGAGGGTGAACATGGCGCCGGCGTGCGGTCCGCCGACGTGGTTGTGGAAGTCGGGCTGGTCCGGCAGGCGGACGACCGCGCGCTCGGGAGTGGTCTCCAGGAACTCGAGGTTCAGGGTGCGGGCCATCGGCACGGTCTGGGCGAGCAGTTCGCCCACGTTCATCTGTTCTGCGCTCATGGCACGCGATGTTACCCACGAGTAGAAGCGCTTGGCCATACCTGGCGCGGGGGCGGCCGTGGCTCCCGGCGACCGCGCCCACTATCGTTACCGGCCATGTGGCCAGGACAGCAGCAGCAGCCCGGGGGCGATCAGAACGCCCAGGACGCGCAACAGAACCCGTACCAGCAGCAGCCGGGGCAGCCGAACCCGTACCAGCAGCAGTCGCAGCCGGGGTTCGGCGAGCAGCAGCCCGGCTACGGATACCCGCAGGCCGGATACCAGACGCCGCCCCCGGTCCAGCCCTGGGGCCAGCCCCCGACGCAGCCCCAGCCGGTGGCCTCCGCGCCGGGCGGCGGCAGCCCCTTCTCCACCCGGACCGTGGCCATCGTCGCGGCCTCGGCGGTCATCGTGACCGCGGCCGGGACCGGCGCCTTCGTACTGACCCGGGACGACGACAAGAAGACCGAGGCGAACGACAAGCCCGCCGCCTCCTCCTCCGCCCCGGCGAGCCCCACGCCGGCTCCGCCCGCCCCGAGCGGCAACCCGCGCGGCGGCGCGGACGCGAAGCCCCTGATCGCGGGCTGGAAGGTGGTCGTCAACCCGAAGTACGGCACCGCCTTCGACGTCCCGCCGGAGTGGAACGTGCTCGGCTCGGGCACCTCCATCGGCTTCGAGGACGCCGAGAAGAACGACGGCGCCCCCTTCGTCATGATGTCCGCGCCGGCCTACCTCAAGGAGGACTGGTGCAAGGTCGACTCGGACAAGAACGGCAGTGAGGAGTCGACCTCGCTGGCCGGCACCGGCACCAAGGGCGGCCAGGGCGCCAAGGACACCGCGTCCGCCTCGCGCAGCGAGGCCGGCACCTGGGTCTACGGCGGGTACGCGCAGAAGCAGCCCAAGGAGATCGTCAAGTTCACCGGCCCGAAGGAGTACACCAGCACCTCCGGCCTCAAGGGCCACGTGACCTCCGCGACCGTGACCGGAGTGCCGAAGGAGAACAAGTGCGACTCCGACGGGAAGAGCATCGCCTTCAGCTTCAAGACCGCCAACGGTGACTTCTCCACCTGGGTCCTCTACGGCGCCGCGGGCGTCCCGGGCGAGGTCGACCAGGCCACGTACGAGAAGATCCTCAGCACGGTCCGCCTGACCGAGACCGGTCCCGCCGTCTGACCGGCGCAGGCGCCGCCTGACCCGCCCCCACCCCGGTGGGGCGCACCCCGCTCCCGCCTCCGGGCCGGTGATCCGCTTTCCGGTAATTCGGTTGGATTTCCGGCCCGGAGCGGCGAGAGTCCTCGGGTGAGTTCACCCCCCGCCCTTCCCTCCGGCGCTTCCGCGCGCCGCCGGCCCGCCTGGGCCGGCCGCAACTACACCCTGCTGACGGGCGCCGCGGTCGTCACCAACCTCGGCAGCCACGGAGCGCTCATCGCGGCGGCCTTCGCCGTACTGGAGGCGGGCGGTTCCGGTGGGGACGTCGGCCTGGTCGCAGCCGCCCGTACGCTGCCCCTGGTCCTGTTCCTCCTCGTCGGCGGCGCCCTCGCCGACCGGCTCCCGCGCCACCGCGTGATGGTCGCGGCCAACGCCCTCAACTGCGTCTCGCAGGGCGCCTTCGCCGTCCTCGTCCTCGCCGGGGACCCCCAGCTGTGGCAGATGATGCTGCTCACGGCGCTGTGCGGCACCGGAACGGCCTTCTTCAACCCGGCGGCCGAGGGCATGCTGCTCTCCAGCGTCTCGGGCGAGCACGCCAACCGCGCCTTCGCGCTCTTCCGGATGGCCGTGAACGGCGCGGGCATCGGCGGAGCCGCCCTCGGCGGCGCGATGATCGCCGCGATCGGCCCGGGCTGGGTGCTGGCGGTGGACGCGCTCGCCTTCGCGGGCGCCGGCGCCCTGCGCGCCTTCCTCGACGTCAGCCACGTCGCCGACCGCGCCCCCGGCGGCGGTCTGCTCGCGGACCTGCGCGAGGGCTGGGTGGAGTTCAAGACCCGCCCCTGGCTGTGGAGCATCGTGCTCCAGTTCTCCGTGGTCGTCGCCGTCGTCGGCGCCGCGGAGGCGGTGTACGGGCCTCTCGTCGCCCGCGACCGGCTGGGCGGGCCCGCGCCCTGGGGCGTGGCCCTGGCCCTCTTCGGCGTGGGCACCATCGCCGGCGCCGTCCTGATGATGGTGTGGAAACCCCGCCGGCTGCTGCTGGTCGGCACCCTGTGCGTCTTCCCGCTGGCGCTGCCGTCGGCGGGCCTGGCCGTGCCCCTGCCGGTGTGGGGGCTGTGCGCGGTGATGTTCGTGAGCGGCGCGGCGATCGAGGTGTTCGGCGTGAACTGGATGACGACGATGCACCAGGAGATCCCGGAGGAGAAGTTCTCCCGGGTCTCCGCCTACGACTGGTTCGGCTCGGTGTCGATGCTGCCGCTGGCCACCGCGCTGGCCGGCCCTGCCGAATCGGCGTTCGGCCGCACCTCCGCGCTGTGGGGCTGCGCGGCGCTCGTGGTGATCGGCACGGCCGCGGTGCTCTTCGTCCCGGACGTACGGAACATGACCCGCAGGCCCGCTCCGCCGAAGTCCCCGGAGCCCCTGATCCCCTCCGCCCCGGACCCGGCGGACCGTTCCAGCACCGCCGGGGTGTGACGCGCGGGCTCAGCCGAGGCTGAACGCCCCCTGCGGCGGCTCCGGCGAAGCCACCGCGGCGGCGTCCGGCACCGCCGCGCCACCGCGCATGAACCGGGCCAGCGCGGCCCCGGACTCCACGCGGGCGGGGAACGGGTCGCCGGCGCACCGCCGGGCCAGGGCGGCCACCGGCAGCGCGGAGTCGGACGCCAGCAGCACCGCGTTGCCGAACCGCCGCCCGCGCAGCACCGCCGGCTCGGCGATCAGCGCCAGTTCCCCGAAGGCCTCCGCGAAGTTGGCCAGTTGCGCCTTCAGGAACGCGAACGGCGCCCCGTCCGCCAGGTTGACCGCGTACAGGCCTCCGGGCCGCAGGACCCGGGCCGCTTCCCGCGCGTACTCCACCGAGGTCAGCTGGGCCGGCACCCGGGAGCCGCCGAACACGTCGGCGACCAGGACGTCCGCGCTCGCCGCCGGAGCCTGCCCCAGCCAGGCCCGGGCGTCGGCGGCGTGCACCGTCACCTCGGCCCCGGCCGCGAGCGGCAGGTGCTCGGCGACCAGGTCGACCAGGGCGGCGTCGAACTCCACCACCGTCTGCCGGGACCCGGGGCGGGCCGCGGCGGCGTAGCGCGGCAGGGTCAGCGCTCCGCCGCCCAGGTGCAGCAGGTCCAGCGCGGCCCCCGGCCCGGCCGCGCAGTCCAGGACGTGCGCGAGGCGGCGTACGTACTCGAACTCCAAGTGCTCCGGGGCGTCGAGGTCGACGTAGGACTGGGGCGCCCCGTCGACCGTCAGCAGCCAGGCCCGGTCCCGGTCCACGTCCGGCATCAGTTTGGCGGTGCCCTGGTCCACGTCCCGGATCACCGGAATCTGTTCGTCGCTCACCCCACCATTGTCGGGCCGCCGGTCAGGCGCCCCAGACCGCCTGCGCCTCGGCCGCGTGCCCGGCGGCCTGGGCCAGGCCCGCCCGGGCGGCCGGATCGCGGCGTGCCGGGTCCAGGACGTTGCGCCCGAAGGCCTTGCGGGCCTGCGCGGAGGGGGTGATCAGCGCCACCCGGGCGCCCGCCGCGCGCAGCCGCTCGGCCTGTGCGGCGGGCGAGGGGATCATCGCGGTGCCGAGCGTCATCGGGGCGATGATCACCACGCGCCGGTATCCGGCGGCGACGTCCGCGTTGGTCGCGGAGCGGATCCCGCCGTCGATGAACCGCCGGCCGTCGACCGTCACCGGCGGCCACACCCCGGGTACGGCGCAGCTCGCCGAGACCGCGTCGACGAGGCCCGCGCCGCTCTCCCGGTCGAAGGCGGTCAGTTCCCCGCTCAGCGCGTCCACCGCGGTGACGACGAGGCGCCGCCGGGGCCACTCGTGCGAGACGAGGCGGGCCTTCAGCACCTCGCGGCGCGTGGCCTCCGCGCCGGTGTCGGCGGCGAGGGCCAGCGCGCCGATCCGCCTGCGGTAGTCCGCGGCGTTCCGGGAGCGGGCCATGGCGACGGCGTGCCGGACCAGCAGGCCGGCCCCGAACCTCGCCGTCGCCTCCCCGGCGGGATCGCCGAGCTGCCGTTCGTACAGCTGCTGCGGGGTGAGCAGTCCGGAGGTGAGCTGCGCGCCCACCACCGAGCCGGCCGAGGTGCCCACGACGAGGTCGGCGGTCGACAGGTCGACGCCTTCGCGGGCGAGCCCGTAGAGGATGCCGGTCTCCCAGCCGATGCCGGTGAGCCCTCCGCCGCCCAGTACCAGCGCCGTGTCGCCGCTCATGCCCGCCCCCGTTCCGCCCGCCGTGTCCCGCCCGTGTGGTGACGGCAGTCTGACGCAGGCGGGCCGCCGTCACCACCTCCGGGGGGGGGTGCCTCCGGGGCCCGTTCCCGCGGCCGGATGTTCGCCCGCATGAGGCCTGGATTACGGCGGTGCGCCGTACGGGTCGGTTAGTCTCCCGGAATGTCCCTCCTCCTCGCACCGTGGACCCGGCTGTCGCTGCTCGTCCTGATGCTGCTCGCGGCCGGGGTGTGCGTGGTGCTGTACGAGCCCCAGCGGCTGCTCTCGCAGGGCTGGCCCCCGGAGCTCCCGGTCGGGACGGGGGTGCTGCTGTTCGCGGGAGCGTACGGGCTGTGCACGGCGGCGTTCGTGCCCCGGCCGTTGCTGAACCTGGCGGCGGGGGCGGTCTTCGGTGCCCAGTTCGGGCTGGTGGCGGCCGTGGGCGGGACGGTGGTCGGTGCCGGGCTGGCCTTCGGCCTGGGCCGGGCCATGGGCCAGGAGGCGTTGCGTCCCTACCTTCGCGGCCGCTGGCTGGAGGCGGCCGACGCGCAGCTGAGCCGGCACGGTTTCCGCTCCATGCTCGCGGTGCGGATCTTCCCCGGGGTCCCCTTCGCCGCGGCCAACTACATCGCGGCGGTCT
This sequence comes from Streptomyces sp. NPDC006512, assembly GCF_040611935.1. Lineage (NCBI taxonomy): Bacteria > Bacillati > Actinomycetota > Actinomycetes > Kitasatosporales > Streptomycetaceae > Streptomyces > Streptomyces sp. NPDC006512. Next base: position 14,760 of record NZ_JBEXPG010000028.1, on the reverse strand, counting down.
CGCGCTGCGGCTGGCTCCCGTTCCTGGGCGCGACGGCGCTCGGCACGGTTCCCAACACCGCCGCCTACGTGATCGCGGGGGCCAGCGCGTCCTCCCCCGGATCGCCCGCGTTCCTCGTCTCGTTCGGGTTCATCGCGGTGTCCGGGACGGTCGCCGCGGCCGTCGCCTGGCGCAAGCGGCACCGGCTGGCACCGGCCGCCACCTGCGAGCTGACGCCCCAGCACCCCCCTGTGGTCACGGTCGCTTCCCACGGGCCCTAGCATCGGACCCGAACTGCCCGACGATCACAAGGACGAGCGCACCCCGACATGAGCTGGTTCGAATCCCTAATCCTCGGTCTCGTCCAGGGGCTTACGGAGTTCCTCCCGATCTCCTCCAGTGCCCACCTGCGGCTGACCGCGGCGTTCGCCGGCTGGCACGACCCCGGTGCGGCCTTCACGGCCATCACCCAGATCGGCACCGAGGCCGCCGTCCTCATCTACTTCCGCAAGGACATCGCGCGGATCGTCTCCACCTGGTTCCGTTCCCTGTACACGAAGGCCCTGCGCTCCGAGCAGGACGCCAAGATGGGCTGGCTGGTGATCGTCGGCTCGATCCCGATCGGCGTCCTCGGCGTGGCCTTCAAGGACCAGATCACGGGTCCGGCCCGTGACCTGCGGCTGACGGCCACCACCCTGATCGTGATGGGTCTCGTCCTGGGCTTCGCCGACTGGCTGGCCTCGCGCGACGAGGAGGGCGGCCGGCACCGCGTGGTCGTCCAGCGCAAGACGCTTAAGGAACTGGGCGTCAAGGACGGCCTGATCTTCGGCCTCTGCCAGGCGATGGCGCTGATCCCCGGCGTCTCCCGGTCCGGTGCGACGATCTCCGGCGGTCTGCTGCTGGGCTTCACCCGCGAGGCGGCCGCCCGCTACTCGTTCCTGCTCGCGATCCCCGCCGTGCTGGCCTCGGGCGCGTTCGAGATCAAGGACGTGATGGAGAACCCGACCCACATCTCCTGGGGTCCGACGGTCTTCGCGACGGTGATCGCCTTCTTCGTCGGGTACGCCGTCATCGCGTGGTTCATGAAGTTCATCTCCACCAAGAGCTTCATGCCGTTCGTGATCTACCGCATCCTGCTGGGCATCGCACTGTTCGTGCTGATCGGCACGGGCGTGCTGAGCCCGCACGCCGGCGAGTCGGGCTCCTAGTGCCGTGACCGGAAAGGTCCACCGGGCCGCGACGCCCGGCACGGCACCTCTCCGCGTTGGTCGTACGCTCACCGCTTCGCGTGAATCGGAGGCCGTCCGGGAACGTTCCCGGGCGGCCTCCGCGTCGTTGTCCCCGTAGAGAGGTGTGCCGGGAGGGACCCGGCAGGCAAGAGGGGGTGTCCCATGCGCCGTGTGGTACTGGAGCGTTTTCCGGCGGGGAGTCCGAGGGGAAGCTGGCCGGCCGAGGAGTACGCCGCGCAGCGCAAGCGCGAGGGCGTTCCGGCGGAGGTGGTGATGGACCTCGACAGCGACGCGTTCCTCGTCGTGGTCCGCCAGCGGGAGGTGCTTTCCGGTCACTGACCGTCCTCGGGTGATCCTTCCGGCGCACGCCCCTTGGCCCCGGGCGCGCGCAGCCCCACACTGACCCGATGACGCAGCGTGTGGACCTCGCGACGGTAATGGACCGGCTGGCCATCGACGAAGTGGTCTCCGGCTACGCGGTGGCCGTCGACGACGGCGACTGGGCCGCCTACCGCGCCCTCTTCGCGCCCGGCGGCCGGGCCGACTACACGGCGGCGGGCGGGATCGCCGGCCCGGCCGGGGAGGTCGCGGACTGGCTCGCGGAGACGATGAAGCTGTTCCCGGTGCGCCAGCACCTCATCGTCAACCGGCTGGTCCGGCTCGCGGAGGAGGGCGGCGGGCCCGGGGACTCGGCGCAGGTCCGTGCGGACTTCCTGAACCCGATGCGGCTCGCCGGGGAGGAGTACGACGGCACGGTCACCTCCCCCAACTTCGTCGCCGCCGGCCGCTACGCCTTCACCCTGGCCCGCACCCGGGACGGCTGGCGGCTCACCGGGGTCACGGTGCACGAGAAGTGGCGCCACGTCTCGGCCTGAGCCGCGCCCCGTCGGATGCCGTCCCACACTGGAAGCGGAGGCGCCCCATGCTCACGAAGCGGACCAGGTGGCAGCGCGCGGCGGCCGCGGTGGCCGCCGGGGCGCTGCCCTGCCTCGCCTTTCCCGCCCCCGGCCTGTGGTGGTTCGCGTACGTCGCCCTCGTGCCCTGGATGCTGCTGCTGCGCTCGGCTCCCAGCGGGCGGCGCGCGGCCCTGGAGGGCTGGCTCGGGGGCGCGGGCTTCATCGTGGCCGTGCACCACTGGCTGCTGCCCAGCCTGCACGTGTTCCTGGTACCGCTGGCCGCGCTGCTGGGCCTGCTCTGGATCCCCTGGGCCCTGCTGGTGCGGGAGCTGCTCGGCGGGGCGCCGGCGGCGGGGCGGGCGGGGGCCGCGCTGGTCCTCGTACCGGCGGGCTGGCTGCTGTCCGAGCTGGTCCGGTCCTGGCAGGGGCTGGGCGGGCCGTGGGGGCTGCTGGGGGCGAGCCAGTGGCAGGTGCCGCCGGCGCTGCGGCTCGCCTCGGTGGGCGGGGTGTGGCTGGTGAGCCTGCTGGTGGTGGCGTTGAACTGTGCGGTGGTGCTGCTGATCGCGGCTCCGGCGGCGCGGGCTCCGGCGGTCGCCTCCGTGGCGGGGTGCGCGGTACTGACGGGGGCCGTGTGGCTGTGGCTGCCGCGTCCCGAGGTGACGGGCGCGCTGCGGGTGGCCGTCGTCCAGCCGGGCGTGGTGGGCGGGGCGGACGGCGCCGAGCGGCGGTTCGACGCGGAGGAGCGGCTGACGCGGACCCTGGCCGGCGCGCACCCGGACCTGGTGGTGTGGGGGGAGAGCAGCGTCGGCGCGGACCTGGCGGCGCGGCCCGACCTGTCGCGCCGGCTGGGCGCCCTGTCCGCGGAGGTCGGGGCCCCGCTGCTGGTCAACGTGGACGCCCGCCGCTCGGACCGGCCCGGGATATACAAGAGCTCCCTGCTGATCGGCCCCCAGGGGCCCACGGGCGAGCGCTACGACAAGATGCGGCTGGTCCCCTTCGGGGAGTACGTACCGGCCCGCTCCGTGCTGGGCTGGGCCACCTCGGTCGGGAAGGCGGCGGGCGAGGACCGGATGCGCGGCGCGGCCCCGGTGGTCATGGAACTGCCCGGGGGCACCCGCGTCGGGCCCTTGGTGTGCTTCGAGTCGGCCTTCCCCGACATGAGCCGGCACCTGGTCCGCGAGGGGGCCGCGGTGCTGGTGGCCCAGTCGGCGACCTCGACGTTCCAGGAGAGCTGGGCCCCGGCCCAGCACGCCTCGCTCGCGGCCCTGCGGGCGGCCGAGACGGGCCGTCCGGTGGTGCACGCCACCCTGACCGGGGTGAGCGCGGTACACGGCCCGTCGGGCGCGCGGACCGGCCCGGCCCTGCCCACCTCGGCCGCCGGGGCGGCGGTGTACGAGGTGCCGCTCGCCGGGGGCACGACCCCGTACGTCCGTTTCGGGAACTGGCCCGCGGGCGCCGCCCTGACCGTGCTGGCGGTGTACTGCGCGGTCCTGGGAGTCCGGGCGGTCAGGTCCGGGAGGCCTGCTCCAGAGCCGTCAGGACCACCCGCTCGCACAGCTCGTGGGTGAGCAGGGCGTCCCGGGCGCTCAGCGTCCTGCCGGTCTCCACCGCCTCCAGGAAGGTGTCGACGACCTGCTCGATCCCGCGCTGGCGGGCCACGGACACCCAGTCCCCGCGCCGCCGGACGGTCGGCTGGCCCTTGTGGTCGATGATCTCGGCGAGGTTGACGACCTGGCGCTTGGAGTCCTGCCCGGAGACCTCCAGGACCTCCTCGGTGGAGCCGGAGAGCCGGTTCATGATGCCGACGGCGGTGAACCCGTCGCCCGACATCTGGAGGACGACCTGGTGCATCAGCCCGTCGCGGACCACGGCCCGCACGTCGACGTGGTCGGCCTCGCCGGGCAGCAGGAAGCGCAGCGTGTCGACGACGTGGATGAAGTCGTCGAGCACGAGCGTGCGCGGGTCCTCGGGGAGCCCGACCCGGTTCTTCTGGAGGACGATCAGCTCGCGCGGATGGTCGGCGCACTGCGCGTAGCCGGGAGCGTGGCGGCGGTTGAAGCCGACGAAGAGGCTGACCCCGCGTTCCTCGGCCAGCTCCACCAGGCGCCGCGACGCGTCCAGCTCGTAGGCCAGCGGCTTGTCCACGTACGTGGGTACGCCCGCCTCCAGCAGCCGTCCGACGATCTCGGGGTGGGCGGCCGTCGGGGCGTGCACGAAGGCGGCGTCGAGGTCCTGGGCGAGCAGGGCGTCGAGCGTGGTGTGCAGGTGCCCGGCGGGAACGCGGTGGATCCCGCCGATCCGCTCCAGCGTCGCGGGGGTGCGGGTCTGCAGGTGCAGCTCGACTCCGGGGCGAGTGGTGAGGACCGGCAGGTACGCCTTCTGCGCGATGTCGCCGAGTCCGATGACGCCGACCTTCACCGGGAGCCTCCAGTTGTGTTCCTTGTGGGAACCCCGAGCTTAATCCCTGGTGGTCGGGGCCCGCGTTCGCCGAGGATCACCGGCCTGACCCGGCCCAACGGGTCCGGCGGACCGAGGCCGGACCGGCCCGGCGGGCCGCGTCGGGCCGGTGCCGGCCGGCACCGCGCGCCCGGCCCTGTCCGGCTGGCCGTCACCCGTGCGGGGGCATTATCCGCCCAGGGTTTTCGCAACGGGGTCCTCGCACAGCAGAGTTGCGCGGGTGCATCCAACCCGAACCTCTACGAAACTGCTGCTCGGAGTGGCCTGTGCCGTCTCGGCCGTCTCCGGTTGTGTGAACGTGAACCCGGCGCCGGCCATGCCGGCCGCGCCGCCCTCGGCGGGGCTGCCGCCGCAGCACCTGCCGCGCGGCGGGCCGGGGGCGCTGCCCGTGGTCGTCCAGGCGCCCGCCCTGGAGGCGCTGCGTACGGTGCCGGACGGGGCCGCGCACGCGTCGGCGCCGGCCGCGTCCCGCAGGGCGGCGGCGCCGCGCACCGGGGCCTCGGCAGCGCCCGCCGGGCACACGGAGGCGGTTCCGCCGGTTCCCGACATCCCGGAGCCGCCGAAGCCCGCGCGGCACGCCCGGGAACATCCCGCGGGCCGCCCGCACCCGGCCCGGCCGGACGCACAGGTGCCGCGCGAGCTGGTGCGGGAGCTGCCGGTCCGGCCCGCCGACGTGTGCGCGCTGGGCCGCCGGCACGGGCGCTGGCACCCGGACAGTCCGGAGGCCCGCATCTGCGCGGGCGTCCACGGAGGCTGAGCCCGGGCAACGCGCCGGGCCCGCACGCCCCCGTACGGACCCGGCGCTACGGCGCTACGGGGACTGTTCGGGGAAGGGCCTGGGGGCTTCGTCCGGCTCCGTGGCGAGGCGCCGCTCCAGCCGGGCGATGGCGGCCCGCACCCCGTTGCCGTAGCCGTCGTCGGACAGGGCCCCGGTGGCGGCCCGGGCCCGTGCCAGGTGCACGCGGGCGGCCTCGGGGCGCCGGAGTTTGACGTAGTCGGCGGCGAGGCTGAGGTGCAGCGAGGGGTAGAAGACGCGCACCGCCCGCTGCGGCTCGCGGCGTTCGGGGCGGTCCCCGGGGCGCGGTCCGGGGGGTGCTTCGGGCAGCCGCTCCCCGAGCCCCTCAGCGGCGGTCAGGGCGCGCAGGTCCCAGGCCAGTTCGTCGGCGGGGTCGTCCTGGGCGTCGGCCATGTAGTGCGCCAGGGTGCACCGGTGGAGGGAGTCGCCGTCCTCGCCGATCTCGGACCAGATCTCCCCGAGGCGGTTGCGGGCCTCCTCGCGGTCGCCGGCGTGCAGCAGGATGACCGCTTGGCCGATCCTGGTCATGACGGCGTCCTCCGACGCCTCCTGCTGCTCGGTCAACGCGGCCTCCGGCTTGCTCCGCCGGGCCTGGTACGGCCCGGTCATCAAGAAGCTAGCCGGAGGCGCCCCCTCTGGCGCCGAGGCGCGGGGTGGCGTCAGCCCAGGTCGGGAATGCGCCAGTCGATCGGCTCATGCCCCTGGGCGGCGACGGCCTCGTTGATCTGCGTGAAGGGGCGGGAGCCGAAGAACTTCTTGGCCGACAGCGGCGAGGGGTGGGCGCCCTTGACGATGACGTGCCGCTCCTCGTCGATCAGCGGGATCTTCTTCTGGGCGTAGGCGCCCCAGAGCACGAAGACGACGGGGTCGGGGCGCTCGGACACCGCGCGGATCACGGCGTCGGTGAACTTCTCCCAGCCCTTGCCCTTGTGCGAGTTGGGCTCGGCCTCGCGGACGGTGAGGACGGCGTTGAGCAGGAGGACGCCCTGCTCGGCCCACGGCATCAGGTACCCGTTGTCGGGGACCGGCAGGCCGAGCTCCTCCTTCATCTCCTTGTAGATGTTGCGCAGCGAGGGCGGGGTCTTGATCCCGGGCTGCACGGAGAAGCACAGGCCGTGGCCCTGGCCGGCGCCGTGGTACGGGTCCTGGCCGAGGACCAGGACCTTCACCTTGTCGAACGGCGTGGCCTCCAGGGCCGCGAAGACCTGCTCGCGGGGCGGGTAGACCGGCCCGTTCGCCCTTTCCTTCTCGACGAACTCGGTGAGTTCCCTGAAGTAGGGCTGGTCCAGCTCCCCGCCGAGAACGGGGAGCCAGGACTCGGGCAGCATCTGGGTCACGTCGACAACCTCCGGTACAAGTTCGTGCAACTCCTCAGAACCTACCGGGGGCCACTGACATCTCCGCGGCCCGGCTGCCCTCCGGCGGCCGTCACCAGCTGGTCTTGCGGTACAGCTCCCACATCTGCATCGCGGTCTGCGGGTCCAGGGCCCGCTCGGCGCCGGCGATGTCCTCGCGGGCTCCGACGTAGAGCTTGCCCTGCCACAGGGGCAGCAGGCGGACGTCCTGGGCGAAGATCTGCTGGGCCTTCTCGAACTGCTTGACGCCGGCCGCGCGGTCTCCCTCGCGGCGCGAGTTGGGGAGGAGCTCGTTGAGGATCTCGCCGGGCTCGTACGGGGTGCCGACCGCGTTGTCCTTGCCGACGAACGGGGCGATGAAGTTGTCGGGGTCCGGGAAGTCGGGGAACCAGCCTCGGCCGAAGACCGGGTACTCGCGGTTCTTGTAACCCTCCTGGAAGGCCTTCCAGGGCTGGCCGCGGAGGGTGACCTTGAAGAGGTTGCTCTCGTCCAGCTGGCGCTTGATCTCGGTGAACTCGTCCGCCGTCGAGGCGCCGTAGCGGTCGGTCGTGTACCAGAAGGTCAGCTCGACGGGCTGGTTGATCCCGGCGGCCTGGAGGATCTTCTTGGCCTTGCCGACGTCCGACTGGCCGTACATGTCGTAGAACGGCGTCTTGTGGCCGACGACCCCCTTGGGGACCATCGAGTACAGCGGCTCGGCCGTGCCTTGGTAGACCTTGGAGACGATCGCGCCGCGGTCGATGATCTGGGCGATCGCCTGGCGCACCGGGAGCTTGTTGACCTGCGGGTCCTGGGGGTTGAAGACCAGGTAGCGGATCTCGGCGCCGACGTTCTCGACGACCTGGACCCCGGCGTTGTGCGAGGCGGGGCTCTGGAGGTCCTTGATCTCCGCGGCGGACAGGCCTCGGTAGGTCGCGTCGATCTCCTTGTCCTTCAGGGCCGCGACCATCTGCTTGGAGTCCGAGAAGTAGCGGATCGTGACGCCGTCGTTGCGGCGGTTGGCGAAGCCCGCGTAGTTGTCGTTGCGGCCGAGGACCGCCTCGCCTCCCTCCTTGTACGAGGTGAGGACGAAGGGGCCGGAACCGGTGATCTTGCCGTCCTCGCGCACCTTGTCGGCCGGGTAGTCCTTGGGCGCGACGAGCGAGGCGGCCGGCGAGCCGAGCACGTACGGGAAGGTCGCGTCGGAGGTCTTCAGGTGGAAGACGACGGTGAGGTTGTCCGGCGTCTCGATCTTGTCCAGGCTGTTGAAGAGTCCGTTGGGTCCGAACTTGTGGTTAATCTTCCGGATCCGGTCGAGGGAGTGCTTGACGGCCTTGGAGTCGAGCGGCTCGCCGTCGGAGAACTTCAGGCCCTTGCGCAGGGTGCAGCGGTAGGACTGGTTCGCGGAGTCGGTGAACTCGCAGCTCTGGGCGGCGTCCGGCTGGGGCTTGGTGCTGCCCGTGGGGAACGCCAGCAGGGTCTGGTAGATGTTCCGGTACAGCTCCCAGGAGCCGTCCCAGGCCGCGGCGGGGTCGAGGTGGCTCGGCGCGCTCGTCGTGCCGACCACGATCCGCTTCGACTCGTCGCCGCCGTCGTCCGAAAGCAGACCGCATCCGGCGAGCAGGGATATGGACGCAAGGGCTGCAGTGGTCCGCAGGCATCTGGTCCGGTTGAACACGTGCACGCTCCTCGATCAGCCAGGGGTGCGGCAGACCCTACCGCAGTGCATCACAAATCCAATGGGCAGGTTTCGTGAGGCACTTGACCGATTACATGCACATTCGGCACGCATTTGCCTCCCCGGGGGAGGCAAATGCGTCCGGATATCGGTCAGCCGACTCCGGCATTGAGGAAGATTCCTCCGTCGACGACGAGAGTTTGTCCAGTGATCCATTCCGCTTGTGCAGATGTCAGGAATGCGGCGGCGCCCCCGATGTCCGCGGGGACCCCGAGCCGGCCGAGCGGATAGGCCGCCGCGGCTTCCTGCTCGCGGCCCTCGTAGAGCGCCTGCGCGAATTTCGTCTTCACCACGGCGGGGGCGATCGCGTTCACCCGGACCCCGGGTGCCATCTCGTGCGCGAGCTGGAGGGTGAGGTTGACCATGGCGGCCTTGCTCATCCCGTAGGCCCCGATGAAGGGCGAGGCGGAGACCCCGGCGATCGAGGCGATGTTCACGATCGCACCGCCGTTCTCCTTCTGCCAGGCGTGCCAGGTGCGCTGGGCGAAGCCGAGCGCCGAGATCACGTTGGTCTCGAACACCTTGCGCGCGACGCCGAGGTCCAGGTCGGCGATCGGCCCGAAGACCGGATTGGTGCCCGCGTTGTTGATCAGGAAGTCGCAGCGGCCGAAGGCCTCCATCGTGCGCTCCACGGCGACGGCCTGGTGGGCCTCGTCGTGCGCCTTGCCGGCGACGCCGATCACCCGGTCCGCGCCGAGCCGCTCGACGGCCTCCTTGAGCGCGTCCTCGCTGCGTCCGGTGATGCAGACCCGGTCCCCCCGGGCGACCAGCGCCTCGGCGATCCCGTAGCCGATGCCCCGGCTCGCGCCGGTGATGAGCGCGACCTTGCCGCTGTCGATGCCGTTGTCGGTCATGACGTACGCCCTGTCTCTCGTGGTCCGGTCAGTTGAGGGGGCCGCCGGCCACGTACAGGACCTGGCCGGAGACGAAGCCCGCGGCCTCGCTCGTGAAGAAGGCGATCGCGTTGGCGATGTCGTCCGGGCGGCCCACGCGCTGCACCGGGATCTGGGTGGCCGCCGCGGCCTGGAACTCCTCGAAGTCCATGCCGACCCGGGCGGCCGTCTGCGCGGTCATCTCGGTCACGATGAAGCCGGGGGCGACGGCGTTGGCGGTGACGCCGAACTTGCCGAGCTCGATGGCGAGGGTCTTCGTGAAGCCCTGCAGGCCGGCCTTGGCGGTGGCGTAGTTGGCCTGGCCCCGGTTGCCGAGGGCGGAGCTGCTGGACAGGTTCACGACGCGGCCGAACTTGGCCTCCACCATGTACTTCTGACAGGCCCGCGCCATCAGGAACGCACCGCGCAGGTGCACGTTCATGACGGTGTCCCAGTCGGTGTCGCTCATCTTGAAGAGGAGGTTGTCGCGGAGCACGCCCGCGTTGTTGACCAGGATCGTCGGGGCGCCGAGCGTGCTCGCGACGCGTTCGACGGCCGCCTCCACCTGGGCGCTGTCGGAGACGTCGCAGCCGACCGCCAGGGCCTTGCCGCCGGCGGCCGTGATCGCCTCCACGGTGTCCTTGCAGGCCGCCTCGTCGAGGTCGAGTACGGCGACCGCGCGGCCCTCGGCGGCCAGACGCACGGCGGTGGCCGCGCCGATGCCCCGGGCCGCCCCGGTCACGATCGCGACGCGCTGCTCGGTGGTGGACATGCTGGATCTCCTCGCCCTTGAGAGACGGCCGCCCTGAGGTGAGCAACCGCTTAGTAGCTTCAGCTGAGGAGACGCTAGGAGCCCTGGCACCCGGTGTCAACGGGGGCCCTCCCGGGGCGTGGTGCGCGCCGCTCCCGCCCGCGTCCGGCGCCGGTCGCCCGGGCCGGGCCGGGGGCGGGGGAACCGGCGGGCCGTTCAGCGGACCAGCAGGTCCAGGAGGCGTTCCACCTCGGCCTCCGGGTCGGCCGTCAGGCCGGTGTGCACCGGGCCGGGCTGGACCACCGTGCTGCGCGGCGCGATCAGCCAGCGGAACCGCCGGCCCGCGTCGCCGTCGGCCGCCTGCCCGGCCCGTTCGCCGCCCGCGCACAGCCCCTCGACCCCGTACAGGGCCGCCCGGACCCCGGCCACGTCGGCGCCGGGGTCGAGGGCGAGGAGCTTCGCCTCGTCGAGGTGGGTGCGCGCGGCGACGTACGAACGCGCCCGGCAGTAGACGATGACGCCGGCGTTGAAACACTCGCCGCGCTCCATCCTGGGCACCACGCGCACCAGCGCGTACTCGAACACGTCCCGCTTGGTCACTGGTCGTCGCTCGTCTTCTTGTTGATCTTGTGGGGCCATTCGGGGAGGTGGTCGGTGAGCCAGCCGGGCGGACCCGACGGAGCCTTCACCCGCGCCTCCAGCGAGATCCTCTCGTGGATCGTGGCCGCGCGCGGCAGCAGCGCCTCCACGTAGGCGCGGCGGACCCCGTCGGCGGAGTCGAAGCCCGGCTCGTCGACCAGCCACTCGTCGGGGACGTCGGCGGCGACCTCGGTGAGCAGCTCCTCGGTCACGAGCGGGGCGAGCTCGGCGGCGGCAGCGGCGATGTCCGGGCCCGCGGAGGCCAGGACGTGGTCGGAGGCGTCGTAGGGCTTGGCCGAGGCGGCCGGGGCGGTGGGCCAGTTGTGCTGCCAGATCATCGTGGCGCCGTGGTCGATGAGCCACAGGTCCCCGTGCCAGACCAGCAGGTTGGGGTTGCGCCAGGACCGGTCGACGTTGTTGATCAGCGCGTCGAACCAGACCACGCGGCCCGCCTCGACCGGATCCGCCCGGTAGGCGAGCGGGTCGAAGCCGATCGAGCCCGGCAGGTAGTCCATGCCGAGGTTCAGCCCGCCGCTGGCCTTCAGCAGCTCCTGGACCTCCTGGTCCGGCTCGCCGAGCCCGATGACGGGGTCGAGCTGCATCTGCACCAGGCGCGGTACGCGCAGGCCGAGGCGCTGGGCGAGGCGTCCGCAGACGACCTCGGCGACGAGGGTCTTGCGGCCCTGGCCGGCACCGGTGAACTTCATGACGTAGGTACCGAGGTCGTCGGCCTCGACGATCCCCGGGAGCGAGCCGCCCTCGCGCAGGGGCGTGACGTAGCGGGTCGCGATCACTTCTGTGAGCATCCGCCCAGGCTATCCGGCGGCCCCGGTCCGCCTTCCGAGGCACCGTCAGCGCGCGGGCCCCCAGCGCTCCAGCAGGGCTTCGGTCGTGGTGACGGACGCGACCAGCGCGAGGGAGTTGCGGATCACCTCGGCGGTGCAGGAGGCGGGGACCCCGGCGATGGCGTCCGCCGGGACGACCACCTGGTAGCCGAGGTTCACGGCGTCGAAGACGGTGTTCGGGATCGCGATGTTGGAGGAGACCCCGGTGACGACGAGGGTGCGGACGCCGAGGTTGCGCAGCAGCGCGTCGAGGTCGGTGCCGGCCATCGGGGAGAGCCCGTGCAGCCGGCGGACCACGAGGTCGCGGTCGGCCACGGTGATCGGTGCCGCGATCTGCACCGCCAGGGTTCCGGTCAGCTGGCGCACCGGCAGTTTCCCGGCGGCCCGGAACAGCCGCGCGTTGGCGTTGGCCCCCCGCCCGTCCGGCCGCCGCTCGGCGACCGCGTGCACCACCTGTACGCCGGCCCCCCGCGCGGCGTCGGCCAGGGCCGCCACCCGGGCCAGCATGCCGGAGTCGCGGGCCTCCTTCGCCAGCTCGGGCAGGGCGCTCTCCTCGCCGACGACGCCGTTCTGGCACTCGACGGTGAGCAGCGCGGTGGTGGCGGGATCGAGATCCGGCATGGCTCCCCCTGGCGTGGCGACGGAAGAGCCCTCATGATTCCTGACACACAGTCAGATGTGAAGGGGCGTGGGGCGGATGGACGGGACCCAGCGGCGGGGGCGCCGCATCATGATGACCAACGGGGAGGTGGACGCCTTCCTGCGCGAACAGCGCACGTGCCGGGTGGCCACGGTCTCCCCGGACGGACGTCCGCACGTCGGCGCGCTGTGGTTCGCCTGGGACGGGAAGTCGCTGTGGCTGTACTCGATCACGCGCAGCCGGCGCTGGTCCGACCTGCGCGCCGATCCGCGGATCTCGGTGGTCGTGGACTCCGGCGAGTCGTACGAGGAACTGCGCGGCGTGGAGCTGTCCGGCAGCGCCGTCTTCGTCGGCGAGGCCCCCCGGACCGGCGAGCCCTGCCCGGAGCTGGCCGAGGCGGAACGGCTCTTCCCGGTGAAGAACTTCGGGATCGAGGAGATGCCCCACGACGGCCGCCACGCCTGGATCCGGCTCACACCGGAGTCGGTGGTGTCCTGGGACTTCCGCAAGATCTGACGGCGCGGGCCGCGACAGGGCTCTAGACGAGCGCCGCCGCCTCGTGGAGCGCCTCGACCGCGGCGCGGATGGAGGGGCGGCGACCGGCGTCCGCCCGCCAGACGGCGTACACGTGGCGTCGCACGGCGTCGCAGACCGGGAGCAGCCGTACCCCGGGCGGCACGGGCCCGCGGCCCAGCCGGGGCGTCACGCACACGCCCAGGCCGGCTTCCACGAAGGCGAGCTGGGTGTGGTGCTCCTCGGCGATGTGGGCGATGCGCGGCTCGATGCCGGTCCCGCGCAGGGTGAAGACCAGCCACTCGTGGCAGAACTGCCCCTCGTTCCAGGAGATCCAGTCGTCGTCGGCGAAGTCCGCGAGGGAGATCCCGTCCCGGCCGGCCAGTGGGTGTCCGGCCGGGACCGCGATGTCGACGCCGTCGTCCAGGAGGTGGGTACGGGTCAGCTCGGCCGGCACCGGCATGCGCTTGTTGTGCCAGTCGATGGCCAGGGCCATGTCGAGGTCCCCGCGCACGACGGCGGCCATGCTCTCCTCGGGTTCCCGTTCCCTTACGAGGGCGCGCAGTTCGGGGTGGCCCGCGCGCAGGGAGGACAGGGCCCGGGGCAGCAGTCCGCGCATGGCCGTGGGGAAGGCCCCGATCCGCAACTCCCCCACCGCGCACCCCCGCTGGGCCTCCACATCGGCCTGGGCGAGCTCCACCTGGGAGATGATCCGGGCGGCGTGGTCCGCGAGGAGCCGCCCCGCGTCCGTGAGCCGGACCCCGCGGCCGCTCTTGGCCAGGAGGGGCTGCCCGACCTCCCGCTCCAGCTTGGCCATCTGCTGCGAGACGGCGGACGTGGTGACGTGGAGTCCGCCCGCGGCGGCGCTGACCGAGCCGTGGCGGGCGAGGGCGTCGAGGGTGCGCAGGCGCTCCAGGTTCAACATGTAAGCGATGCTACGCCGTCACCCCCACGAACTCTCGCTTGTCCTACGAAGTCGCGCGCAGGAGAGTAAGCCACATGAGCGCATCGGCACCCTCCCGCCCCACCTCCACCTCCTCCCCCGCCCCGGCGACGACGGCCGCCCCGGGCACGGCCGCAGCGAAGGCCGGCGGCCCGTCCGTCACCCGCGCCGCCGCTCCCGGAACCGGTCCCGCCACCGGAACCCGTCTGGACTGGCGCCTGCGCTTCGCCGTCCTCTCGGTGGTCTGGGGCTTCAGCTTCCTCCTGATCAAGGTCGGCACGCAGGCGTACGCCCCCTTCCAGGTCGCCTTCGGCCGGGTCCTCTTCGGGGCACTGACCCTCCTCGCCGTCCTGCTGGTACGCCGGGAGCCCCTGCCCCGCGGACTGCGGACCTGGGGCCACCTCACGGTCGCGGCGGTGCTGCTGAACACCGTCCCCTTCTCGCTGTTCGCCTACGCCGAGCTGAGCATCCCGTCGAGCCTGGCGGGGATCTGCAACGCCACCTCGCCGCTGTGGGGCATGGCCCTGTCCCTGGTCGCCCTGTCCGAGGACCGCCCGACGCGACGCCGCTTCGCGGGTCTGGGCCTGGGCTTCGTCGGCGTCCTGACCGTGCTCGGCGCGTGGCAGGGCTTCGCCGGGGTCGACGCCAAGGGCACCGCGCTCGCCCTGCTGGCCGCGCTCTGCTACCCGATCGGCTGGATCTACGTCCGCCGCACCCTGGCGTCCGTTCCGGGCTCCCCGGTGGCGCTCACCGGGGCCCAGCTCCTGGTCTCGGCCGTCCAGCTGGCCGCCGTCAGCGCCGTGTTCACCTCGGCACCCGCCTCGTTCCCGCTGTGGCCGACCCTCTCGGTGGTCGCCCTGGGCGCCCTCGGCACGGGCATGGCCCTGCAGATGCAGTACCGGCTGGTGACGGAGGTCGGTCCGACGACCGCCCAGATGGTCACGTACTTCATCCCGGTGATCGCCACCGCCGCGGGCGTCATGGTCCTCGGGGAGCAGCTCCACTGGAACACCCCCGTCGGCGCGGCCGTCGTCCTGGCCGGCGCGGCCCTCACCCAGGCCCGCCCCGGAGCCCGCAAGCGCGGCTGAGGTCCGCCGCCCGGCCACCGGCGACCGGCCCCGCCGCCGC
>NZ_JBEXPG010000027.1:0-111191 GCF_040611935.1 Streptomyces sp. NPDC006512 | reverse complement strand
ACGGCAGACAACCTCGGCCTGGCTGCCGAGGGGAGCTCGTCGATGTACCACCGGTCCCGCTCCAGCCAGACGGCAGCCCGGTCCCCCGCCCGGAGGCGGCGATCATCTCGTCCCGATGACCAGTGACGCCGCGGGGCCGGCACCGCCCTCCCCGCTGACCGCCGAACCACTATCCCTCGTCGTCGGACCCGGATGCGGGTGCTGATCTTCTCGCTGAAGATCCGGTCGCGGTCGATCCCGTGCCCGGCGAGGGCGTCGAGCTGGGAGTCGAGTTCCTGCCCGAGGGTCGAGCAGCGGGCGTAGCCGATGCGGATGTCCGCGCACGCAGCGTCCGGGACGGTCGGCGTCGGCGGAGGAGTGCCGGGCCGCCAGGCCTGCCCGGCACCTACCTGGCGGTCAGCAGCTCCTGGGCGGCGCGGGCAATGAAGTCACGGGTGTCCTGCGGATTCAGCGCCTTGGCCTGGAGGTGGTCATACATGACGCTGTACTGCTGTACGTCGGACCGTTTCTCCAGATAGAGGTCGCTGGTGAACCGCTCCAGATAGACCGTCCCCGCCATACTGTCCGGGAAGCGGAGAACGGAGAACTGCCCCGAGACTCCCGGATGGGCCCCCGCTCCGTGCGGCAGGACCTGCACGGTGATGTGCGGCTGCATGCCGAGGCGGTTCAGGTACTCGAGCTGCTCGCGCATGACCGTAGGACCGCCGACCACACGGCGCAGTGCGGACTCGTCCGGCACGATCCATAAGCGCAAAGGGCGTGCCGGGTGGTGGGCGCGGTGCTGGCGGCGCAGCCGGACCTCGAGGCGCGTGGCGATCTGTTCCGCGGTGGCCAGAGGGATCGTTTCCTCGATGACTGCCCGGGCTTAGGCGGGGGTTTGCAGCAGGCCGGGGATCACCAGGGGCTCGTAGGAGTGGATCGAGGAGGCTGCCGTTTCCAAGCCGATGTAGACGGCGTACGGGACTTCGCCGCAGGCCACCCACCAGCCCTGCCGGTCCGATTCCGTGGCCGCCTGCATCAACGAATCGACGGCCTGCGGGTCTGTGACTCCGTAGAGGCCGCACAGGTCCCGCACATCACGGGGCCTGATGGCTCGGCGGCCGTTCTCCAGGTGACTGATCTTGGGCTGGGAGATCAGCAGGCGTTCTGCCACCTCCGTACTGGTCAGGCCACTGGCCTGCCGGAGCCGGCGCAGCTCCGCGCCCAGCCGGCGTCGTCTGACGGTCGGGTTTCCATTCCCCGCCACGGCGGTCTACCTCCGGCTCGGGACTGTCTGCCAGCCACAGGAACTACGGGCCGGGCCAGGCGGCTCACCGTACGGGGACGATCAACGGGCCCTGCCGGTGAGTGTCACGCCACGTGAACGCAGGCGCGTGCACCGCCCGAGCAGGATCCACCCAGACGCCACGATCTTTCACCTATCCGCCGGAACAGTCCGCCTACCCGTTCAGCTCCGCGTAGGGACATGGCCGGTCGCAGGGCGCGCCAGCTATCGGTCAGGTCGCCGACCAACGGTCAGGGTCGCAACCAGGACAGGAGGAGTGGAGAGCGGTGCGGATCCCGGCCAGTTCGGTGCGCGCGGCGTAGTTCTCCTCGTGGCGGTGGAGCCGGCCGTACGGTCGCAGAAGGTCAGTGGGCTGCCGGCCGGGCAGCACTCCCTCCCCGTCGGCGCGCACGCGCAGACCGTCACCTTCGCGGCCGGGCTCGAAGCCGGCCTCGGCCAGAAGCCGCATGATCTCGCCGAGAAGATCATCTAGTTCGCTCCCGCGCGTCGCTGCTGGGGGTGCGTGCGACTCGGGGACTGCGGGCTCGGCTTCCCCGAGACCGGATCTTCCCTTGAAGGAAGGGCACTGGCTCGGGTTGTGCCTCCGGCATCTGCCTCCTCCCATCCGGGCCCCGCACAGCCGGGCGTCACCCGGGACAGTGAGATCGAGTTATGCGAGTAATTCCGGGGCGCGGACGGAGTTCTGGGGCACCGCCGTCCGGGTCGTTCTCTGGGCAAGGACCGTCGATGAGAGTCCGTCCCAGGGCCCCGGCGTCAAGCGGCCGGGGGCCCTGGGACGGACTCCGATCTACGGAAGTGGCTGTGCGGGCTGGCTACTTCTGCGTGCCGGCAGTGAGCCGGCCGCGGGTGAGAAGGGTGAAGCCGGTCAGGGCTCCAGCGGCCGCGAGGGCCTGGATCAGGGCCATCGGGGCGGCGCTGTCGGTGAGGCCGGCGAGGGGTGAGACGAGGGCGCCGATGAGGAAGCTGGTGGAGCCGAACCGGTCCCGCGTCACAGAGCTCCCTGTGGGTCGGGGCCGGGGCGTGCTTCTGGCATGGCCCGGCTGCTGGCCAAGCCGGTGGCCCTGCACGCCCCGGCAACAGGGGTGCAGGGCCACCTGGCATTCCTGGGCCGAGGCAGGGGGTGTTACTTCGGCATCAGGACGCTGTCGATGATGTAGACGTTGGCGTTGGCGGTCTTGACGTTGCCGCAGACCACGTTCGCGGTGTCATTTGCCTTGTAGGCCTCTCCGGAGCCGGTGGTGGTGACCATGCCCTTCTGGAGGGTCTCGAAGCTTCCCTTCTCCAGCTGCTTGGGAGTGAGCTTCTGGCCGACGACGTGGTAGGTAAGGATCTTGGTGAGCTGCTCCTTGTCGGCCAGGACCTTGTCGAGGTCGGCCTTCGGGATCTTCGCGAAGGCGTCGTTGGTGGGCGCGAAGACGGTGATGTCCTTGGCGTTGTTGAGGGTGTCGACCAGACCGGCCTGCTTGACGGCGGCGACCAGGGTCGACAGGGCCGGGTTGTTGGACGCGGCGGTGGCGACCGGGTCCTTGGCCATGCCGTCGAAGGAGCCCGCGCCGTCCTTCGGCACGCCGGCGCAGGCCGGGCCGAAGGGCTTGTCGCCAGTCATCCCCTCGCCTGCCGGGGTGCTGGCGTCGGTCTTGGCCTCATCTCCGGCGGCCGCGGTCGGGGCGGCCTTGGTGTCGCTGCCGGAGTCGGAGCAGGCGGCAAGGGAGAAGGGCAGCAGGGCGGCTGCGGCGACGGCGATCGCGGTACGGCGGATCTTCATGCTGTTCATTACGGTTTGCTCCTTGGGAAATCGTCTTCAGGGGTTTCGATGGATGCTGGTTGTGCTGCCGGATCCGGTCCTGAGCGGGCGTTCCGGTGGGTTAGGGGATGGTGACGAAGACGCTGTGCCAGCCGCTGGCTCCGTCGGGGATGGTCCGGGTGCGGTCTTCGGTCTGCACCGCTCCGGTGCCGTCGGTGGCGCGGACGGTGATGGTGTGTCCGCCCGGGGTGGGGTTCCAGCGGTAGGACCACTGGCGCCAGGTGTCGATGGTGTCCTGGGCAGCGAGGTCTGCGTCCTGCCACGGCTCGTCGTCGATCCGGACCTCGACGCGGGTGATGCCGCGGCGCTGGGCCCAGGCGACACCGGCGACCGTGACGGGGCCGGCGGCGGGACGTCCGAACGGCTTGGGGGTGTCGATGCGGGCCTGCGTCTTGATGGGCGCCTTGCGGGCCCACTTGCGCTTGACCCAGTAGGGGTCGTAGGCGTCGAACGTGGTCAGTTCGATGTCTTCGATCCACTTGCAGGCGGACACGTAGCCGTAGAGGCCAGGAACGAGCATGCGGACGGGGAAGCCGTGGTCGAAGGGCAGCGGTTCGCCATTCATGCCGATCGCGAGGATGGCGTCGCGGCCGTCCATGAGGTCCTCGACCGGGGAGCCGAGGGTCATGCCGTCCACGGAGCGGGCCACCAGCTGATCGGCTCTCCCGCCCTTCGAGGGAGGCCGGACGCCGGCCTCTTGCAGGAGGTCGGCTAGGGGGACTCCGAGCCAGCGGGCGTTGCCGATGTAGGGTCCGCCGACCTCGTTGGACACACACGTGAGGGTGATGTCGCGTTCGATGAGCCGGCGGGCCAGGAGCTGGTCGATGGTGTAGGTGCGGGGCCGGGTGACGCCTTTGCCGTGGATCCGCAGCCGCCAGGTACCCGCGTCGATCTTGGGAACGACGAGTGCGGTGTCGACACGGTAAAAGTCCCGGTTCGGTGTCGTGAAGGGGCTGATGTCAGGCACCTTCAACTGGGCGCCCGCCGGGACGGCAGGGGCCGGTGAGGCCGGCTGGGGAAGGGCGAGGGCATTGCGGGAAGCCACGACGCCCTCACCCCGCCGGCCGGCGAGGAACCGGCCAAGTGCACCGGCGGAGGCGGCAGCGCCGGCGGTCACGGCGGCAGCTGTCAAGAACCCCCTCCTGCTCCATCCCGAGCCGTCGCTTTCGCCGCCTGCCGGTGCGGGGGCTGATGCCTTGCCCGCCAGGAGATAGAGGATGCCGGCGCCGGCTACTGCTCCGGCGATCGAGGGAAGGGCGTCACCGATTCCGGCAGAGTCTGGCCGGCTCCAGGCCGCGGCCGCGCCGGCGATACCGAACAGCAGCACGCCGGCTGCGCCGCTCCGCCGGTGACGCAGGCTCAGCGTGCCCAGGCCGATGGCGAACAGCGCGAGGAGGGCAAGGATCCCGAGCTGCAGGACGGTCTTGTCGTTCTCTCCGAACGTGCGGATCGCGAAGTCCTTGACCGGTGCCGGCGTCCGGTCGATGACCGCGCCGCCCACCACGGTCACCGGTCCCGCAGCGGGCCGCACCAGAGCAGCGGACAGCTCAGCCACGGCCAGAGCCGTGAACGCGGCCAGGAGACCGGCCAGCGCGCCGAGCGCGGCGCGGAAGAGGGTGCTGCGGAAGCTGCTCACACCCGTCATTCGGCAGCACCCGCCCGGCAGATTGGTGCAACACCCAAAGGAGTGAACCGATCGCCTGTGTTGCCTTCGCAGCCGGTCGTCGCCGCCTTCGTGCGTCCCTGGTCACGGACGCGCGAGGGGGCGGCTGGGTCACGTCCAGGGGTGCGGTCAGCTCAGGCGGACGGGCCACCAGGTGCGGTGTCCGAGGCCGAGGATGAGCGCGGGGCCGAGGAACAGGCGTACCAGGAGGGTGCCGATGAGGACACCGTGGGCGACGATGCCCCAGATCTGTGCCAGGGAGAGCGGGGGCATGACTGCCAGCGCGGCGAAGGTGGCGGCCAGGATGAGTCCGGCGGCGCTGATGACGCCGCCGTGATCACCACCAGCGGCATCAGCAGGCTGCGGTACACCAGCAGCGCAATCACCAGCACGCCGCCGCAGCGACGGCTAGTGCTGTGACCGGATAGGTTCGCCGGGTCTGACGACGAGACGAGGAGCGGACGGTGGCGGGCGTGGGGGCGGGCGATGAGTGACAACTACCTGACGGTGATTCCGACCGATCCGTACTGGCAGCCCAGTAAGGATGCGGCGGACCGTGCTGCGGTTGTGTTGTCCGGGATGCTTTCTGACGACGACGCCCGACGTGGTCTGGAAGCCAGGTGGCACGACAGCGTCGAGGTGGTCCACTGCTTCGCCAACCTGGAGAGGATCTCCTGCCCGCAGTGCGGCACGGAGCTCGCACCCGGCTGGTGGGGTGATGCTGTCTCGCAGTGCTACGACGAGGGCTTTTCGACGCTCATGGTGACGGTTCCCTGCTGCGACGTTGAGACGTCGCTTAACGAGCTGGTGTACGACTGGCCGATGGGGTTCGCGCGGTTCAGGATCGAGGTTTTGTATCCCAACCGGGCTTGGCTGACCGACGGGGAGTTGGCCTCTCTCGCGGGTGCGCTCGGACATCCCCTGCGACAGATTCTCATCCATATCTAGGGCTGTGACCAGGCAGGTTCGGCGGCGTGGCCAGGCTGCGGTTTTGAGGGGGCGTCCGCCCCAGCGGATGCCCTTTTCGCTGCGGATGCGGGCGCGCTCGCGGCATTGGGCGGCCAGGACGTCGGGGTGGCGGGCGTTGGCATTGCGCCAGCGCAGGTGCCGGTGCAGTTCACGGGGAAGGACCGGATGACCGCACGGCTGCTTCCTGACGGCAAGCGCCGGCCCTCGGGCATGGGAAGCCGTGAATGCTTCTATACGCTGGGAAGATGGCGGCATCGGGAATGCGGGAAACCAGCGGAGGCATCCCTGACGGGGGCAGTGGAGCGAGCCTCCAGGAGTTCGCCGTGCAGTTGCGACGCCTGAACGGCGAGATCAATCGCCTCGTTCACGGATTCGCCCACGGTCAGGGGCTGCACCCCACGGACGTGCAGGCGCTGTCCGTCATCCTCGACAGCGCCGAGCCGCTTACACCCGGCCGCCTTCGCGAGCACCTCGGACTCACCTCGGGCGCTGTCACCGCCTGCCTGGACAGGCTGGAGCGCGCAGGTCACATCGCGCGCTCCAGAGAGAGCGAAGACCGCCGCGTGGTGCACATCCGTTACGCGGAAGGGGGCAGGGCCGCGGCCCGCTCGTCCTTCAGGCCGCTCGCCGCGGCCACCGACAGCGCCCGGCAGCGGTTCAGTGAGCAGGAGCTCGCCGTCGCCCTCAGATTCCTCGCGGCCGTCAACGAGGAGCTCGGCGACCTCCGCACGCCCGGGCGCTGAACCCTCGCCCGGGTGCATCCCGATCGGCCCCTCCTGGGGAAGACCGGGTGTGCGCCTGGGGCGACGGGGAGGCGTGGTCTCCACGTGATCTAATCTATTTCAATCATTGAGATTCTTCATCAGTGAGTTAGATCTGTTTCCGGGAGCGTCATGTCCGCAGGTTCATCACGGTTCGCCCGATGGCTGGTCCCTGTCTTCCTGGTCATCGTCTGGCTGCTCGTCGGCGGCGGGCTGGGCCCGTACGCCGGAAAACTCGGCGAGGTCGCCACCAACGACCAGGCCGCGTTCCTGCCGCGCAGTGCGGAGTCGACCCGGGTCGTCGAGGCGCAGAAGGCCTTCCGGCAGGACGAGAGCCTGCCCGCGGTCGTCGTGTGGACCACGAAGAAGGCGCCGGCCGAACTCTCGGTCCAGCAGCAGGAGGAAGCCACCAGGGCCCTGGAGGGCCTCACCGGCACCGACATGGTGGCCGCACCCTCCTCTCCCACGGTGCTCTCCACCGACGGCCAGGCCCTCCAGGGCGTCGTCCAGCTGAAACCCGACCTCGGCGAAGAACTGCCCGCCGCCCTGCAGGCCATCGCGGACGCCGCAGCTCAGGTGCCCGGTACGGTCGCGCAGGTAGCAGGCCCCGCCGCCAGCCAGGCTGATCTCGCGGACGCCTTCGCCGGCATCGACGGACTGCTGCTCGCCGTGGCGCTGACCACGGTCCTGCTGATCCTCCTCCTGGTCTACCGCAGCGTGCTGCTGCCCGTGGTGATCATCGTCGGCGCCGTGTTCTCCCTGGGGCTCGCCTGCGCCCTCGTCTACGCCCTCGCGGACCACGGCGTCGTACGCGTCGACGGACAGGTACAGGGGATCCTGTCGATCCTCGTGATCGGCGCCGCCACCGACTACGCCCTGCTGCTCACCGCACGCTTCCGCGAGGAACTCTCGCAGCGCGACGACCGCTACGCCGCCGTCCGGGCTGCCCTGCGCCGGTCGGCCGGCCCCATCACCGCGAGTGCCGCCACCGTCGCCCTCGGCCTGCTGGCCCTGCTCCTGAGCGACCTCACCAACAACCGCGCCCTCGGCCCCGTAGGAGCCATCGGGATCCTGTGCGCGGTCCTGAGCACCCTGACCTTCCTGCCGGCGGTCCTGCTCCTTCTCGGCCGCGCCGCCTACTGGCCCGCCAGGATCCGCCCCGCAGGCGAGAGGGGCACGGGCCACGGCATCTGGGAAAGCATCGCGGACCTCGTCGGCCGGGCCCCGCGCAAGGTCTGGGCCATCAGCCTCGCCGCACTCCTGGCGTGCGCGGCGTTCGCACCGACCCTCCATGCCAAGGGAGTGCCCCTGGACGAGATCTTCGTGAACGACGCACCCTCCGTAGCCGCTCAGCAGACCCTGAGCCGGCACTTCCCCGGAGGCTCCGGAAACCCCGCGGTCATCATCGCCGACAAGGCCCGCATCGCCCAGGTCACCGAAGCCGCCGAGAACACCGAGGGCGTCGCCACGGTCATCCCTGCCACCGCCGCCGGGCCCGCCGGCGGAGCTCCGCTCGTCGCGGACGGACGCGTCCGCCTCAACGCCACCCTGGACGCCCCCGCGGACAGCAGCGCCGCCCAGCAGACCGTCGCCCGGCTGCGCCAGGCCGTCCACGCCGTGCCGGACGCCAACGCCCTCGTGGGCGGCTACACCGCCCAGCAGTACGACACCCAGCGCACCGCGGAGCACGACCGCACCCTCATCATCCCGGTCGTCCTCGTGATCATCCTGGCCATCCTCATCGGCCTGCTCCGCTCCCTGGCGATGCCCCTGCTCCTGGTCGCCACCGTCGCCCTCAGCTTCGTCGCGACCCTGGGCGTCTCCGCCCTGGTGTTCCAGCAGCTCCTGGGATTCAGTGGAACCGACTCCTCCGTACCGCTGTACGGTTTTGTATTCCTCGTCGCGCTGGGCGTCGACTACAACATCTTCCTGATGTCCCGGGTGCGCGAGGAATCACTCCTGCACGGCACCCGCCGGGGAGTGCTGCGCGGGCTGATCGCAACCGGTGGTGTGATCACCTCCGCGGGCGTCGTCCTGGCCGCCACCTTCGCGGCGCTCGGCGTCATCCCCCTGGCGTTCATGCTCCAGATCGCCTTCATCGTCGCCTTCGGCGTCCTCCTCGACACCCTTGTCGTCCGCTCACTCCTGGTCCCCGCCCTCGTCCGGGACATCGGCCCGGCCGCATGGTGGCCCGGCAGACTCAGCCACATCGAAAACCAGGACCCGCAGGCCATGGCGGACGACTCCGCTGATTCGCCGTGAACCAGTGCGCACCGATGATTTACTCCGGAGCCGGTCGCCCGCGCCGCCGGTGTGGCGGTCGCCGCTGACCTCGCCAGAGCTGTGGTCGTGGCGCGACCGAAGGTGGGTGCCTCCGGTGCGGGATGAGCCATGCGAGCGAAAGTGCGGACGGGGGCTGGGACGTGTGACAGAGCCGACGGGCTGCGGGGGTGCTGTGGGTGGCTGTGCCGACAACCACCCACAGCTGACCTGCCAGTCGAGGCCTGGTCACGCCACAGCCGCGCCCCCCTCTGTGCGACCGGCAGGCCACCGGTCCGGGCCACCCCGTCTTCTCGGCCTCGGACCGGGGTCTTGAAGCGGTGCGGGTCAGGCGTTGATGCAGGTGTTGCCGAAGGAGGGGTTCAGCAGACCGATGACGCTGACGGTGTTGCCGCACGCGTTGACGGGAATGTGGATCGGCACCTGGATGAGGTTGCCCGATCCCACCCCCGGCGAATAGGCGGCAATTCCCCGCGCGCCCGCGTCTGCGGATGCAACCGACCCGCCTGCCACCACCACCGCGCTGGCCGCCAGGGCCACGGCCAGACCTCGTCGCACACGAACCATTTCTCTGTACCTCCGGTGAGAACACGCGGCCGCGCGGAGGTCCCGCGCGGCCGATGGAGAAGCCTCGAAAACCCTTCTCGGCTCCCGCACACGCCGTCTTCGCGGCCGCTTGCCCGCTGGCTTGGCGTAGTGCGCCGGCTCCCCTCCAAAGGGTTAGCCCCGGGCGGCGTGGCTGACGAACAGGCTCCCGTCCGCCGTGCGGTCCGCTACGACGAACCACTGACACACGCACAGGTTTCCAAAAGCCGGACCGTCCCGCGGGGGGGGGGGCGGTCCGGCCCGCACAGACGAGACTCAAGGACCGGCATGCGATGGACGCCCC
This sequence comes from Streptomyces sp. NPDC006512, assembly GCF_040611935.1. Lineage (NCBI taxonomy): Bacteria > Bacillati > Actinomycetota > Actinomycetes > Kitasatosporales > Streptomycetaceae > Streptomyces > Streptomyces sp. NPDC006512. The sequence continues at coordinate 101,540 of NZ_JBEXPG010000027.1, read as the reverse complement.
GCCCCAGGAAGGCCGACCCAGGCCGCCTCTTCGCCTGCTCACCACGGCTGGAGCGCCGCAGGTGAATCAACCGATCCCCTTCAACAGCGGCCGCTCCGACGACCCCGCCCGCAGCGACCTGAGCGACGTCATGCAGAAGGTGGCCCACGGTGACAAACAGGCGTTCTCCGTCCTCTACAACGCCCTCGCATCTCTGGTCTTCGGGATCGTGGTCAAAGTGGTCCGCGACCGGGCTCAGTCCGAGGAGGTCGCCCAGGAGGTGATGATCGACCTGTGGCGGCAGGCGGCCCGCTACCGCAGCGACGCCGGCTCCGTTGCCACCTGGGCGGCGACGATCGCCCACCGGCGGGCCGTGGACCGGGTCCGCTCCGCCCAGGCATCCGCCGACCGCGAGCAGGCCCAGGCCGCCCGCGAGCACACCACCGCCTTCGACGAGGTCGCCGAACAGGTCGAGACCCGCCTGGAGTCCGAGCAGGTCCGCCGCTGCATGCGCGGCCTGACCGAAATCCAGCGCCAGGCCGTGACTATGGCCTACTACCAGGGCCTGACCTAGCGTGAAGTCGCCGAAGCCCTGCGCACACCGGTTCCCACGATCAAGACACGCATGCGCGACGGGCTGATCCGGCTCCGCGACTGCATGGGGGTGACCGCATAAAACACCACGCCACCGACGCCCTTACCCTCGTCGCCGCCTATGCCCTCGGTGCACTCGAGGACGGCGAACGCAAGGACTTCCACGCTCACCTGCAGGCCTGCGAGGCCTGCCGGCAGGAAGCCGCCGAGTTCGAGGCGACCGCAGCCCGACTGGCGGCAGCCGTCTCCCAGCCGCCGCCCGCCGCGGCCAAAGCGCAGGTCATGGCCGCTATCGACGGCGTACGCCAGCTCCCGCCGCGCATCCCGCCGCCCGCCGCGAAACCCGCCTCCGGCATGCTGCGCCGCAGGGCCGTGCCCCTGGCGCTGGCCGCCAGCGTGGCAGCCGCCGCCCTGGGCGGCATCGCGGCATGGCAGACGCAGAACGGACAGAACCTCAAGCAGCAGGCCCGCCAGGCCCAGCAGCAACTCGATGCGGTCAGCACCGTCCTGGCGGCCCCGGATGCGCGCACCGTCCACGGCCGGGCAGCCAACGGCGCCCTGACCACCGTCGTCGCCTCCGACCGGCAGAACAAGGCCGTCTTCACCGCCGCCAACCTGCCCGCACCCGCAGCAGGCAAGACCTACCAGCTGTGGCTGGACCACGACGGCACCATGCGCCCGGCCGGACTCATCGACGACGACGGCACCGTCGTCCTGACCGGCAACCCCGCCGACGCGGGCGCCGTCGGGCTCACACTGGAACCCGCCGGAGGCTCTCCCCAGCCCACCACCGAGCCTCTGCTTTTGATGACCCATCCCGCCTGACCGGGCGCCCACCGCTCTACCCGAGATGCCTGCACCCATCCCCAATCGAGGTTCTCTCGTGGCAAACACCCCGAAGATCGGGGACATCGTCGGTGACTCCCGCCTGCCCGGCGGGCGCCTGGACGGCGACACCTTCCACCGCACCGAATACACCCTGTGCAAGCAACGCGGTCAGCCCCTCGTCCTGGCCTTCTACCCCGGCGACGACACACCGGTGTGCACCGCACATCAGTACTCGTACTCTGACGGCCTGGCCCAGCTCCAGGCCGCCGGAGGCCTCGTGTGGGGCATCAGTCCGCAAGGGATCGACAGCCACCCCGCCGTCGAACCGTCCGGCAGTCGGGGCATCGGCCGTCATGGCGGCGACCCGATCGGCGACGGGCCCGAGGGTCCCCCGGCGGCGGGACTCCCCCGCCGGGGACCCGCGATACAGGCGTCAGACCTCGCCGCGCCAGGAGCCAGTCTCGCGGCCGCGCTCCTCGATGTATTCCTTGAACCGCTTCAGGTCACCGGTGATCTGCCGCTTGACGAAGCCGAGCTTGTCGCCGACGTTCTCCGCGAAGCCCTCCGGGTCGTAATCGAGCTGCAGCATCACCTTTGTCGTGTTCTCGTCCAGGCGGTGGAAGGTGACCACACCGGCCTGCTGCACGTCACCGCCCAGCGTCGTCCACGCGACCCGCTCGTCGGGGATCTGCTCGGTGATCTCCGCCTCGAACTCCTTGGTCACCCCGCCGACCTTCGTGACCCAGTGCGTCATGGTGTCGGTACGCTGCTCGATGCGCTCCACACCCTCCATGAAGTGCGGGAACGACTCGAACTGCGTCCATTGGTTGTACGCGGTACGCACGGGGACGTCGACCTCGACAGACTCTTCGACCTGCGACACAGGAGCATCCTTCCGCTCTGGCGGCCGGGCAGTGCCCGGCCGTACCCGGGGAGCCCTTCCCCTGCCCGCTCCTGTGCCCCCGTTCCCCACTCCCATGACCCCCGAACAGACGCACGGCACGATGGCGGTGCGATCAGGACAGCGCGGACGGCTTGCGGGGCGGGGGGATCTGGCGCAGCAGCTCCCAGAGGGGCGGGAGCCGGCGGCCCACTCGGCGAGGAGGTGGCGGTCCACCAGGTGCAGGCGACGTGCCCGACGTCCAGCAGGCGGCGAGACCGCCCACGGATACGCGATCGAGCCCCGGACAGCGTTGGTCCGGGGCTCGCGGGTAGTTCGGGCCGTCTACGGTTGCGGCTTTACAGCGACGGGAAGTTCCAGCGCTGGTTGTTTCCTCCGTGGCAGCGCCACTGTCCCGCGAGGTTTCCGCTCCCAGTTCCCCAGGAAAGAATTTCCAGGCACATGCCTGAGTTTTCGTTCCGGACCATGGGATTTATTTTCAGTTCTATTTCCCATTGCTGCGTGAGAGACCCGTTGCACGTCCACTGTCCTGCTACGGCACCCTCCATCGTGGAGTCTCCACGAATCTCTAGGCACTTCCCGGAATTCCTATTGCGGAAAAAGTACGACCACTGCTTTCCAGGCACCGCCTCGAGGGTCCACTGCTGCGTTGCGGAACCATTGCAGGACCACTGGTTCGCATACGCTCCGTTCGCGGTGGAGTCCCCCCGAATCTCCAAACACATATTCGAGTGCACGTTCTTGATGTTTCCCCAGACGGCCTGACTGTGGCGCTCATCGGCGACAGCGTCTCCGGGGGCGACAAGAGCAACTGTCGCGACAGCCGACGCCAGGAGGCAAACCAGACTTTTGGAAGTTCGGTTGGTCATTGGGAGCTCCGTTTTGTCTTCCGGAATGAGCGGTGGACTGAACCGAATTGCGGAGAAGTGACCCTATTGCTTGCAATCTCTCAGTGTGGGGGCGAGGCATAAAAAACCGAAAGCCTCGAACCGGCCAACGTGAGAATCTCAGCTGCAGTACCGGCGCTAGTTCGCACCGTGCTGCCGCCGACAACCGATCAAAGTCCCACGAGCCCCGGACCACATCATCGGTGTGGGGCTCGCTCGCTCGCAGGTGGGGTACGGCCTCTACAGCTGGAATCCCAGGTCGAGCACGTCGTTGATCTCGACTTCCCGGAGGGAGCCGGCGCGGCGGCCGCTGTCCTGGAAGTAGACCTCCTTGAGTGCTTCGGCGGTGAGTTCGCGCAGCCGGTCTTCGGTGGCGCCCTGCTCCTGGGCGTTGAAGAGGCGGGCCGCGTACTGGGGAGGCAGGGCGACGGTGATGTGCCGTTGGCGGTCCTCGTCGGTGGTGTCCATCGACGCTCCGGCGTAGCCGAGGCGGGCGTGGACGTCGATGACGATGCCGCCGGTCGCCGCCGCCTCCTCCTTCGCCTTGGCGCGGATCTGCGGCTGCCACCGGGCCTCATCGCGTACGTTGCTGGATCCGCCTGCGCGGAAGTGCACACTTCTGTAAGCTGGTGTGCATGACGACGGAGAGCAGTACCTATTCGATCGTGGAAGCACGCGCCCGGCTGGGCGCCATCGCGCGTGAGGTCAGCGCAACCCGGGAGCCGGTGGCCATCACCGACCACGGCCACACCATCGCGATGCTGGTCAGCCCCGCCGACGCCCTGGAGCTCCAGGAGCTGCGGGCGCTGGCCGCCTACCGCGCGCGCCAAGAGCGCGGCGAGAGCGCCGGCATTCCGCACGACGAGGCGTACCGCCGTCTGTTCGGCGCTGAGGCATGAGCTACGAAGTCATCTGGGAACCCGAAGCCCTCGCTCAGGCGGAGAAGTTCGCCAAGGACGACCCCACTGGAGTGCGGCAGGTGTTCACCGCGATCGACCACCTCGCCGACGACCCCCGGCCCGAAGGCGCCTTCGGCACCGCCGACGTGCTGCGCATTCACGTGGGGGCGTACCGGGTGATGTACGAGATCAGCGACCAGCAGGTCCGCGTGAGCGTGATCCACCTCGGTCGTCTGCGCTGAACGCCGACGGGCGGGCAGAACCCGCTATCCCGCGGTGTTCTTCGTGAAGTGCAGCCAGGCGCTCAGGGCGGCCTGCAGTTCGGTGACGGCTTGCCGGTCGAGGGTCTCCCCCGCCGCGCCGACGCGGAGGCGCACGTTCTCGCCGGTGACCGTCCAGCCCACTGGCAGGCGGTCCGGCGAAGCGATGGGCAAGCCGTGGGCGAGCGTCCGCAGCATCGCCTCGACTCGTGGTGGGAGTGCGCGGTCGCGGGGTGCCCAGGGGACGTTCACGGGGCGGGTGGGCAAGCCGAGGGCGGTCCGGAACTCTTTGATCGCCGAGTCGAGCGGCTGAGGTGTGTTCGGGGCCGCGCCAATGAATGCCTCGATCAGCTCCCGGTGCCAGGACTCGGTTCGCAGCGTGTGCTCTTCCAGGTCCAGGCCTACGGCGGCAGGCGGGATCAGGGCGCGGGTGAAGCCCTTCTTCGTGTAAGCGGCGTGGTGTGCCCGCAGGTTGGCTAGCGACCGCAGCCCCTCCACCGAGGCGAAATCTGCGGCTTTCCTCCGGAGACGGCAGACCGCCTGGCAATCGGCGCCACCTCCCGAGCGGATTCCGCGGCCGGCATCCGCCTCAGCGCGCGGACAACGGCGGGGTGGTCAGCCAGGACTTGATGACTTCGGCTGGCACCCGCACCGGTACGTACCGGATGAGGGTCTGGGCGATGGCCGCGGCGAGCTCGTCGATGTCGCGGACGATGTAGCTCGGCGGGGTGATCCAGATGCGGGGCTCGGCGTCGGGGTCGTCTTGGTTCGCGTAGAGCTGGGCGTACAGGTGACCCAGTCCTTCCTCGTAGCCCCAGATGCTCTGCTGGTCCCAGCCCGGCATCCAGAACGGGTGCGGCCCGCCCCGGGTCAGGTCCGGCTTCGCCGGCTTCGGCTTGGCGGGTCGGGTGTACGACGGGCCGTAGACGATCTCCCACAGGCCGTCGGAGTGCTCGCGGACGTCCATCCGCACGTGCTGCTTGAGGGAACGCAGCTGGCGGCGGAACTCATCTGCGGTGAGGCCGGCCCGTGGGGCGAGCGCCGGGATGTCGGCGTCCCACAGGTTCAGGCCGAGGATGTCGCCCTCCCCCTTGCTCCGCTCGGCGACGGCCAGGAACACCCGCCGGGCCGTCTCGTCGGTGATGTTCTGGCTGTGTACGTACGCGATGGCGTGCTGGCTCACGTGCGCTTCCCTCCTTGTCAGTGTTCGACGATGCGGCCGGCGGTGTCCCGGCTGCGCCCGTGCAAGGTGTCGAGAAGGTCCCCGAGTACCGACATGCTCTTGGGCTCGGCCCGAGCGATCTGGTCGGTTACTGCCAGCGCCTGGAGCGTTGGGGCCAGCTGGGTGAGCAGCTCCAGTGCATCGGGCAATGTCCGGGCGTAGAACTGCTGGGAGGCCACACTTCCCTCGAGGTCGAACAGGAAGCAAGGTTCCTGGGGCCGCACGGAGACGGCGAGGATCAGCGGCACGTTGTATATCCCTCCTGCCCCGGTCCAACGCTCGTAGTGAGCGGCCTGGACGGCGCCGTCGAAGCTCCCTCCCTCTACGTGCGTCAGCGGATCCGCGATGGTGCTCCAGTTCCCCGCGTGGAAGACCCAGCTGGACGGGGACTCCTCGGTGCTGTACGACGTGCCGTCTGTCATGGTCCTGCCTCTCTGGTGCCCTGTTCTGGTGTGCGGACTGTGTTACGCCTGCCGGGCAGCGACCAGAGCCCGCCGGGCGGTGCGTACGGGATCCTCGCCGTCGATCCACTGGGTGGTCGAAGTGCTGGGGCGCGGAAGGCCGGCCATGTAGGGGGCGATGTCGGTGAAGTACGCGAAGTCGCCGCTCGCGGTGAGCTGGTGCAGGCGGTCGATGGTGGCGGCCACGTGCTGCTCTTCGTCGCGGATCGCGTGGTGGAAGGCGCAGGCGAGTTCGATGAACCGGAGGAGGAAGGGCAGCCTGGCACCCTCGACCTCGTTGCGCAGGTTCTCGGCGCGGCCGATGACGCCGTCGGCTCCCGCGTCCTTGATCAGGCCGACGACGTCTGCGAGGAGCCGGTTGGAGCGCTGGTCGAGTCCTTCGAGGAGCTGGTGGGCGTAGGCGAGTTCGTCGTCGGCGCGGTCGGGGTCGGCGAACGACACCGCGAGGGCGAGGCGGACCTGCGTCATGGCCCGCTCGCCGGCGGCTCCGTGCTGTCCTGCTTCGGCGCGGCTGGCCTCGAACGCGGCGATGGCCTGGTCGGTGTTGGCGTGGGACCAGTGGATGTCGCCCAGGACGCGGTGGTGGCGGCCCTTCCAGCCCAGGGAGGGGACAGCCGCGAGGGCGGTGGGGAAGTCTCCGGACAGCCTCGACAAGTTGGCCAGGCCCCGGCGGGCCTTCGGAGCCAGACGCCCGCCCCCGTCTGCGACCTGCTGCTTCCCGGCGCGGGCGGCCTGGCCTCGCGCGTGGCGCGGGCCGCAGCGGTGGCACCGGTGGATCAGATGCCGATGTTGCGGCCGTAGTAGTTTCCGACCTCGCCGCGGTAGGCGGCGTCGCCCCGGTGCTTGTCCTTGTCGTACTCCGGGAAGTCCTTGATCTGGTCCTTGGTCAGGTTGACCTGGATCTTTTCCTCCTTCACATCGACACGGACGATGGTGCCGGCGGGCAGCAGGACTTCCTTGCCGAAGATCCACGGGCCGGTGTCGACGACGATGTAGGAGGAGCCGACCTCCTCGGTGGCCTCGTCGACCGTGCCGATGTGCCCGTCACTGGCCTCGACCTTGAAACCGACCAGGCTGGTACCGGGCGTGTGGTGCGACTCCGGGTTGTAGCTCCACATGTTCTCGGACACGAGAGAGTGCTCCTTCTCAGACAGGGATCGTCGTCAAAGCGCCGATCGCCGGCGCATGACCGGTCCATCCCTGCCCGCAGCGACAGCACCACCTACCGCGGCTTCGCCCATTCGCCGCGGCAGCAACCCGGACGGACCCCTCACCCGACAACAGGCCATGCCCGGTTCCAGCCGACGCACGGGACAGCGAGGCGAGGGCGTCCCTGAGGCCTCCGGGGCCATGGCGCGGGCGTACCGCGCCGAGGTTCGGATCATGACCCGGCCCGTGCCACGTGGTTCCCGTCCCGAGCCGGCGGGCCGTCGGTCTTCGCGTCGCACGGGGCCCGTGTCCCGGGAGGTTTGGGGGCTGGCCTCCGTGGCAGACGGCAGGAACCGCCGCGCTCCACAACGACGTTGGAGGAACGCGGGCCCGACCACCTCGGAGAGGACACCATGTCCGACACCTACAGAGTCCCGGACCACAGCGAGCCGGGCCACCAGGCACAGCACCCCCACACGCCCGCAGGCGGCGGCAAGGGCCCGGCTGTCGCCGCCCTCGTCACCGGCATCCTCTCGTTGTTGCTGCTCTGGCTGTGGTTCGTCGGCATTCCGCTGGCACTGGTCGCCATCGGCCTGGGCATAGCTGCCGTGCGCAAGGCACGACGCGGCGCGGATGGCCGAGGCATGGCCATCACGGGCATCGTCCTGGGATCCGTCAGCGTCCTCATCGCAGTGGCCCTGGTCGCCATCGGGGTGTCCATCCTCAACTCCGACGAGGGCAAGGACCTCACGTCGTGCCTCGACAAGGCCCAGACGCAAGCACAGAAGCAGGACTGCACGAACCGCTTCAGCAACGACATGAACAAGTAACCGCGCCGATCCCCCGGTACGACACGACCCCGGCACACCATCAACGTGCCGGGGTCGTGTCGTACGGTCGCACTGCTCCAGAACGCCTGGGCACCGGTCACGATCCGCCCACCCGTGCCGGCGCGGACTGGAGCCGGCCCCGCCCACGCCCACCGCCGGGGTGGGGGCGGCTGCACGGGGGCGTGCGGGCGGGATCCTCCGCAGCTCCGCCATGTCGACGGCTTCGCTGTCGTCGAAGCCGGAAGCGGCGAACGCGTCGACGGCCGGGGCGTGCGTGCCGCCGCCGGCCCGCTGCCACCTGGTGGCCCGGCCAGACCGCTGACCGTTCAGCGGTTGGTCAACACGACCGGTCGGGTAATGGGGGCCCGTCACCCGGATCAAGGCATGGCCGAGCCGTCAGTCACGCGAGCCGCGTCAAGAGAGTCCTGAGGACAGACCGTCAAGCAAGTCCTGAGCCCTCACACATCAGCGCCCGAGCAGTAGCGGTGGAGGGTGGACGCGCTGACGCTCAACCGCCGGCCCAGCGCCTCGTCACTCCTTCCTTCCGTTCCGCGCCTTCAACGCGCGCACGAGCCCCGCGAACTCCTCGACGGCGGCGTCCTTCGGCATTCCACCCCCCTCGACCCTGCGTCCCAACCTTCACGTCCTTGCACGTCAGCAGGGGTGGAATGATTCCGGGACGGCTGGTGGGCGCGTGATCGTTGCAGTCGGCGGGCGCCGGCCCCACGCTGGTTGAGCACTGACCGAACAAACGACCCGACGGGGGACCCACCACCATGAACAAGCTTCGCACCGCACTCGCCACCGCAGCCGCTGCCGCACTGGGCCTCGCGGCCCTCGCCACAGCCCCGGCGCAGGCCGCTGCCCAGCCCGCCTTCCTCGCCGCCTCCCAGATGCCGCCCTCGTCGACGCCGTGGACCGCCACCCAGGTCTTCACCGGCGTCCCGGAGAACGGCGGCGTCCTCTGCACCCCCTACAAGATCCCGGCGCAGAACACCCGCTACCGCGAGTTCAGCACCGAGCTCGACACCAACGGCGTCCAGGTCACCACCGTCGCCCGTACCGAGGCCGACGCCGTGAAGCTGGTCGACACCCTCCGCGGGGCCCTCGCCGGCTGCGGCCCCCTGCTGCAGCAGCAGAACCCGGGCCTGCAGGCCGTCAGCGCCTCCCACGGCAAGCTCGCCGTCGAGGAGGGCGCCTGGGTCTACAGCCTGGACACCGCCGACCCGCAGATCGGTATCTCCGACATCCACCTGTTCTCCGTCGGCCGCGACGGCCGCACCGTCACCCTCGTCCGCTGGGGCCAGATGGGCGACCTCGAGGACGCCCCGCTGACCGCCTTCCGCACCACGACCAAGACCGCCGTCAACAAGCTCCACTGACCCGGGGGCTCCCCCCGAGGGCTGACCACAGCTCGACAGCGGCGCGGCCGGAACCCGGGCGCGCCGCTGTCGCGCCCACCCGCTCCGCCGGCGGCCCGGGTGGGATTCCGCACCCGCCCCAGCGAGGCCGGAATCATTCCCGCGCCCGCACGAGCTGGGCCTCGACTGTCCTCTCGGTCACGCAGACTCGGCGCCGTCCGCCGGGTGCGACGGCCCCGGATCAGACCCCTCCACCATCCAGCCCAGCACCACACGTCACTCCTGGCAACCCACGGCAGTTTCTGACGTCGGCCCGCGGAGCCCCTGCGGGCTCAGTAGGCGCGATCCGCCCAGGCGTTGCCGACACCCCATCGTTGGTCGAGCCTGGGAGGTCTGTGAAGGCCCGTGATCCGTGCTCTGGCACGCTGTCCCGGTGGACGCTCTCATCGGCACTCAAGTACCCCGTCAGCGCCTGACTGATCCAGCCTCGGCGGTCGCGGCTCTGGAGCGGGCCGTCCCCGGCCTCGCCCTCCTTCGACGTACGGCTCCAGCCAGCATCGACTGGGCAACGGTCGAGGAGTGCTTGACCACGGAGCTGCCTTCAGACTTCAAGCTGCTTGCCGACAGCTACCCTTCCTTGGCTTTTGGGGACTTCCTTTGCGTCGGCTTCCCGAACCCCGAACAGGAAAAGGCCTGGTCAGAGAACTCCGAAGATCTTGAGATCCTCGCTGAGTGGTGTGCGGACGCAGAGATGTCCATTCCTCTGCACCCCTTTCCTGCCCCTGGAGGTTTGCTGCCCTGGGCCACCTCGAACCAGGGCGACTACTTCCTCTGGAACACCACAGGGCCTGGTCCCGACGACTGGACCGTCACAGTGGCCTCACGCAACGGCGGCTGGTGGCACTACACCGGAGGCGTGGTCCAGTTCCTCGCCGACCTGATCAGTGGAGCCTTGGAACTGTGGGAGCTGCCGTCGGTACGGCCTCAGGTCGAGGCCTTCTGAGCGAACGACGGCTCCACACGACTCGCTCGTGTTCACCGTGTCGTCGCACGCAAAGGCAGTCCCGCAGGAAGAACCAGCCGCCACCACGCCAAGCCCAGCGGGACAGACTGCCCAGGTCCCGGACTCCACAAAGGTTGACTCAGGCCCACTCTCCCACGGCTCCGGACGACCCGTCAGCCCATTCGTCCGCCCTGCGGGAGTCACCTGGCCGATGATGTCGTCGTCCGGGAACGGGGGTGAGCGGGCCGGGCCCGGGGGAGGGAGTGCGCATGGAGATGATCAGCGGCCATGACCTGCGCGGCAGGCAGCCGATGCCCGACCTCCGCCCCGTCATGGTCCTGCCCGCCGACCCTGGCCGCCTCCTGGTCATCGAAGAGGCTGGGCTGCGCCGGTAGTCCTCCCTCATCCGCTCGGGCCCGGTATCGGGGCCAGAGCCCGGGCCGGCGGCGATACCGGGGGCGGTCACAGCGGCGGTGTGGGTGGGTCGTTGCCCGGCTGCTCAGCGTGTGGGGTAGACGCTCAGCACGACGTGGTGGCTCAGGTCGGCCGCCGGGTCCTTCTCGTTCTGCGGCGCGCTGGTGTAGAGGGCGACGTCGCCAAAGACGTGGTCGGGGAGCCTGGCTCCGCCCAGATCGGTGGCCGTCCCCGTGGCGAGGTCGACTGAGACCGGCGTCCTGGCAGCCGGGCCGGACGTGCCGTACGCAACACCATTGTTGGCGACCCCCATGAAGTTCACCCCGCTGCGGTTGTCGGTCGCGCCGAAACAGTAGCCCTTCTTGGCCTGGAGGTCGAAGGCCACCGTGACGGCGACGAGGTAACGTCCGTTGTCGCTCAGCACAGTCGAGCCTCCCTGGCCGAGAATTCCCGTGCTCAGTCCCTCGCAGGCGAGGGTGAAGACAGGTTGCCCGCCGCGCTCGTCGTGCAGGGCCCAGACGTAGTTCATCGGCACGCCCAGTGCGGAGTAGGCCTGCTTCTTCGCCTGCCACGAGGCGACCACGTAGCCGCCCTTCACCGCCATGACCTGGCCCCCGCTGCCGGGCATCGCGTCGTCACGCGGGTCGGCCCCGTCTGGAATGGTCGCCTGCCCCGGCCACAGCTCCACCATCTTGCCGCCTCCCGCGGCCAGCTGGTACTCGCGGCTCCCCTGGGCCAGCGGGGCCTTGAGGTCGCCGGTGGTGACATCGGCGACGGTGAACGCCGAATCAGTCTTCAAGAGCAGCGTGCCGTCCCCCTGGTGCGCGCCGACGAGCTCTGCACCGGGAATCTTGACTGTGCGGGCCGGGGCCACTCCGGTGCCGGAGGAGGAGGCGGGAAACACTGCGGCGTTGACGACGCGCGTGCCGTGGTTGACCACGTCCGCGCCTTCGTTGACCGCTGCGGTGAGGACTGCGTGGTCCTTCCCATCCTTGCTCGTCACCACGAGCTTGACACCGCCGGCGTCGAACTCCTTGGGATTCTCGCTGGGCCTCCACGGCGCGCTCACCCAGCGGACGGCGCCGGTGGCGGCCTCGCGCGCTTCGACGCCGAACGCCTTCCCGTCCTCGAAGGTCTTGAGGAGCAGCACCAGTCGCGAGTTCGGGGCGACGGTCGGCTGCGTCAGGTGCTCCGACTGCATCACCGCCCAGCCCTTGCCGCCGTCGAAGGCCGGGGGGACCTGTGCCCGCGCGGCGGCCGGCGCGCTCGGCGCCGCAGACGAGGCCGAACCACCGGACGCCGCAGGCGCGTTGTTCTGCGGCTTGCTGCCTCCTCCCGACCCAGTGCATGCCGCCAGCAGCACCATCGCGGCACCCGCCAGTAATCCGTACCGTGACTTCCTCAACGTTCCTCCCCGTCGTCGGTCAAGACACCTCGCCCTGACGCTACCCGCCAACCACCGCGCCGTAGGCCGATCCGGCAGACCTTGTGAGATCTCTGTCCTGAACGGTGACATGAGCTGGGCACCGAGCCGTGCGGACCAGTGGCCTGCCGGTTCGGTGCGCACTGCTAGCGGCTTCGGTCAGGAGGGGGCCGCGGCGTCTCCGGGGTCGGTCACGAGTCCAGCGCGCCAATTCCTCGGCCCGCGCTCGGGTACGGCGAACTTGTCGTGAGCCAGGAGTCGGGCAGCCACCACGGATTGAAACTCGGGTGGTCATCGGTCCCGGCGGCCGGGCCGGGGAAGTCGGCGGTGGGCGCGCCGTGCCGCACGGCCGCCCATGACGGGGGGGCCTGCGATCCGGCCGCCTGCCGCTTCCGGATGATCCTCGCGGCCTGAATCAGCACCGAGGATCGCCGACGGGTCCGAGGCGTTGGTCAGCCGGGGCACTTCAGGCCGGTCCGGGCGGATTTCGCCGCGCTGTCCAGCATTTGCGCCTGCGGCTTCAGTCGGGTGGCCGCCGCTGCGCCGGTGGTGTCGTCCGGCAGGTCGTCCCAGGTCTTCTTCAACCCGTCCGCTGCGGACTTCACGGCTTCCTTCTGCGCCGCGTCCCATGTCGCCTTCGACTCCGCGACATCGTCCCAGCCGTCCCTGACGTCGTCGTACGCAACTTGGAGCCTGTTCAGGTCCGTGCACACCTGGGCGGCCGCCTCGTGGGAGGCGATGGCGACGCTGTTTCCTCGCGTTCGGTCAGGACCGCGCCGGGCCGTCAGCCCAAGGCGCTCCAGAAGGCTGCGCTGGTCATGGACACGCACACCGCACCCGGTCAGACCCGCACGACGCGATCGCTTGTGGTCCGCCAATCCGGCAGCTCTTCCAGGACGTCATCGCCGATCGCCTGCCGGACCGAACCGGTGTGATGATTCGGCCGTTCGTGAGTGTGTGAGCACTCGGCCGTGGATCGTGGACGACTTGTGGGTACTGATCGAGCCGCTGCTGCCGCCCTGGCCGACGAGGTCGCCAGGGCCACGGCCGGTGGCAGACCGGTTGTGTCTACAGGGCATCCTGTACGTCCTGCACAACGACATCGCCTGGCAACTCCTGCCACCTGAGCTGGAGTTCAGCTCCGGGCAGACCTGTGGGCGCCTGGAGCGGTGGCAGCAGGCCGGAGTCTGCGACCAGCTGCACCGGATCCTGCTCGCCGAGCTGAACGCGGCCGGCCGGCTGGACTGGTCCCGGGCCTGCGTGGACGGCTCCCACATCCGCGCGAAAAGGGCCTGCGCTTCACCATCCGCGAAGGCGACACGGTGGGCGTCGGCCGCGTGGACACGATCCTGAAGTAGCCGACCGCCCTCCCCGGCGGGCGACGGGAAGCACCCCGACCGGGCGCCCGCCGGGATCAGCCTCACAACTGCCCCCGCCGCCCGCACTTGGCCACCATGACAAGACCAGCGTCCACCTCGTAACGGAGGTCGGCGGAACCTGGAGCCGATACGCCCGGGTGACCACTGCGAGGGGTCGGGGCGCCGTGAACCAGGCGGCGCACCCGAGCCGGCTGCAGGCTGCTGCTAAAGCCGGTCCAGTAGCTGCTGCTTCTTCCAAGCGAACTCCGCGTCCGTGAGAACACCCTCCTTGTGGAGTTCTCCCAGCCTGGCGATCTGCCCCAGTACATCCTGCGTATCGACCGGCGCCGCCGTGGACACGGCCACATTCACCGTGACCGGATCGGGATCCGCCAAAGCACCCCGGACCTGACGCAATGCCAGCTCTATACGGGCCAGATCCTCCCAGTCACGGACAAGAAACTCTTCCGCTCCCTCATCGCTTTCCACAACCAGCCAATTGCGGAGGATTCCCTGCTTGATGTAGCTGGTCCGAACCTCATCCAGCGCCACTGCAAGGGCCGTCATCCCGCTCCAGCCCTGTCTGATCAGCATCAGACGCTGACTCGTCAGGACGACTGCGCCGTCTTCCTTGTTCAGGGACCCCGCTCCCAGTGCAAGCACCCGCTCACGGCCCAGCAGCACAACCGACAGATTCTTCAGGTGAGGACCGCACCGATCACTGGTGGCCGACTCCCGGCCCGCATCCAGAAGCCCCTCACAACCGGCAGCCGAACCGATGGCTCGGACGAACACATCGTGGCGCTGCTGCGCAGCCGCCCGCTCCGCCTCACTGGTCATCATCGTCCCCCGTCGATCAAGCGAACCCACAGTCTACGCGCAGCGTTGTGGAGGTGATCGGAGTTCAAAGACTGCGCCTACGCTGCTGATGAGGGCGCCCTGTGGCCGTCCTGGTCGATGTCGCGGGGGTCCAGGACGATGTCGCACCCGAGGCAGGCGAAGAGCCGGTCCGGGCGGACGAGGAACGGGTTCGTACCGTCACAGCGCGCGCAAACAATCATGGACATGGGAGTACCGATGCCTTTCAGAGGGGACTTTGGGGGCGTGTGTCCCAGGAGGCCGCACCGCGACCCGCCCGCTGGGTGGCACGGTGCGCGCCGAAGGCGCAGGCAAGGGCGGTCCGCACAGCGGACCGCATCGGTGGACCAGCCGGACAACGAGTCCTCGCCCTCGGCGTCATCGGCCAGGCTCAGCCACGGGTCATCAAGCCGGAACCGGTGCGTTGCACCCTTGGCGCCGGCCAGCACCAGCGAGGGGACCGTCGGCCCCGTGGGTACCCCGATCTTGTCGTGGGCGAGGAGCCAGGTCTTCCGCCACCCCCTGCGCTTCAAATGACTACGCCTGGACATCAGCGCGCAGGAGATCCCGAGGTTCGGAGCCGGGCCCTCCGAGGCCGCTGGATGACGCCGGCCGGATGACACCAGCTATGGCGCCCCACCCGGGGCCGGGGCCCGCAACTACTCGCTCCCGGACAACCGCAGTCCCGTTGATCCCTGCCTCATGTGATGGTGATGGGGTTGCAGAGAGAGGTGGTTTTGCCGACCGTGAATGTCACGGCGGTGTTCGCGGGCTGGGCATCGGGGGCGGCACTCACCCACGTCATCAGCCCCATTGCCTGACCGGGAAAATGGATCCGCAGGCCGATTTCTCCGAAGATCAGGTGCGCCGGGTTCTCGGCCCTCCCATAGTACTTCTCACTGCCGATCTCGAGGCAGGGGCCAGGATCATTGGGTGGGTCACCCACTGCAAGCCCAGGTTCGCAGGCAGCCTCACGGACACCCACTGCCGCCCTGCTCCGCATTGGCCCGGACTACCACCGACACACGTCCCTCCTTGCCGCCCGGAGTCAGTTTCGTCTCCGGCGGCATTCAGTGATCACCGGCGCTCTGGATGTTCATGGGAAATGACGGCAGCGTCGCCCTTCTCGGTGGACTCCTCGCTGACCTGCTTCGGGGAACGGTGCCGCGGAACGCCAGCGCCTTGCGGTCGATACCGAGGGCGGAGCAGCCGTCGCGATCGTCTCCGAGGCTGGGCACCGTTTGATCATCGTCGGGGTCAGCTGCCAGGATCATCTGACGATGCGACAGCCTGATGGGTTGGTCCGATGAGCCAGGGGGAACGGGGAATGCAGTTGAGGTCCGGCATTGGTTCGAGGGTGGCGGTTCTGATGGCGCTGGCGGCCTTCGCCACCGCCTGTGGTGGCGGCGGCTCCGATCCGATTGGGGAGAAGCCGCCGGCTAACGACAAGTCGGCATCAGGCGCGAATGCAGGCACGGGTGCGGGTTCGGGCAAGCCGAAGGGCGGCAAGGCGGACTTCGACACGGTGTTCAACACCGAGGACCGGTTCCGGCAGGCGCTCCCCGACCCGGGGGCGATGAAGGGTTGGAAGCCGAAGACCGGCCGCGCGAACATCGAGGATCAGCCCAAGTCCGCGGCGGAGTGCGGTCCGGACACGCATTGGGACTGCACCCGCATCGCGAACGGCTCGGTGAAGTTCGAGGCGGCCGGCGAGAACGCCTACTTCGACATCCAGGCCTACGCCGACAAAAAGGCCGCCGAGGCTGCGTGCAGCAAAGAGAAGGACTGGTCGGCCAAATACGCCAAGGCGAAGGTGGCGCCGGTCCCCGGCGTCGAGGGGCACGCGTACTACCGCAACGCCGGTAGTTTGGACGGCCTCGACCTCATCATGTGCCTGGGCACGGTCATCGCCGAGGTAAGGCTGGAGGATGGGGGAGGCAGCTCCCTGGACCCGGCCACCGTCCACTCCTTGGCCCAGCTCTTCGTCCCCCGTATCCAGAAGGCTGCCGCAGCCTCCTGAAACAGGCTGGGAGTGCACGAGAGGATCGGTGTCCGCCGCCACGTGCTGGCGGCGGACACGAACAAGCGGACCTCCTGGAGCGATGTCTGAGTCGGCCCCGAGTACGGGGTGGCCGATTGGTGTGGGGGGAGTCAGCTGACTGCAGCGTGCCCAGCACGTGCTCGAATGGATCCGGTCAGCTGGTCGGTGCTTCAACGATGCCTGGCCTACCCCGCGGACCAGCGCACCGACAACCCTCACGTGATCGTCACCAAGATCACCAAATCCGGCCGGGCAGCAGCCTCGACCGCCTATGTCAGCCATGTTCTCGACCCCTCCGGGGTTCCGGCTCGGACTCCGCGTTGCACCCGCCTTGCAGACCTGGTGAACACCCTCGATCCAAACCCCGTCGCTGCGGCCCTCGGCATGGACCCCGAAGGCGTCATGATCTACCTCGCCGACCATGTCGACGCAGGACGCCTTCCAGAGGTCTGACCACGTGAGCTAGCACAGCTGCAACACGCCGGGGGCACGGCTCTCGAAGATCTCGACCAGTTGGTCGAAGACGGTCGGTCCGCGCTGGTCACGGGCCTCATCCAGTCTCGCCGCGAAGGCGGCTCGGTTCGACGGGTGGCACCGAGCCTGACGAACTTCCAGCTGGCGCACCGTCTCCGGGTATCCGAGCTGATCACGCGACACATCGTGGTCACGCCATTCAACGACGTACTCGTCGACGTCAGGATGTCCGGGGCCGCCACTGAGGCAGTCAGTAAAGGCATCGAAGTTCCTGCCGAAGTACTGGCGCCCTGGACTGTCGAAGGCGTCCATGATGGCCTGCCAGAAGTCGTCCAACGTTCGAATTCGTGTTCCGTCCAGCACGTATACCGCAGCCATGATCCGCAGGATACGCCCACCTCTGTGGCTCGCTCATCCCCTTTGAACCTGTGCTGTTCAGGCGGTGCCTTGCACAGGTTCGTCGGAACATGTGCGCTTTGCCGAAGGACTCGTTCGAGGCGATGGCCACGCTGTTCTTCTCCTCGCGTTCGGTCAGGACCTGGAAGAGGAGTTCGACGCCGCGGCGGTCGAGTTCCATGTAGCCGAGTTCGTCAATGCAGAGCAGGTCGACGCGGCCGTAGCGGGCGATCGTCTTGGTCAGCTGCTTCTCGTCGGCGGCCTCGACGAGCTCGTTGACCAGCTTCGTCGCCAGCACGTACTTGACCCGGTAGCCGGCCATCGCGGCCTCGTTCCCAAGGCAATCAGCATGTGGGACTTGCCGGTTCCGGAGTCGCCGATCAGGCAGAGCGGCTGGCTCTTCCTGATCCATTCGCAGCTGGCGAGGGTGTGGATGGCGGCCGCGTCGATGTTCGGGTTCGCGTCGAAGTCGAAGGTCCGCAACGACTTGTCCCGGGGGAACCCGGCCGTCTTGATCCGCCGTTCCGACCGTCGCCGGGCCCGGTCGTCGCACTCGGCCATCAGCAGCTCGGCGAGGAAGCCGCGGTAGGTCATCTGGTCCTTCATCGCCCGGTCGGCGATGTCGGCGAACTCGTTCCTGATCGACGGAAGACGCAGTAGGCGGCAGGCGGTATCAATGGCCGTGGTGGCGGCCTGCTCGGTCAGTCCTCGCTGGCGGGGCAGGGTCACTGTGCTTCTCCCTCGCGGTGTTCACCGCCGCTGGCGCGACGGCGTCGGAGCAGTTGGTCGTAGTGGGCACCGAGGGCAGCGGCCTGGTGTCCGGGGGAAGATGCGCGAGTCGCCACTCGTGCAGAAACGTCACCGTCGCCTCACCCGCGGCGCCGGTCCGCGAAGGGTGTCCGGCCGGCTCGTCCTCGGCCTGGGCGACCTTGCGGGCCTCGAGCGCGACCGCGTCCGCGGTCAGGGCCCCAGCCCGCAGCGCGGTCGCCAGACCGGCTACCAGGTGCTCGTGAGAGACGCGGCGGGCCAGCAGCAGCACCTCGATCAGGGCCCTGGTGCCGACGGTGTCTCCGTGGGCCTTGACCGCCGCTGCCCACCAGGCGTCATGGACCGGGGTGAACTTGCCCGCGGAGCGGGCCTGCTCGAGCGCGGTGGCGCCGGGAAAGGCGCCCGGCTTGCGGATCAGGGCCTCGAGGTAGTGGTCCAGATCCAGGCGGCAGCCGCCTTTCGCGATCAGCCGCTCGTGCCGTGCCACCTCCACGTTCCTGTCGTAAACCACCAGGTGAGAGGCATGCAGCACCACCCGGACCCGCTTGCCGATCAGCCGGACCGGCACCGAGTAGCGGTTCGTGCGGACCGCGATCTGGCTGTAGCGGTCGACCCTCGGAGTGAACAGCCGGCCCGTCTCGAACGACTCCTCCGGCAACGGCATCAGCAGCGGGCGCTCGACCTGGAAGTACTCGTCGATGGTCCGCGGCTGCGAACCGATCCTGCGCCGCCCGTCGTGCAGATCCCACTGATCGACCAGCTCGTTCAGCTCGGCCAACGAGTCGACCTCGGGCACCGGCGTGAAGTGGTTGTGGCGGAAGTAGCCGATCTGCCCCTCCACTCCGCCCTTCTCATGGGCGCCCTCGATGCCGGGCCGGCAGTAGAAGCTCTCGATCCCAAAGTGCGACCTGAACGCGATCCACCGGTCGGCCTCCACCCTGGCCCGGCTCAGCCCCAGCACCCGGGCGACGGCGGCCTTCAGGTCGTCGTAGCGGACCTTGCTCCGCGGGACCCCGCCCAGCATCCGCAGCGCGTGAACGTGCCCTTCGAAGAAGGCCTCCTGCCCGCAGGACGCGAAGACACGATGGACGGCCTTGCCCGAGTAGGACAGGCGGAAGGAGAACAAATAGCACCAGCGACGGCCCGGACGGCGACGACGTCGTCTTCGAGCGGTCCGCCGAGCGGCCGATGGCGCAGTGGGCCGAGGCCGGGGAGTACCTCCTGCGGATCGTGCCACTGCTCGGCCCGGACACCCCGCCCGGTGACGAAGTAGATGACTGCCTGCCGTGCCCCGGCTGCTACCGGCCCGTCTACGACAGCTCCTCCTCGCACACCCTCATCGGCGCCATCCCGTTTCCTCTGGCCGCGTTGTGCCGGCTGTGCGCCGACGGGACCACACTGCGCTCGCTGCGCCGAGCCGACGGCGTCCCCGTCGACCCGGAGCAGCTCGTCGTTCTGGAGACCGTGGCCGCCGCGATGGCGTAATCGGCCCCTGGGCAAGCCACGGTCAGGAATGGCTTGCCCAGGTTCCCCTTGGGCTTGACCAGACTCCCTGGCTAGCTCTCGGAGGGTTTCGCGGAGGGCGGCAGGGCCATGTCGAGGAGAGCGTCGATGGTCTCCTCGTCCAGCTTGCTGTCGAGATGGAGGGATCGGCGGATGATCTTCCCGACTATCCGCCGGCACTCTGCTCCCCGCCCTGCCCCTGTCAGACCGGCCCGATAGTGTGGCCGCCATGAGCGACGGCATCGCGTGGATAGGCGCACAGCAGACCACCCCCACCCCGCCCGGTACCCGTGGCATGTACGCCGGGATCTCCCTCACCCTCGCCCGAGGTGTCGATCAGGACGAGTTCCTCATCAACCTCGGCGCTGACCTCGACGAGCTGAGCGAGCGCGTTCCCCTGTCCGAGCTGCGCACCCGGCCCCTCCCCGACTCGCCGCCCACCGCACAGTTCAGCTACGCCATGTACGGCACGTGCGGGGATTGGACGTACGTGCTGGAGAACGGGCACATGGCCACCTGGGCAGGCGGCTACCAAGGCAAGGTCAAGTCCATGACCCCCTGCCCGGATGAAGAGATCCTGTGCCTGACCGTCAACCGGTACAGCCCGCCCGCCGCGCTCATCCACGCCCCCGGTGACGGGCGCGCCTACCGGGCCGAGTTCGGCACCGCCACCGGCCGGGGCGGCTTCCTCGACCTGGCGCTGACCGCCGAGGGCGCCGTGTTCCCCTCGATCCCCGACGCCAGTGAGGCCGAGGTGGTGGCCTACCACGAGGAGCACGGGCCGCGCCTGCCGGAGCTGGTGTTCACCGCCGCCGGCAAGTACACCGACGTCGTCATTGACCAGACCGCCGTGATGGCCGGTGACCTCCCCGCCGTCCACCTCCTGATGTCCTGACCCCGCGCACACAGAAGCGGCCCCCACCCAGAACCCGGGTGGGGGCCGCTCGCTGTTGTGCCGGGTGTTAGTGCGCAGCGAGCTGGCAGATCACCGGCTGACCGCCGCCGACACCGTACGTGCAGGTAGCGCCGTCATCGATCCGGGTATCCAGCCAGTACGCATCCTTGTCCTTGATGCGCATCTGCTTCATGAAGTTCGCGAAGTGGCCGCCCATGGATTCCTGGTTGTGCATGCCCGAGATCGCCGCCCGGCCACACACCTCGTTGAAGGTGGGGTCAGCCCCGTTCTGCGAGAACAGGTGGATCATGCTGCCGTGCTGCTTCGCGTACATCGAAATGCACGCATCCCCGCTGGGGGTGGTCTTCCCCGGCGGGATCGCCGGGTTGATGCCGCCCTCGGTGGACGACATGCCGCCGCTGTTGTACGACGAGGCAAACGCGAACTCGTCACAGTTCAGGGTGTCGCCCGCGTCGACCAGGGCGGAGGCGTCACCGTTGCTCGCGGCCCACCCGGTGGGGCAGATCCGCCCACGGGAACGGTTGTTCTGCGCCCCGTCGCCCATGTAGTAGAGGGGCTTTTGATCCGTCATCGAACCCGGGTGCTTCGGCGTGGCCTTCTGGACCAGCCACGCGTGCGCGGCGGCCTGCGGGAACGCCTTCGCGTTGAACGTGTACGTCGGAGCGACATTCACGAACACGCAGCCCGGAACGGACCCGGCCGGAGCGTCCGCGGCAGGGGTGTCGCAGCGGATACGGTCGAGATCCTCGGTGCCGCCGTCGTAGTCAAGCGACCACTGGTAGCCGGTCTTGAACGGGCGGATCTTCCCATCGGCGGGGAGAATGTTCGCGTCGATCTGAATGTCCGGCTTGAACCGGTAGTCCGTACCGGCCAGCGACGTATCCCACGTGTACGGCGTCGTCAGCGTCGCCGAGTGCATCTCACCCGGCACCCACCACGGCTTACCCTTCCACGCCGTCGCCGGCTGCTCCTGCGGAGTACAGAAGTTCTCACACAGGTGGTTCCAGCCCACAAAGTTGATCTCACGGAACGCGGGCGGGATCTGCTGCGCGGGCTCGATCGTCAGGTGCTCGGTGAACGTGTTCTGTCCGTCAAGCTCGATCATCCGCAGGAACATGAACTTCGCCACAGCCTGCGGCACACCGTCCATGCTGATGATCACCGGCACCGACCGCACATCGCACTCAATGAACCGCGTCGCGAGGATCGATTCAAAGTCGGTGTTGCACCACTCCACCCCGGCCGTCGCCGCAGCCACACCCGCCTTCGCGGACGCGTGGGGCGCCTTGCCCTTGGGCTCTGGGGTCGACTTCCCGAAGCACACCTGACGGCCGGTCTCATCCGGCTCACTGCACTGCTCCACCGCATCCTTCGCCGCGTCCGTGGGCCGCGCCGACAGCGGCGTACCCGGCTGGCCGAGAGGCTTCGTCTGGTAGTAGTGAGGCTGCTGCGCGTCGAAATGGTTCGGGTTCGGGCTCGCATAGTTCGGTGCCGGCAGGGTGAGATCCACGGGCAGCTCCACACGGAACTTTGCCCACGGAGACCACACCGTCTCGTACAGCGAGCCGTCGTAGGCGTTGGTGCGGAACACGTAGTTCGTGTTCAGCGCCAGCCTGCCCGCCGGAATATCAACCTTCGCCGTGCCCCCCGATGCCACATACGGGGAGACGATGACCCCATACGTGGAGTCGTCCAGCTTGACCTTGGTGACCGGCTTCCCGGCGGCATCCGCCGTCCACACCTCGAACGTGAGGTTGACCTGATCCCCGTCGGGGTCGGTCACCGTGTTCGTGAGCTGCACCTTTTGCGAGGTCACCCGTTGGAAACCGCCAGGCGCCGCGTTCCGCGACAGCGGCGCAGCCTTGGGAGTCTTGCCCGAGGCAGGACGCGCGCCCGCCGTGGCGGCCCGCGTCGCCTTCTCCGGCCCGTGCACCTTGGGCGGTGCCGCATTGGGGTCGGGCTTCGCCGCCGCGGCCGGGGCCTCGGCTGCCTCGGCCACCCCGCCGGCACTGAACAGCAGCATCGCCGCCGTGCCTATGGCCACCCGGGAAAGAACGTTTTTCCTTCTGGATTTGGACGTGCCAAACAAGACATGTCCCTTCTGGCCCCACCCCCGCACCCCGGAGGCAGGACATTGCTGGTGTGTCGCGCCGCCCCTTTCCTACGCGGGTAGACGACCCATCAGCAATGCGCCCAACCTGGGCGGTTCGTCTTTATCTGCCGCTAACGGACGTGATCCACACCACGGTTGTACGCCCACGTGTAAGGGCCCTGCGGGGGAGTTGTGGAAAGCTGCGACCGTGGGCCCCTTCGTCACCGACCCCGACCACCCCGCGTGCGGCAACTGGCCCTCACGCCGCCTCGCCGTGAGGGGCTGGATGCCGCCGCCGGCACCCGCCTCATCTGGGCAGACATGGACGAGGACCTCGGCAACCCCGAAATGCTGGAGCCACTGGTCCACTGCGCACACAACCTGGACGGCTGAGAGGAGAGCTGGGGAGTCTCCTTCGAGGAACTCAGCAGGGAAGCAGCCGAAGTAGCGAAGCAGTTCTTGAACAAGCGCTCGGCAGCACAAGCAGGGAGCTGAGCGTCCGGTTCTTCCCCGCTGAGGATCGTCGGCCCTCTACGATCCGGTGCATGCTGGATCCCGAACTGCTGGAACGGATCACCGCGCGGCGTGCGGAACTGGACGAACTCGAAGACCAGCTGGCCAAACAGCTGGCGGAAGTGCGGACCGAACGGGACGAACCCGCCGTCGCCGAACGGGTCCTTGAACGGATGACCGAGCAGCTCGCCGAGGAACGTTGCTCAGCCCGTCCGGCGCCCGGGCAAGTGGGAGGCCGGGCGGTAGTGCTGATCCCGCAGACCACCCCTTGACCGTGCAGTGCGCTGTGCGCTGCGTCTGGGTCTTAGAGCAACGAGCGGCCCCGAGTGTGACATCCCCGCGAAAGATTTGCTCGACGGCGACCCACGGCTCTCATCCAATGCTCCACGTTCTCACTACGGGTGCCATCTTGGGCCTCAGCCACAGAAGGTGCGCCCACGCGTTGCGAGCTGCCGGACTCCGGGCGGTCCACTCGGTGGACGATGGCCAGCGTTGTCACCACAGCCAGGCGTTCGCGTGCCGCATCCGGGACAGGGCGCGGGCGTCGCGGCGGGCGGCGGCGCTGCCGATGCGGTTCTGCCGGGGCTGGGGCCGGCGCGCCTGGGCGCCGTAGAACCGTTGGACACCGGCCGCCTTGAGGCGCTTGCGCTGCTTGGCCAGCCCTCCTTCTTCGCCTTGATGGACTTCGGCTTCCGAGGACGCTTCCAGATCGGCTGCCAGTCCGTCGGCGGCGCATACGCCTCGGCGCGCTTCTGGGCGGCCTCCTTCCGAACTGATCTCCGCGGCCAGCGTCGTCTTGCCATGTCCGTCGGCACCGAGCATGCAGAGCCTCGCTGGGGTCTCAGCCTGCTGGGACAGCGGCCCGCCTCACCGCACACCCCGACCGGAGCCACTACCAAGCCCTGCTCGCCCGGGCCGCCACCATCGCTGCGGCGGCGGACCGGCTCCACCCCATTGAGGAACACTGACGACCATCCAGCTCCGTCCGCCGCCGCGCCGCGCCAATCGAAAACGTGAACTCCACCAGCGACTGGCAACCACCGCCCACCCCTTGGCACTTGTCGGCCACGACTGAGGCCGGCGTGCACCAACGGGTGGGCGGCGGTCACCGGTCGGGGCTGGGGTTCGCGCCTTCGAAGGCGCCGGCCCGGGCCGCCGCCGCGGAGGCCGCGGCGGCGCGGCGCGGCAGCGTCGGGTCCGGGGCGGTGCGGAGCAGCAGCAGTTCGTGGTAGAGCGGGGCGGTCGCGGCGACCAGCAGCGCCCGGCTGTCGGCCGGGCCGGGCAGCTCTCCCCGGTCGGCCGCGCGGGTGACGACCACCGCACAGCGCTCGTAGCGGTCCTCCCAGAACCGCGACAGTGCCGCTGCCGCTTCCGCCGACCGGAACCCGGCGGCGATCAGGGCCGTGGTCACGTTCGGCCCGCCACCCGCCAGCGCCTCGTACACCTCCTGGTTGAGGGCGGTCAGGTCGTTCTCCAGTGACCCGGTGTCCGGTGGGCTCCACGTGTCGTCGGACGCGGCGTCGAGTACGTCGGCCAGCAGGCGACCGACGTCGCCCCAGCGCCGGTAGACGGTCGTGCGGTGGACGCCGGCGCGTTCCGCGACCGCGTCGACCGTGAGCCCGTCGTACCCGGCCTCCAGGAGCAGCGCGCCCGCCGCCTCCAGCACCTGGACGCGGACGCGGGCGCTCCGGCCGCCGGTCCGGCGCCGTGTCGTGGCCAGTTCGGCCGGTTCCTGTTGGCCGGAACCTTCGCTTGCCTGCGCAGGGGAATCCATGTCAGCATTTTAACGCAACATTCGTCGCCTTAAAGGAGAACTCCCGTGCTCATCCACCACGCCACCGCCCACCACACCGCCGCCGCGACGACCCCCGAACCCCTGGAGCCGCCCCATGACTGCACAGCTCACCGCATCTGACCTCACCAAGTCCTACAACGGCCGCCTGGTCCTCGACTCCGTCGACTGCTCCGTCCCCGTCGGCGAACGCCTCGGCATCGTCGGCGAGAACGGCTCCGGCAAGTCCACCCTGCTCCGGCTGTTGGCCGGGTCCGAGCGCCCCGACCGCGGCGAGGTCGTCCTGCACGCCGAAGGCGGCGTCGGCTACCTCGCACAAGAAGAGGACCTCGCCCCGCATCTGACCGTCCAGCAGGTGGTCGACCGCGCCCTCGCCGAGCTGCGTGCCCTGGAGCGGGACCTGCGCCGGATGGAGGCCCGTATGGCCGACGGCGACGCCACCGCCAAGACCCTCAGCGCGTACGCCGACACCCTCACCGCCTTCGAACTGCGCGGCGGGTACGACGCCGACGCCCGCGTGGAGCGCTCCCTGCACGGCCTCGGCCTGCCGGCCCTGCCTCGCGAGTGCGCCGTCGGCGGCCTGTCCGGCGGCGAGGCCGTACGCCTACGCCTCGCCGTACTGCTGGCCGCCGCCCCGGAGGTGCTGCTCCTCGACGAGCCCACCAACCACCTCGACGGCGCCGCCCTGACCTGGCTGGAGGACCACCTGCGCGCCCGGCGCGGCATAACGGTCGCCGTCTCCCACGACCGGGCCTTCCTGGAACGCGTCGCCACCTCCCTCCTGGACGTCGATGGCGACCTGCACCGGACCGTGCGGTACGGCAACGGCTACGCCGGCTACCTCGCCGAGCGCGCCGCCGACCGGCGCCGCCGCGCCGAGGCCCACACCGCCTGGCGGGCCGAGGCGGCCCGGCTGCGCGCGGCCGCCGCCGTCACCGCCCGCCGGGTAGCGCCCGGCCGTGCCATGAAAGACGGCAACAAGATGGCATACGACCGCGCCGCCGGCCGGGTCCAGCAGTCCCTCGCGAGCCGGGTCCGCAACGCCGAGGAACGCCTCGCCCGGCTGTTGGCCCGGCCGGTGCCGGCCCCCGCGGACCCGCTGCGGTTCACCGCGGTACCGCGCAACGCTGCCACTGCTGCCGCCGACCCCGGAACGCCCGCCGGCTCCGGGGACGCGCGAGGGGTGCTGCTGGCCGCGGCGGGCGTCGCGGTCGAGGGGCGGCTCGCGCTGGTGGACGTGAACGTGCCGGTCGGCGGCCGACTGCTGGTCACGGGCCCGAACGGGGCGGGCAAGAGCACCCTGCTGCACGTACTGGCCGGCACCCTGGCCCCCGACCGCGGGCAGGTCGTACGGCACGGCCGGATCGGACTGCTGGCCCAGCACACCGATGCCGGCACGGGCCGCGGAACGCTGCTCGCGGCCTACGCCGAGGGCCGCCCCGGGACCCCCGAGGAGCACGCCGAACAACTCCTCTCACTGGGCCTGTTCGCCCGCGACCGGCTGTCCGCTCCCGTCGGCTCCCTGTCCGTCGGACAGCGGCAGCGGCTGGCCCTGGCCCGCCTGGTCACCGAACCGGTCGACGTCCTGCTGCTGGACGAGCCCACGAACCACCTCTCTCCCGCGCTGGCGGAGGAGCTGGAGGAGGCCTTGGCCCGGTTCGCCGGCGCGGTGGTCGTGGTCAGCCACGACCGACGGCTGTGCGCCCGCTGGTCGGGCGACCGGCTTGCCCTGCACGCCACGGCACCGGAACCAGCCGCAGCCGCCACCTGCCCGTGACAACGGGCCCGCCCCTCCCCGCCCTACCGATAGGACGCCCCCACTTGACCACCTCCGTAAGCCCGCTGGGCACCCTCGACCTCCCCACCCCGCACTCCGGCCCGTACGCGCTCGCCGTCGGACCGGACGGCCGGCTGTGGTGCACCCTCGTCCGCTCCGGGCGCATCGCCCGCCTCACCCCGTCGACCGGCTGCGTCGAGGAGTTCGTACTGGACTCCGCCGACTGCGGTCCCACCCTGATCACCGCCGGACCGGACGGCGCGCTGTGGTTCACCCGGTACCGCGACCACCGGATCGGCCGGATCACGGTGGACGGCGAGAGCCGCTCGTACGAGCTGCCCGGCGGCGCGGGCGGCCCGTACGGGATCGCGGCCGGACCCGACGGCGCCTTGTGGTTCACCTGCACGAACTCCGACCGCATCGGCCGGATCGGCATGGACGGCCGGATCGTGGAGTTCCCGCTGCCGTGCGAGGGCGGATTCCCGTCCTTCCTCACTGCGGGACACGACGGGGCCCTGTGGTTCACCCTCAACCAGGCGAACGCCATCGGCCGGATCACCGTCTCCGGCGAGGTCCGGCTCCACCCCCTGCCCACGCCCGGCGCCGCCCCGGTCGGGCTCGCGGTCGGCCCGGACGGGAGCCTGTGGTTCGCCCAGATCGGCACCGGCCGGATCGGGCGGTTCACGACCGGCGAGACAGCAGGCGTGGAGTTCGCCGAGTTCGCGCTGCCGGAGGCCGACTGCCGCCCCCACGCCGTCGCGGTCGCCCCGGACGGGACCTGCTGGTTCACCGAGTGGGGCACCGGCCGGATCGGCTCCGTCACCCCGGACGGCAAGCTCACCGAGCACCCCCTGGCGGCCCCCAACCGCGAACCCCACGGTCTGGCTTTCGCCCCGGACGGCACGCTGTACGTCGCCGAGGAGCACGGCGGCATCTCCCGCTGGGAGGTGCGCCGCCCTGGAAACGCGCCAGAAGAACCCGGTTGAGCTGGCCGGTTCAGCCAGGCACACCAGCCCGATGAGCCACAGCACGCAGCCGGGCCGCTGGGACCGGCCCCGGTGATGCTTCGCTGTTCCAGCTCGCGACCGAACTACCCGCCGCAGTCCTCGCCCACACCCTCGGCATCACCCGCATCGAACGGGTCCTCACCGACAACGCCTGGGCCTACCGCAAGGGACTGGCTTGGAAAGCCGTGCTGACCAAGCTCGGCGCGAGCGGCAAACTCCGCACTCTCCTGGACGAGTGGGTCTACCTGCGGCTAGCCCGGACGTCAAGAAGATGTTCTCGCATGCCTCTGACACTGTGATGCGCCGTCAGATCTGCTGGTGAGCAGCACCACCGAAATAACCCAACAGACATCAAGATCGTTTACTGGGGCAGCCTCTCCGGCCCCATTCTTCGCCGCCGGCGTACTGATGTACCTCATGCACCGTTTCGGCCCGACCCCGGCGACCTGGCTGCTGCTCGGCGTTTCCTGGCTGCTGGCCCGGGACCAGCTGCACGTGCAGGTGGCCGCGGCCGAGGGATCGGTGAAGGGTCCCCTCTCCTTCCTCGTCTCCCTCGGCATGGTGACCGTCTTCTACCTGGTCGTGCTGGCCTGGCGCTGGGAAGGCCTTCGTCCCGCCCTGGTGGCGGAAGGCCTGTACGGAACGGCGCTCGAAGAGGGCGTTCGACACCGGATGAGCGTGTGGAAGGCGGATCGGCGAAGGGAGGCACAGGCGGCAGACCTGGCAGCCGTAGCCTCCCGGATGACTGGGGCATGGCTCACGGCCGAACACACACAAGCCACGGATGCCCCGTTCTAAGCCCCCTGCACCCCACCAGGCGCCGATCAGAGCCTCCCTGGCGGGGGAAAAGTCCCTGGAGACTCTGATGGGGCTTCAGCCGCGCTTCTGGAGAGTCAGCTTCCCTGGTACACGGGACGGGGCAGGAGAGTGATCAATTGCCCGCCGTAACCCGCGGTTCCCGGGATCGTCTCGGCACGCAGCAGCGAGCCGACCTGGGGACGCGCGTGAGCACGTCGACCGGTGAGGACGGCCAGTGCTCACGCGCGGTTCTCTCGTCTCTGCCCAGGGCAGCGGCGATATCTTCCGCGCGCGTCTGAACGGTCCACTGGCCCTTCGCCAGCGTGGCCAGGACGAGCAACAGGCGGGAGCACATACGGCAGGGCAACCCAGCCCCCGCAACCCAGTCCAGGGGAGAGCCTGCCGCCCACCGAGAAAGGGCGACTTCCAGCGTGGTGGGCGTGCGACGGCCCTTCTCCAGTCGGCCGCACTCGGCCAAGTAGGAGACATGGAACACCGCGGCCCGCCGTGAGATGCCCGCAGCCGTAGCGATGGCTGCTCCGGTCAACACTTGCTCCGGGTGCTCCTGGTGGTGCTGAGTCAGGATGCGAAAGATCTTGGTACAGCTTCCGCACGGCTCCGGCGGGATCGGGGTATCTGGGCGGAAAATGCGGGACGCAGTGCGGCCCCGGCACACCATGGGTGTGCCGGGGCCGAAGTCGGTCCGGTCGTACTGCCCCAGAGCGCTCTGGGCACCGCTCCTGACCCGCGCACCCATGTCGGCACGGACTGAAGCCGACCCTACCCAGGCGCAACCGTCAGGGACCCGTACACGGCCGCCCGCGGGCAACCGCCAGGGACTCAGGGACTCAGGGACTCAGGGACTCAACACAGTCAAGGGATCACCTGCGGGCAGCAACGGCAGGGGCTTCAACACAGCCAGCAGGCATGACCGAACACCCAGCCGAGAACCAGACAACCGACCAACACCCACAAGCAACCCAGCAACCAATCAACTACCTACAAGCACCCACAAAGAGAAAGTCCGGAAAGTCACCACCCGCAGAAGGGCACCTGACCAGCCAAAACGCGGAACCTCCCCGAAACCGGCTTCCCCCCATGATTCCCCCCTTAGGTTCCCCCTCCAATTCCCCCTCTAGCTTCCCCCCATGGTTCCCCCCTTGTTTCCCCCGTCCGTCGAGGAAGGGGCCGGGGGTTCAGGACGTGCCGCCGCGCCACCGGAACGGGCCGCCCGCGGCATCGTCATCGGGGCGTAGCCGGCGCGGACGCCCGGCCCGTACAGGCCGAGATCAGCGAGCAGGAGCGCCTGCCGCCCGATCCGCAGCCGTCCAGCCGGTCACGTCGAGCAACTGACCATCGAGCCGGCCGCCGACCAGTTCGACGTACCCGTGCCCGGCCGTCGGCCCCGCCGGCTCCCACCCGTACACCCGCGGCTGCGTCCCACGTTCCCCGTTCCATCACGCCGCGTTCCCACCTCGCCCCGTTCCAGTGGGGCCCGTTGAGAACACCGGGGCGAGGACTGGTTCCTGAACGACTCCTGGCGGACGCGGGATGGGGACGGCTCCGCCGCCGGTCGCGCCGCCCCGGCCGACCCTGCCAGACCAGCCTCTTTGTCCGGCTGACGCGTACAAAGAGGTGTCGTTTTACGAAAGGGGCTTGCCCACCGCCCCTGACCTGCGGTTATGAAAGATCATCGACTTCGGGGGGTCCCACCTCCGGTCACACCCCCGGTACCCCGCCGGGAGCACCTCTGCAGGCAACTGTGGAGCCCCCTTCCGGTGCAACCCCGAACGGCGGCCGTCGGCGGGGCTTGCCCAGCCCCGCCGACGCGAGTTACCGGTTACGGCCGGGAGACCCCGCCCCTGCCCCGAGCAGCGCGACCCCGCACACACGGAGGGCTGTAACCGGCAACCGGTAACTCGCCCTCACCGCCGGTCGGAATGGTGAGCCGGGAGAATGGGGCGGTGAGCAACACGCGTCGCCGGCTCGGTACCGGCCCCGAGTCCGACGATCCGCAGCCGTCCCGCGCCCGGGAGGACGTTCCGCGAGCCTGGCTCGCCGCCGAGCGGCCGGCCGACGTCCAGGCCGTCACCGCTCCCGCCGCCCGCAGCACGGGCCGACGCGTCCTGGGCACCGGCCCGGCCCCGCGGTGACCCCACCGAGTGCCCGGTGACCTCACCGATAACGTCACCGGTAACCTCCCCGGTCGCAGGTCACCAGCCTCCGAGAACCCGCACTTCGCGAACGTCGACCGTGAACGCGGTCCGGCGGCCTGAACTCACCGACGCCCCCGAGCGCCCGGGCCGGCACCGCCTTCGGACGGCCTCGACTCGGCCTCGCGGTAGCCCCGCGGCGAAAATCAACCGGCGGCGGCATCGGGGCCGGCTCCGAACCGCGGTACGTCATCGCACGTGCGGCACGGAGTGGAGCTCGACGTCCGCGGTGCCCGCAAGCCGGAATGGGTCACTGCCAACGCCACCAACCCGCTCCGCGACTGGGACGGCCGTGAGCACATTCCCCGCACCCGGTACCGCAAGGCCCTTGCCCACTACACAGCAACCCGGGACGCCTTCCTCGCCGAAGTCACCAGCGGGGAGCAGCCTGCCAACATCACGGAGATCGGGCGCGCCTTCGGAGCCGCCCTCAACGCGTTGGACAGCCGCCCGCCCTTCATCGAGACCATCGAACGCGAGGAGCTGTTCGACGCTCTGGACTTCTTGGCAGACGAAGCGCAGACCGCTGTCGGCCGAGACCTGAGCACTGCTCGCGCGGCGTTGATCGAAGGCGTGGACTCCGTCCGCGACTGGTGACCGCGGCCCGTCTGCTGCCGCTCGCCGGCTACGACGGATGCCGTTCAGATCGGCTCGCCTTGACCAGTGCAGAGAAGCCATCCGCCCACCTGCCGCTACGGAGCGGGGCCCCGCTCTGCCCGGCCTGCCGCCAGCTGCTCCAGGCCGAGTACGCGGACTGACGGACGCGTCCGTCCTCCCCCCACACCGCTACGACCGTGTCGTCCGGCTCGAAGCACGCCACCACCTGCGCAAAACCCAGCGTGTCTGCTTCCGCCCTCCATGGCCATCGGGCAGGGTGGCGCCGCCCGGGCATGGGCGCGTCTGCGGCGCTCCGTCGCGGAGGGGCTGCGGCTGTTCTTCCGGCAGTTCCTCGCCCCCGTGCCCTTGTGCGTAGGTTCCGAGGGGCCTGCCGGTCCTGGCCGGCCGGATACTGGTGGCATGATCAACAGACAGCTGCGCGTGGTGCTGGCCGAGGACTCCGTCATCCTGCGCGAGGGCATGGTCGAATTGCTCGGGGCTCGCGGATGCGAGGTGGTGGCCACGGCCGGTACCGGTCCCGCCCTGCTGGAAGCCGTGGCCTCGCACCGGCCGGACGTGGCGGTGGTGGACGTCCGCATGCCGCCCACCCATACGGATGAGGGCATCCGCGCCGCCGTCGAGCTGCGTGTGCGGGCGCCCGGCACCGGCATCCTGGTCTTCTCCCAGCACGTGGAGGCCTCCTGGGCGTCCCGGCTGATGGCGGACGGTGCGGCGGGCGTCGGCTATCTGCTCAAGGAACGTGTGGCGCGGACCTCGGAGTTCGTGGAGGCGCTGCACCGGGTCGCCGACGGGGGTACGGCGCTCGACCCGGAGGTGGTCACCCTGTTGATGCGGGGTGGGCAGCGCGGCCGGGTGGACGCGCTGACGCCGCGTGAGCGCGAGGTGCTGGAGTTGATGGCCCAAGGTCACTCCAACCGGTCGGTCGCCGCTCTGCTCGTCGTGTCGGAGCGGGCGGTGGAGAAGCATGTGGCCGCCGTCTTCACCAAGTTCGGCCTGCGGGCCACGGATACCGACAACCGGCGGGTGAAGGCGGTGCTGGCCTACCTGTCCGAGACCGGGGGCTGATCCGTCCCGTGTCACGGACGCGCCGGAAGTTCCGCGGTGATGGTGGTGGGCCCCCCGGTCGGGCTGTCGACCCGCAGGGAGCCGTCGACCGCCGCGAGCCGTTCGGCCAGGCCCGCCAGACCGGTTCCCCCGCCGGCGCCGGGTGACGCGCCGCCGTGCCCGTCGTCGCGCACGGTCAGACGTACGCGCCCGCCCGCGGCCACCGCCGTGAGCTCGGCCGAGCGGGCACCGCTGTGTCTGGCCATGTTGGCGAGCAGCTCGGCGGCGCAGAAGTAGAGGGCCCGTTCGACCACGGGATGGGGGCGCTCCCGCAGTTCCAGCCGGATGGCGACGGGGACCGGTGAGACGGCGGTCAGTCCCGGCAGGGCCTGTTCGAGGCCTTCGTCCAGGGCCACCGGGTGGAGGCCCCGGGTCAGCCTGCGCAGCTCGGTGATCGTTTCGTCGGTCTGGCCGCGGGCCCGGCCCACCAGGGTGCGCAGCCGCTCAGGGTCGGGGGCTGAGGGCGCGAGCGCGTCCTCGGCCAGGGACAGGGTGATGGCCAGGGCGACGAGCCGGGCCTGTGTGCCGTCGTGGAGGTCGCGTTCCAGGCGGCGGAGCCGGTCGGTGTTCTCCATGAGCAGGACGGCCCGGGCGGCCTCCAGCTCCCGGACACGCCGCTGGATCCGGGCGGGGCCGAGCAGCTGGCGGGCGAGCCACCGGTCCGCCCCGCCGACCCCGCGAAGGGCAGCCGGTACCGCCGACAGCAGGGTCGCGCCCAGCAGCACGCAGCCGGGATCCAGCCACGCGACGGGCCGGGGGCCCGTTTCCAGCAGACGCCCCCAGAGCGGGAACCCGATCAGCCAGACACACCCGAGGGGCAGCAGCACGGCGCAGACGAAGCCGAGCACACCGAGCGGCAACCGCGCCACCAGGTAGAGCAGCGTCCGCCAGGCGACCGGATCGGCCAGCACCGTACGACCTCGGGCGACCACGCCCGCCCGGCGGCCCGGGGCGGGCGGCGCCTCGACGTACTCGCCGAGGAGGCGGCCGAGGAGCCACCGGTGCAGGGCGCCCCAGCGGCGTACGCCCAGCAGCGCCACCACCAGGAACGGGAGACCGAGCACGGTCAGGGAGAGCAGTACACCCGCGTACACGACGGCGATGGCGTACACCCCGCCGAGCAGTGCCAGTGGCAGCCCGACGGCGGCGAAGGCCCACTCGCCGGCCCGGAGGGAGAAGTACCCCCGCCGTCCGGCGACGGGCTGCCGGTCCTGGACATCCGGCGCCGCCTCCTTGCCCGGGGAGGGTACCGGGACAGCGGCGCGCTCAGGCACGGCCGCCGCCCACCAGTTCCGCCGCCGGACCGCGGACCGCCCACACGCCCGTGGCCAGGATGCTCGGAGCGGTCAGCAGGACCGCGCCCACGAGGATCCACCCGCAGTCGCCACCCGGGACCTGAGGCAGCGCCGAGCCGGTCACCGCCGTACTGAACGCCGCCGACGCCGCGCCCGCCACCACCGCGCCGAGCAGCACCCCCACCGCCGCGGTCAGACCCGCCTCCACGGCCAGCATGCGCAGCAGCTGCGCCCGCGTGGCGCCGACGAGCCGCAGCAGCGCGAACTCGCGGCGCCGCTCGGCGGTCACGGCGACCAGCGTGTTGACGGTGGAGACGGCCGCGAAGCCGGTCAGCAGCGCCAACTCCGCCTGGCGCAGCCAGACGTCCGTGGCCGAGGCGATCCCGGTGCCCGTGTCACCCGTGGCATGCGCGGCGGTACTCGTCATGACGATCATGGTCCCAGACAGTCCCACGAGCAGCGCCACGGGTACCACGGCGGAGGACAACCGGCGGGCGTAGCCGCGCAGGTTGGCGTCGGCGAGCCAGCCCGCACCGGGCGACAGCACCCGCACCGGCCCGCCCAGTACGGCTGCCAGGACGCGCGCCGCGAGCGGTCCGGCCAGGCCCACCGCGACGAGCAGCGTCAGGGCGGCCAGGAGCGCGGCCTGCCCCGCCTTGTCGATCTGATCCGGCGGGCGCGTCGCGGCGAGCCGCAGCAGCAGGACGCCCCCCGCCAGCGCGACCGCCCCGGCCAGCAGACGTGCGGCGCCGGTGCGTGCGTGATCGGTCGACGTCGCGGCCAGCGCCGCCGCGGGCGCGATCCGGGAGACGCGCCGTGCCGCGAGGGCCGAGGCCGTCAGACCCACGGCGAGTACGGCCGCCACCGCGACCAGCACCGGTACCGGTGTCCCCGGCACCCGCAGTCCCGGTGCCGCCATTCCTTGCTCCTGCAAGGCGGTGAGGGCGAGCCGGGCCCCTGCCGAGCCGGCGGCCCAGCCCGGCACGGCCACCAGCATGGTGGTCACCACCACCTGGCCGCGGACCAGCCGCCGCGCCTGGCGCGGTGTCGCCGCGACGGTCCGCAGCAGGGCCAGCTCCCGGGACTGCCGGCGTACGGCGAAACCCAACGCGTTCACCACCACGAAGAACGCCACCAGGACCGAGATCTCACCGAAGGCACCGGCGATCACCACCACCCCCGGTCCCACCACCTCCTTCCGGACGACTTCGGAGGCGGTCACCTCGGCTGCGAACAGCCCCCCGAACAACGTCAGGGTGGCGACGGCCAGGAACAGTGCGACAGCCAGGCCGGCGAATGCGGCCGGCCGCCGCGACATCTGTCCGAAGGCGATCGAGATCACCGGCCTCGCCCGCCCAGCCGGCTCAGGCACTCGCCGATGCGCGCCGCGTCCGGCCGCTCCAGCTCCTCCACGAGCACACCGTCGGCGAGCATCAGCACCCGGTCCGCGTAACCGGCGGCGACCGGATCGTGCGTCACCATCACACAGGTCCCGCCGTCCCGGTCCACCCCCTCACGCAGCAGGGCCAGGATCTCGTGGCCGGTGGCCCGGTCCAGCGCGCCGGTCGGCTCGTCGGCGAACAGCACCCGCGGCCGGGAAACCAGAGCCCGCGCGATGGCCACCCGCTGCTGCTGCCCGCCCGACAACTGCCCGGGCCGGTTCCCCGCCCGCCCCGCGAGCCCGACACGGTCGAGGGCCTCCAGGACCTGTCCCCGATCGGGGCGTTCACCGGCGAGCCGACCGGGCAGCTCGACGTTCTGCGCGACCGTCATCGCGGGCATCAGATTGAACGCCTGGAACACGAACCCCACCCGGCTCCGCCGCAGTGCGGCCAGCCGCCGCTCCGGAAGCCGGGACACGTCCGTAGCACCCCACCACACCGACCCCCGGGTGGGCCTGTCCATCCCCGCGAGACAGTGCAACAGGGTGGTCTTACCGGAACCCGAGGGCCCCATCACCGCCGTGAACGTCCCCGCCGCGAAGTCCACCGACACCCCGCGCAACGCCCGCACCACGCCGGCGCCGCGCCCGTGGTCACGGTGCAGGTCGTGCGCTCGGGCGGCGGGGCCCGCCCCGATCTCCGTCTTCGTTTCAGCCATGCCCTCATCCTGGGCGGACGGAGCTGGGGGGTCGATCGTGCCCGCCCCCGTCCTTGGGGTTCGGAAAACCGAACCCCAAAGGACGGGGCGGGGAGGAGTAGAGGCGGATCAGCGGGTCAGGGCCGCGCCGTGGGCGGCCGCCACGACGCCACCGCAGGCGTAACCGGCGTGGATTCGTGCGGCGGCGACGAGGGCGAGGGCGAGGGGCAGCGTCGAACAGCGCGGGTACCGGAAGGTCGGCCGGATCACCCTCAGTCGTTGCATCACGAAAGGAACGTAGTAAAGCCCCGAAATCAGGACAAACCTGGATTCGAGCAGGGGCCGTTCACCGACCGGGCATTCGCAGGACGCGTCGGCAGCCGATCGACCGCGCCATCGCGCCCGCGGCTCTTCGGACCACCTCGCGCGCCCTGGCCGACCACCCGGCCCCGGTTCACCCGAACGGCTGCGCCGAGACGCCGTCGAAGGACGGACTCCATCGGGATCCGTCCGCACAGCGGCCGGATTCGCGCCCGGGAAGTGAGTAGCATGCGCAACGCTTCCGTCCAAAGGCCCGCCGGTCACGAGGGACCCACGGCTGCACAGTTCCTCGCCCCCCACCGTCACGAGCATTGCCCGGCGGTTCTCCGTTGCCACTCCCGGGGATTGCGACCGCTCCACAGAACCCGGATCCATGACCAGCCCACGCGCTCTCGACAGTCCGCAGGACGGCCCGACGCCCCCTCCGGCACGTCCGGCCGGATCCACCGGCGGCGGTCGGCTCCACTCTCTCGACGGACTCCGTCTCATCGCGGCGCTCATGGTCACCGCGTTCCACTTCTGCGCGTTCGACAACTGGTCCTCACCGCGATGGGGCGTCGCCACCGCGGAGGTCTTCCCCGCATTCCAGCCGTTCGCCTCGTACGGCTGGCTCGGTGTCGAACTCTTCTTCCTGATAAGCGGATTCGTGATCTGCATGTCGTGCTGGGGCCGGAGCGTCCGGGACTTCGCCGTCTCACGGCTGATCCGCTTGTACCCCGCCTACTGGTTCGCCGTGCTGTTCACTACGACGGTGCTGTTCTTCACCCGGGACGGGAACACGGGATTCACCACCACCCGGATCCTGACGAACCTGACGATGCTCCAGGAGCCGCTGGGCGTACGGAACATCGACCCCTCGTACTGGACGCTCTGGGCCGAGCTGCGTTTCTACCTGCTCTTCGCCGTCGTCTGCGCGATGGGGCTCACCTACCGGCGGGTTCTCGCGTTCTGCGCCCTGTGGCTCCTGTCGGCCGCGATCGCCCCCCACTGCGGCAGCGCCCTGCTGACGTCGGTGGCCATGCCCGGCGCGGCTCCGTTCTTCGCCGCCGGCGTACTGATGTACCTCATGCACCGTTTCGGCCCGACCCCGTCGACCTGGCTGCTGCTCGGTGTTTCCTGGCTGCTGGCCCGGGACCAGCTGCACGTGCAGGTGGCCGCGGCCGAGGGATCGGTGAAGGGTCCCCTCTCCTTCCTCGTCTCCCTCGGCATGGTGACCGTCTTCTACCTGGTCGTGCTGGGCCTGGCGCTGGGAAGGCCTTCGTCCCGCCGGCGGCCGTGGCTGGTCTGGGCCGGCTCACTCACCTTTCCCCTGTACCTCCTGCACGAGAAGCCCGGCTGGGAAGCCATCCGGCTCCTCCACCACCTGATGGCGCCCTGGGCGCTGCTCGGCGTGCTCGTGCCCGTCCTGCTCGCGATCTCCTGGCTGGTGCACCGGTTCATCGAGCGCCCTGCCGCCAAGGCCTTCAGCAGATGGCTGGGGCCGCAGGCAGGCCGGTCCGGGCGGCTCGGCCCTCACGCCCCCGGCCCCGGATCACCCTCGCCGACGCGACCCTTCGCCCCCCGCACGACGGAACCGGAAGTCAGAGGGTGAGCAGCAGACCCTACGAAGGGCGTGCCCTTGCCATCCGGAAGGGCCGCCACCCGCGCGCGGGGTGACGGCCCTCAAACCTCTGTGGGACGGGCTGGCTACGGGGCCGGGGTGAACTCCACGTCCGTCCCGCCGCAGCCCGCCGCGATCCCGTACAGCCGGTCCCGCTCCAGCTCGGCCACCACCAGGCCCCAGCGCAGCTTCGTCGCGGTCCACTCCGAGCCGTAACGGCACAGCGCGTCCGCCGACGGCGGCAACCACGGTTGCCGGATCCTGATCAGTACCTGTTCCTAAACCACTTCCTGGCCTGGCCAGGAAGCTTCCCTACGCAAAGGGCGGTGAGGGAACCAGGGGCGACGGCCGGCCCGTCGTCGGCGTAGGCGACGGCGAGCGCGGCGTGGGTCGACGGTGGCCTTTGTACCTGCGGCTGCGCAGACCGGGGGCCGCGATCTTCGCCTGGCGTGAGCGTTCCCCGGCGGGGACATGATCCTTTCGAGGCGCCTGCCTCGCATGTGACTGTCGACCGGAAGGCAAGCGTCATGGCAAGGAGCAAGGTCAACCTGTTCGCTCACTACTCCGCCATCGAGACGAATGGGTACAAGACTCTGAAGGCGGGCCAAGCCCTGGAGTTCGAGATCATTGCGGGCCCCAGGGGCCGGCACGCGGCGGACTTCAGGAGCGCTAGTGCTGCCGGGGCACCGGACTCGCCTGCGTAGGGGCTGGTCTGCCCGCGCCGCGGAGAGCTTCCATTCGGGGCGCGGTCACTGTGACCGCCCGAACGCGGCCGTCGGGCAGTTTCCGCAGCCAGCCGCGATCGACGAGTCTGACCAGCTTGCTGCGCAGCGGTTCCAGCTTGGCCTTCACGCTGACGTCCACCCCCACCACCTCGCCGACCTCGCGGGCCATGACCGGTCCGGCGGCCTGCCGCACCGCGGTGATGATGCGCTGGTAGTCCCACGGAAGCGAGCCCTCCTCCACACCCGGTTCGCGGTGCGGAATCAGCATCACCGCTCGTCCGGCCACCTGCCCGGGCATGGGCGCGGCCGAGGCACGTTCCTCAGCAAGCTGCCCGGTCATCCGTTCAAGGACACGTTCGGCGACGGCGAGCTCGTCCCGCTCGGCCCGCACTTCCGCCAGCTCTTCGACTTCGTCCAGTTCCGCGCGCCGTGCGGTGATCTGTTCCGGCAGTTCGGGATCCGACATGCACCGGATCGTGGAAGACCGCCCAGCCACCGCGGGCAAGAACCGGCGGTCAGCTCCCGGCCTCTGCTGCCGGCCGCTTGATCAAGAACTGTTTCGCCGCCTCGACTGCTTCCCTGTTGAGCTCCTCGACGGAGACGCCCCAGCTCTCCTCCCATCCGTCCAGGTTGAAATGGCACGAGACGAGGGATTGCAGCTCCTCGGGGTAGCCGAGGTCCCAGGCGATGTCCGCCCAGATGAGGTGGGTGCCGGTGGCGGGGTCCAGGGTTCCGTCGGCTATCTGACCGGCGATCCAGTGAGCCATCGCCCACCTTGCGGCCCGAGGATCAGCGGGCGGGATGAAGAGCAGTTCCAGCTCCTCCAGCACCTGGTCGAAGAGCGCTGGGGCTTCGGGTTCCTCGCTGCGGAGGAGGCCGGCCAACCTTGCGAGGGAGGGGCTCTCGACCTGGGCCATGAGTGCGTCAAGCCCTGCCCGGATAAGCCGGTCGGACCCGACGTGCCTACCAAATGCCCGCTCGCGCGCGATGTGGCTGAGCTGCTTGAGGGCCTCATCGCGGGTCATCAGAGTCTTCTCGGTCGGCATCTGGGAAAGGAAGGCTCGCACATCCGCCGACGTCCCTCGCATCGTGTTTCTCTTCGACTCAACCGTGCTGACGAATGATCTTCTCCATCGACTCACGCCCGACCAGCACGACTACCCGGAGGACCGATCACACCAGCCCTTTGACCTGGCACTTCAAGTTGGCGGCAACTCAGTAGGGCCCACCCGCCGGTGCAGGCCATCGTCACCAGCGGGTGAAAATCCCGTGCCGCTCATCACGATCGGTGTCAGCCTCGACAGCGTGCGAGTCGGCCTGGGGCCCGCGTGCCGCGGGCCCCTACGAAGAGTCAGAGAACCCGCACCTGATCGGCCTGAGGACCCCTGGTGCCCTGGGTCACCTCGAACTCCACCCGCTGGTTCTCCTGCAACTCCTTGAAGCCGGCACCCTGGATCGACGAGTAGTGCACGAACACATCCGGCCCCCCGCCATCGACAGCGATGAACCCGAACCCCTTTTCGCCGTTGAACCACTTCACGACACCCTGCTGCGGCATTCCCACAACCTTCCCGTACGTCCGAGTCGATCACTCGGAACGGCAAAAACCTCCCCCTCTTGGAAACAGGGCAAACCGGCCCCAAGCATCGTGGCAGCCGGGATACAGAATGCGAAGCACCGCTTTCATGGCAGGGCCCAACCAGACAAGACACCACCTCATATCAGCGCCACAACCCCGGACACCACTCCCATGTCAGTCAGCGCACGGCCCCTGCACACCTCTCACCCGAAATCCGCGATCCCTCACCTGTGCTCGGGGAGTCCGAGGAAGCGCAGCGGGGCCGTTCCCCCGAGAACCCCACGCCCAAGCCCCCTGACCGACGCCGAGGTCGCCACTCGGCGCCGGCGACCAGGGCCAAGGCAGCCGAGGGCGACGGCCGCCCGGCGGCACCCGGCCCGGGAATCGGCAGACCTCAGGGCGGAAACGCTCAGGCGGTCGCGTAGTGGATCCGGGAGGCAAGCGCTAGAGGACGGGTTGATCCGTCCCGGCTGGAAGAGATGCAGCGCACAATGGACGAGGCCTTCGCCCAGGCCATCGACCACAAGTCGCTCGCTCCGATCCAGGCCTGGCTGCTGGTCTGGGCCCAGAACATCGAGATCGCCCGGCGTCTGGACCTGCGCTCGCGCTACCAGCACGCGCAGGACGTCCTGGCCACGTACGACAAGCACGGGCACGATGACGAAGAAGCCGTGAACAGGGCCCTCGCCGAGATCAGCGCCGTACTCGACGAAGCCCAGCAGGCGGTGCGTGGTTGACCTGGAATTGGGAATACGCCTTCAGCGCCGAAGCGGCGGCCAGGAGCGCACCCGCCGCTTCTTGCGGG
This sequence comes from Streptomyces sp. NPDC006512, assembly GCF_040611935.1. Lineage (NCBI taxonomy): Bacteria > Bacillati > Actinomycetota > Actinomycetes > Kitasatosporales > Streptomycetaceae > Streptomyces > Streptomyces sp. NPDC006512. The sequence goes on along the minus strand of NZ_JBEXPG010000027.1, from coordinate 60,697 downwards.
AAGTGGAGAAGAAGGCGGACGAGCTGGTACGCGCGTGTGAGGTGACCTACCTCCATGCCGGCGACCACCAAGGGCTCAACCCCAAGGGAGACACGCTCCCCGGCGGGATGATCACCTACCAGGTCGTCGTCCGCCGCGAACGCGTGTACATCGTGCAGATCACCGCGCTGGAATGGTGAACACCCCGATCAACGGGCCGCATCCCTCCGCGGGAAGCGGTCGGACGGACACCACCAAGCGCAGGACCCTCCACTGAGCAACGCCAGCTGGCGGTCGCCATACCCGGCTTCACTGGAGCACCCAGGGGGCCTGACGTGCTTGAACACACATGAACGCACACGTGAGCGGAGCGTCGGGGTAGAGACTGCTGCGGGGTGCGGCCGTGGCCATCAGGGCAGCGGCGGAGGCCGCACCCCGGCCCGCCGTCCGTAGCAGGGTGAGGCTTGGCAGGCGCTCGCGGGTTCAGCGGGGCAGGTAGCCCGGACCACAAGGCCGCACGTCCCTACGCCGGCCGCGGGGTGGTTGGGCGGCCCGTGCTACTGCCACCAAAGCGCTCTGGCCACCGGGCCCTCATTCCCCTGGATCTGGCCGAGCCTCACCCACCCACCACACCACCGGCCCCAGCAGTAGCAGAACCCCGCCGCCCGACCAACAGGGACCACCGGCCGAAGGATCCGGCCACCGGCAGCGGCGTGGTGTCAGGCCCAGAAGGCGTCGGTGACCGTGATCTGGGGGTCGGCGTGGCGGCGGATGAAGGTGAAGACAATCCAGCCGCGGCCGCCGGCGAGGTCGGCGATGTGGGAGCCTCCCGGGCTGGTCGAGGCCAGGGGGCGGACGGTGATCCAGTGGGGCAGCGACGCATCGGCGTCGATACCGCGGTAGTAGGGATCCACGGCGGTGATCAGCTCGGCGCGAGCCGACAGCACCAGCTGTTTGCCGTCGTCCGGCATGTTCTCGAATTCCTGGAGCGCCTCGGCCGTCCAGTCCATCTGCCAGGGCGGGCGGGGGAGCTCATCGGTCACCGGCCGGGCTCCACGGCCGCTGCCTGGCGGCGCAGCCGGCTGTACTCGGCCAGGAGGTGCGCGGACTCTTCGGGGTTCTCGGACTCCGCGGCGCGGGCCTCGAGGTCGCGCAAGTGGGCTTCCAGGCCTGGGTCTCGGGCGATGGCGTACTGGGTCCACCACAGGCGCATGAACGCCGGCACCGGGGTGAGGTTGAAGGCGTCGCCGATCGCGCGACGCCAGTGCGCCTCGAAATCCGGCAGCAGATGCGGTGCGTGGTCCTGGATGGCCAGACGCAACGCTTGAGGGGTGCGCTCGGGCATCGGGGGCACCGGGCGGGGCCGGTCCCCGCCTGGGCCGTCGTAATGGATGGGCTGCGCTGTCATGAGACGGGACTCCTGGTCTGCTGCGGTCGGCCTGCGGTCGGCTTCAGGCCGCGTCCTGGTCCGCACCGACGGACGGCTGCCGTGCCATGTACTGCTCGAACCACTCGGCGGGCACGAGGTAGGCCAGTGTCTTGCCCTTACGGGTGATGGCGGCAGGCTCCCCCGCGATCCGGGTGCGGTCGAGGATCTCGCCCATCTGCTTGCGGAGGTCGATCGTCGTGTACGTCTTCGGCTCCATACCCCACACCCTACCCCGCAACTATCATAGTTGCGATAGTTGGGGGTGCGCAGAACCCTCCGACAAGCGGTGGGTGAGGCCCTTACGACCGTTGGCGGGCAGGAGGGGAGGGGCCGGCGCTGATCTCTGCGACCGTGTCCGGACGGACCAGGACGACGTCCAGCAGGTCACCTGACCCCCACGCGGCCGCGAAGCGGGCGCCCCCCATGGGTGTCCCGGGCCGGCGGGCGTGAGGCGGTCGGCGACCTGGCGGGCTTGGTCCGGGCGCAGGGGGACAGCGCGGCCGACCGTGCGCAGCCGGCCGGCGGGACAGGATGGCGGGGACGGCCCCGGGGTCCCGCTTCCGCGCGCCCGGGGAGCGGGACCGCCGTACCGGCGACCGGCGCGGGCCGACCACACCCTGCCCCCCGGCGGGAGCACAGAGGGGTTGTTCCTTCGCCCCGCAGGGGCGGGCCCCGGCGCGCAGCGCCCTGCCCGCAGGGCAGGTTCTGTCCGCCCGTGCCCGCAGGGCACTTCAGGGGCGGACCAGGCCGCAGGGCTGTCCATCAGCGATCATTGGTCTTACGGAAGGGCGGCACTTTGCCCGCCGCCCTTCCGTACCCGCACCGGTATCGCGCGCCCGGTCAGCAGGACCAGCCGTTGTCATAGCCGGTCAACTCGAACTCCATGCCACCCCACCGGCAGACCGTGCAGACCGCCCGCTGACGAACCTCCAACTCCACCTCGCGCGAGCCGCAGGACGGGCAGGAGAGCCCGCCCGGGCCGGTGCAGGCGAGGGACACCTCCTCCTGCACAGTCCGCTGCTCCTGGCCGCCATCCATGCCCGTGATCAGGCACATTGCGGTGCCTTTCCGTGTGGCACCCTGGGCCACGCCCCAGAAGCAAGGGCTTGAACGGGCCGCTCCCGGCCTTTGCTGCGCCCCGGCCGATCTACTGGCGGCCCGAGCGCAGCACCCGTTCACATCCGATGCAATACGCGGCATCAGGTGGCAACTTCCCAATCGCGGCGTCGAGCCGCCCCTGTGACTTGAGTGGAGCGATTCGGCGTCGGCAGATGGTCTGCCCGGACTTGGCCAGGCTGCCTTCATCTCACTTCCGACCATCCTCGCGCTTGCTCGTTCGAGTGAATGCTCTCGGTTCCCGGCATGGTGTCGAGCGGTCGGTTGATCATGGCGATGGACTGCGACCGGGTGCAATGACCGCCTTGCGAGGGTGCGTGGTTGCCCTTGCCTGACGCCCGGTTGCGGGCTCGTTGCCGACCATCTATTCCAGTGGGAGACGCAGTGGCTGACACGATCAAGATCGCAATCGCCGGCCCCGAGACCGGCACGGAGACCCAGTACGGCGACATGCAGTTCACCGGCGTCAAGCAGGCCATCAAGGACATCAACGCCAGGGGCGGCATCGACGGCAAGATGGTGGAGGCCAAGGAATATGACGACGGTGGAGACGCCCGGCAGGCCGTCGCCGTGGCCAACAAGATCGTCAATGACGGCGTGAAGTTCGTCATCGGTCACATGGCGTCGGTCACCACCCAGCCGGCCTCGGACATTTACGAGGACGAGGGCGTCATCATGATCACGCCTGGTGCCACCGACCCCGAGATCACCGCCCGCGGCTACCGGCTCATCTTCCGCACGGTCGCCGTCGACAGCACGCAGGATCCGGCTGCCGGCAACTCCTTCGCCAAGGACCCTCAGAACAAGGCGATCGTCGACGCGATCAAGGCCGACGGCAAGGACCCCAACGGGCTCCTGGTCTTCCCTGCCTACGCCGCAGTCGAGCTGATCGCCGAAGGCATCAAGGCGGCCAAGTCGGAGGACACCGACAAGGTCGCCAAGGAGCTCCACAGCGGCACCTTCAAGACCTCAATCGGCACCATCTCCTTTGACGAGAAGGGCGACCTGAAGGACTAGTTCGTTACGGACAAGCTCTCGGTCGGAGCTCCCGGGCAAGCGTTCTACGTCGTGGTGACCTGGAAGAGCGTGTGGTCGCGGATCATGGCCCAGAGGACGTTCACGCGGCGGCGGGCGAGGGTGATGACAGCTTGCTTGTGCCCCTTGCCCTCCTTCCCCTGCCGGTTGCGGTACGCCTTGGAGATTAGTCAGAAGAACACGCTGACGACGAAGGGCCGCCACCCCAGCAGGGTGACGGCCTTCAGCCAGCCGGCTGTCTACGAGGCGGGGGTGAACTCCACCTTCGTGTCGCCGCAGCCCGCCGCGATGTCCGGCAGCCGGGCGCGCTCCAGCTCATCGACGGCCAGGCCCCACCGCAGCTTCGTCGCCGTCCACTCCGCGCCGTACGAGTGCCCGCCGGCCCATGCGGGATTCGAGGTAGCAGGGCCCGCTGCGCCTAGCCAGTGATCACACCAGGCGGGGGCGGAGGAAGCGGTGGCGTGTTCGGGAAGGGCGGAACTCCCTCACCTGGCGAGCCCGTCCCCTGCCCGCCTGGGATGCTCCTGCAGAACGCGTCCGCGACCGCGGTCAGCGCAGGGGCAACCCCGGGAGGCATCTCGTTGACGGTGCCCGACGCCGGAAAACCGAACGAGACCATCAACTGCTTCAGGGCCCCCACCATGGGTGGAGGAAGCCTGTCCAGCGCGGCAATGATCTGCTCACCCGCGGAAATACCGTCCGGTGAGACATGTCCCGTCCGCGTGTCGTCTGCCATCGTCTATGCCCTCCAAGGCGGTAGGCGGCTCGCTCCGTGTCTTCTGCTCAGCCAGAGCGGATCAATGCGCAAATGCAGCCGGATCGGCCTGAAGGAGCGACCCGCCCACCAGCCCGACCCGTCCCGGTCACCCGACGCGTACCCACAGACCAACGGCCGTCTGGTCGCCCATGCACGTCTGGACGATGCCGCCCACTCCGGGGCGGGGGGCGTCTACGGTGCCGCTCTGGCCGCGGTGACCCAGACCGCGAGGAGGAGCCCGAGGGGTGTCGACGCCGATGTGGCGCTTGCGTACGGCGATCTTCTTGCCCGCGTCGATGCCCTGGCCGCCAGCCGGTACGTTGGCGGAGGTCTTGACGCTTTGTGCGTCCAGCAGGCACGCGCTCGGCTCGGCATCCCGGCCTGCGGCCTCCCGGACCAATCGGCGCAGCAGGCCGTTGGGATGGTCGAATACGCCGTCCTTCTGCCGGGCGGCGAGGTACGTCGAATTCACCCGACGCGACCCCAGCCAGAAGGCCTCATCACGACGAGGACACCATCCTCCCCCTCAAAGAGAACCAGTGGGGGCGCCTGGATGTGCGCATGTGCGCCGGCACGCCGGATACCTCGCCTGCCAGGGCCTGGACAAGCAGAACCTGGTCCTGTCCCCGCCTCCCGCGCGGTCGTGAACGTCGGGGCAATTCCCCGTCCGTTTCCGGCTCCGGCGCCCCGCTACCGCCCGGGCCCGGGAGATAGGGAGTCCACACCGTCGAGGATGGCAAGTTCTCGGGCAGTGGCCTGGCGCTTCCACTCGGGTGCGACGGCGGCGTAGGTGGTGACGTCGTGCCAGCAGCCTTGGGTGCGGAAGAGCTGGCGAAGGGTGGCCTCGGGGCAGAGTCCGGCGGCGTGCATGATCCGGGCCATGTGGTGGTGGTCGCTGCGGTGGCCGGCCCAGATGCGGTGCAGGCCCAGGTGCCCGAAGCCGTAGGCCATCAGCAAGCGTCCCGCCTCGTGCCCGTGGCCGCTCACCGGTGCGCCCGGCAGCAGGACCAGGCTGGTGAGCATTGCGTTGTTTCCGTAGTCCTCGACGAGCAGCCCCATGGTGCCGACGAAGGCGTCGTCGTCGGGGGTGCGGATGGCCAGGGTGTACTTGCGGCGGGGATGGATGTGGGGTTGTGCCAGGGCCCGGGCGAATGTGTCATGGGCCTGGCCGGCGTCCATGCGGTCGATGCCGAGGTAGCGGGTGAGCACACGGTGGGTGTGGATCCGTGTGAAGGGCTCGTGGTCGTCGGCGCGCAGCTCCCGCAGCCACAGGTGCTCGCCGCGCAGTTCGGGGACACGGTTCACCGGTCGGCTTCAGGTTTTGCTTGCCGGGCTGTGCCGGCGGCCACGAGGGTGTGAAGGTCGATGGAGTGCCGGCCTGACGGCAGGGGTTCGCCGAGCAGGATGCGGCGGGCGGTGTCGGTGATCAGTGCCGCACCGAGCATCACCCCGCTGGCCAGCTGGGGCCAGCTGGAGAGGGAACGTCCCACGCGGGTGAGGGCATCAGTCATGGCAGGGCTCAGACGCTCCTGGTCGACGATGGTGAGCAGGAAGCGGATGGCCTCGTCTCCGTCGAGGCTGCGTACGTCGTCGGCGCGCACGTCGCCGGCGCGGCCGTGGAAGAGCGGACGGTCCGGTTCGAGGTCGAAGCGCTCGATGTCGAGCAGGCCCCGGTCGTTGGTGTCCATCAGGACGGGTACCCGCCGACGGCGGGCATGCTCGCGGGCAGCGACCTTGACCCACGGGGTGTCGCACTCCTCGACCAACAGGTCCAGGCCGTCACCGCCCGCAGAACCGCTGAAGAAGAAGTCTCCGATGGTGTCCTCGGTGATACCGCCCCGGAAGACCTCGATGTCCAGGTAGGGGTCGAGCTCGTACATGCGGCGCGCGCACAGCACGCTCTTCTCCACCCCGAGCTCGTGGACGCCCGCCCGCAACCGGTTCAGGTTCGACAGGCCGAGCTGGTCGAAGTCCGCCAGCCGGAAGGCCCCGCCGACCCCCTCCATGGCGCAGGCCAGCGCCGCGCTGCTGCCGACCGACAGCCCGATGACGCCAACCCGGCGCCGCAGCAGGACCTGCTGCTGCTCACGGGTGATCTTGTCGCGGTTGCGATCGGTACGTACCAGCCGGAACTCCGCCTCCGGCAGCACATGCACCAGGCGCCCGGACCACGGGTACCAGACCCACCTGCCGTAGGCCTCGGGCCGGCCGTTCATGGCCTCGGCCATCGCGCGGGAGCGAGAACGGGAACCGAAGGGATCATGGGGCGCCCGGCAGCACAGAAGTTCCTCGACCTGCTCTTCGATACGGTCATGGACCTCACGCACGCCGGTCGATTCCCGCAGCCCGGCCAGGACAGCGGCGTCGGCAGACATCGCCGGGTCAAGCACCAGGGGACGAAACGATTCGCTCGCCTCACGCGCGGAGGGCAGCACGAAGTAGTCCGGCTCCTGGCCGGACTCCAGCAACTGAGTCATGACCAGAAAGCTAACAACCGGGCGATCTTGTAAAGCCGCGCGTTACCCCGGAGGGGCGCACTCGAATTGATCTTCTATGTGGAATGCGCCCTCCATGCCCCGACGCACGCCCCCTGAACGGCCTATGCCCCATACCAGCCAGCTCGGTGGCGACGAGCCGGTCCGCGAAATCCACCGGGTCGGCGTCGGCGCCGGGGACAAGGCGGAGGAGTTCGCCGAGCAGGGCGGCGTGTGCGAGGACCGGCGGGATCAGAAGACCGGCGGCGGCCTCGCGGCCGGCCGGGTCGCGGTAGTGCCGCGGTGAGCGGCCAGGGCGTGGGCGAGCCAGGCGTCGACACAGGCCTGGACGTGGGGCGTGGGCCGTGGGGCGTGGGCCGTGGGGCGTGGGGCGTGGGGCGTGGGGCGTGGGGCGTGGGGCGTGGGGCGTGGGGCGTGGGGCGTGGGGCGTGGGCAACGACCAACGGCTCTTCCACACCACCATCGACAGCACCGCCAACACCTGGCGGGCGGACAGGCCGCTGTCCCACAACAGCTCGACCGGACCCGCGCTCGCCGTCTAGTGCTGTGACCGGGACGGTTCACCGAGTTGGAGCGTGTGCTGGCAGGATCGGCTTGTGGATCTTTCCGGGGGCATGGCTGGCTGGACTGATTGGGACGGTGCTGCCTTCGTGGTGGGCCGTTCGCTGGGGATCTTTGACGAGTCTGTGACGTTCACGCAGGTCAAAGGCGTGTTCTGGACCGACAAACCGTTGGGGAACGCTCTTCATGAGGTGCTTCTTCAGCTGGTCGCCGCAGGGGTGCTGGAGCGACGGGAGGAACCGGAGGACGAGCAGTTCCGGTGGTCGGGGCGGTGATGTCAGGCTGCGGTCTGCCACCCCAGCGGACGCCTCGTTCGCTGCGGATGCGGGCGCGTTCGCGTCGCTGGGCGGCCAAGACGTCGGGGTGCGGGCGTTGTTGTGTCCGCAACGGCCCGAAGTGGGCCTCGATGGGGTTGGCTCAGGACGCGTAGGTGGGTGTGAAGCACAACTCGACCTTGTTCTTCACCGCCCACCTGCGGATCTTCCAGTTCAGATGCATCCCGACGGTGGGCAGCGCCCCCGCAAGATGAGGCGAGACACCGGGCCGGCGAGGCGTGGCTCCTCACACGGCGCGAATGGTGATCCGGGCCGGTGCCCGGACGTCGCTCGCGCGCAGGACTTCGAGGACGGTCGCGGTGGCCCAGGCGGCGGCGTCCGGCGTCCACTCGGGCATGTCCCCCGCCATGCTGGCCCCCGGGCCGTCGCCGGGGCTCGGGTGGAGGCGCAGCAGGCCGTGTCCGCTGCGGGCGACGGCGGCGGACAACTGCTCCGGGTTCGGCGTCGGGTCGGTACGGACGGTGAGCATGATGTTCGTGCGTGCGTCCGGTGAGGAGAGCGCGAACCAGTCGGCGGCCGCCCGTAGATCGAATCCCGCGTCCCGGGCCAGGGCGAGGGGTGCGTGGACGTGGAGTTGGGTGAAGCGCAGCCGTCCCACGCGGTGCAGGGCGTCGGTGAGGGTCCGGACCATGGGCAGGACCGGCAGGTGCTGGCCGCTCAGGCTCGCGGCGGGGTAGACCGTGAGCCAGGCCACCTGCCGTTCCTGCCCGTCCTGAGACCAGTCGCCCCCTGCATCGGCGTGCTCCCAGCGCTGCCCTTCCAGCGTGTTCTGCGCACCAAGGAGGGTGGTGCTCCACCCGTACGCCCCGGCTCGCTTCACGGCCAGACTGAACAGGTCTTCGTCAAGGTCGTGGTCGGCGCTGACTTGTCCAATCCACGGGTGCTGGGTGAGCACACCATAGATCTCGGTCGTCAGCACGGGGCTTTCCTCGGTCATCGCTCTCCTCCCTCAAACACCGCAGTTGAAGGTCTTGCCAGGAGTCTCGAGCTTGTTGGGCGAGTCGGCGACTCCGATGATGTCCACGTCGACTCGGCTGCGCCACGTCGTGGCCTTGGTACCCACGCACGCCTTCCGGGCGTTGGCCCTGCGGGAACTTCCGCCGCCCTGTTTGACGATCTTGGAGCCCGAGGCCACGGTGTGCCAGCGGCCGCCGGTCAGGATCTGGAGCTCCACCGTGACCTTGGCTTTGGCTCCGCCGCTGTCCTTGTCGAGCCACCAGCCGTGCGCGGAGATCGCAGGCGGCGGGGTGCTGGAGTAGTGGACAGCGTCTCCTCCGGTCTGGAACACGTCCACCGACTCCGCCGTGGCCCGGGTGGCGTCAGGCTCGGGTGCCGATGCCGCCGCCGCAGAGGGAAGCCCAGCGACGAACAGTACGGCGGATGCCAGGGTGATGAGAGACATCGCGCGCATGAGGATCGCTCCAGGGGAAGGGGTCCGGACCAGGAGTATCCGGCGATCGCTTCCAGCAGGTGACGTTTCTGCACCAATGGACGCGCCTGGACGCTTGCCCTAAGGGTGAGCAGCCTCGTCCTTGCCGGCTCCCGGAGCGCGGACCGGTTGACCCTAACGACGCAACCATGACTTGGCCGCACACTTTTGCGGTCAAGGTGCTCGCGGGCGAGGGCGAGGCGCCGCAGGAGGCGGGGGGTGTCCCCGCCAGTACCTCTTGGATGACCCTCCTTTGCTTCCCTCGGACTGGCTCATGGGTGACAAGCTGTGAGCCAGAGGAGTGCCCGCGGCCGAATAGTTCTGGGTGGTTCGGAGGGCTGATGCGGGGATCTCGGAAGTATTGGCGACGCGAGTTCGGCGCGGTGCGGTACCTGGAACCTCGGATGGACGGCGGCCAGGGCGTGCGGGGGGGTGGTGGTCGCGGGCCATCGCCAGGGTGGTGCGCGAGACCCCGAGGATCAGGGCGAGGAGCGAGCCGAGTGCGGCCACGGCGGCGCCCACCCGTACGACCGGCGGCGCCCGGCCGGCATCGTCAGGTCGAGCGACTGGTAGACGAGTTTCCAGCTCGTGCCTTCCTGGTTGCGGGTGGAGACGACGTCGACGACGCCGAATTTGCGGCCGAGGTCGGTACGTGTTTGGTGGCTGCCCATGAAGATGCGGGCCGCGCGACGCGCCCGGCAGAGGGCTTCGCTTCTTCAGCACAGATCCGCATCTGGCCAGGGCTGCGGGGCTGTGGTGGCGATCAGATGGTCGACGACGTCGGTGAGCCGGGCGCGGTGGCGATGGGCCGCGCGTTGCGCCTCCGGGCGGCTGCCTTGCGCACGCAGCCGGGACCAGAGCGTGTGGACGAGGTGGGTGTCGCCGTAGTGGTGGAGTGCGGGTTGCAAGTGGGCCAGGAGCTGGTCGATGTGCGTGGTGGCTGGTTTCAGGTGGCCGGTGAGGGGGTCGAGGCCGTGGCCGGTGATGCCGTCGCGGGCTGCTCGCCAGCTGGCGGCCCTCAGGAGCTCCGGGGCGGGTTGCGGGGCCTGTTCGCCCGCGTCGATGGCGGTCATGGCGGTCGCGGTCATCGCTCTGACGATGCCGGCGAGCAGCGCGGTGTCCTCGGGAGTGGCGGCGGCGTCAGCTGCACGGAACTCGAGGGTGGGCTGATGGTGGGAGGGGCGGATGTCCCAGTACAGGCCGCCGCGGTCCAGGACCGTGCCGCTGGTGAGGAAGTCCGCGATGAGGTCCTCGAAGTGTGAGGGGGATTCGAAGTACGGCGGGGGGCCGGCGACGGGCCAGCGTCCCCAGGTGGTGGTGCGCCAGCTGGCATAGCCGGTGTCCCGGCCTTGCCAGTACGGCGAGTTGGCCGACAGGGCGATCAGGACGTGAATCCAGGGGCGCAGGTGATTGCTGATCTTCAGGGCCGTGGCGAGGTCGGGTACCCCGATATGGATGTGGCAGGCGCAGGCGATCTGCTCGTCGTCCAGGGCCCGGAACATGGCGGCGCTGGCGGCGTAGCGAGGGCCGTCGGTCAGGGGTGCGGGGCCGGCCGGGGAGAGGACGGGGGTACCGGTGGAGATGATGCGCAGGTTCTGGCGGGCGGCGGCCTGGGCGAGCGAGCGGCGGGTGGCGCGGATCTGGTCGGCGAAGTCGGCGAGGCGGGTGTGGGGGTCGGTACGCGTCTCGACCTGGTAGCGGGTGAGCTCGGGGCCGACGCGGTCACCGAGGTCACGGGCGGCTTCGGCCACGACCTTCTCGGCGTGGGGGCGCAGCTCTCGGGTGAGCGGGTCGACCAGGAGGAACTCTTCTTCGGCGCCGACGGTGAGCGGGGGGAAGGGGGTCAGCCGTGCGGCAGGGGGCGGGGTTCGGCCATGGCCGGGGGCGGGTGATTGTGTGACGGCCGGCGTGTGCCCTGTACTCGTCATGGTGGCCATGCTGGCACGGGCAGCGAGCGTGAGGCAGAAGGCGAAATCAGCCGTTACCTCGAGTGGACGGGGGATGTGCGTGCGTGAGGACAGGCAGGTGATGGTAGCGGGCGGCGGACCGGCGGGGGCGACGGCCGCGGGGCTGCTGGCACGGCAGGGGTTCGACGTGGTGCTGCTGGAACGCGAACGCTTCCCGCGATATCACATCGGGGAGTCGTTGCTGCCCTCCTGCTGCCGGTGCTGGACATCCTGGGCGTCCGCGAGACGGTCGAGCAGCACGGATTCGTCCGCAAGATCGGGGCCTTCTACGGGTGGGGCGGCCAGGAGTGGGCGCTCGGCTTCGACGACCCTGGCAGAGAGGCCCAGTACAGCTTCCAGGTCATCCGCTCCGAATTCGACCAGCTGCTGCTTGACCACGCCCGCCGTCTCGGTGCGGACGTACGGGAGGCAACCCGCGTACGCCGCATCGCTTTGGAAGGGGGGCGGGCGGTGTCTGCAACGTGGCTGGACGAGAACGGCCGCGACGGAAGCATCGGCTTCACGCACCTGGTCGACGCCACAGGCCGGGCCGGAGTGCTGGGCGCCCGACAGCTGGGGATCCGCCGGATCCACGACGTCTTCCGCAACATCGCCGTGTGGAGCTACTGGCGCGACGCCACCGCGCTGCCGCAGGCCCCCGACGGCTCGATCGGCGTGTTCTCGCTGCCTGACCACGGCTGGCTGTGGGCCATTCCGCTCCACGACGGGACCCTCAGCGTCGGCCTGGTCACCGACAAACGCTCCTTCCAGCAGGCCCGCGACGCCCGTGGTTCCATCGACGCCGTCTACGAGGAAGCACTCGGCCGGTGCCCCCTGCTGGGGCGGATCCTCCACGGGGCGCGCCAGGACTCCGAGCTGAAGACCGAAAGCGACTACTCCTACACCGCCGAAGCGTTCTGCGGGCCGGGCTGGTACCTCGCCGGCGACGCCGCCTGCTTCCTGGACCCGCTGCTGTCCACCGGCGTGCACCTGGCCATGTACAGCGGGCTGCTCTCCGCTGCCGCGATCACCGCCGTCCTGCGCGGCGAAGTCGAAGACGGGGCCGCGCGGGCCTTTTACCAGACGGCCTACCGCAACGCCTACGAACGCCTGCTCATCCTCGTCGGCGCGTTCTACCGCATCCACGACGGCCGAGACGCCTACTTCCGGCAAGCCCAGCAACTCAGCCACCGCGACCAACGTCCCCTGCGGCTGCACGAATCGTTCCTCAACATCATCACCGGCACCGAAGACCTCCACGACGCCCGAGCCCTCTCCCCCGATCACCTCTACACCAAGCTCCGCAACCCCCTGGCCGGCCGGACCGGCCGGGGACTCGGCGGTCACGGAACCAGCCACATGCTCCCCCTGCCCACCACCCCAGCCCACGCAGCCGCAGGCCACTACCTCGCCCTCACCCCTTACCCCACCCTCCGCCCCGTCTGACACCCAGCCCGCCTTCGAACCCGGCTTGCACGCGGGCTGGCGCCCTTCCGGAACACCGCAGCGGCAACAGGAGCCACTGGCGGGAGTTGACCAGGAGACCCACCTGCGTCTCGGCCAGCACGTCCTCGCGCGTCTCGGCCCGCGGCCTACCCGGACGGCAACCTTTGGTCTGGACCAGCGGGCGAGCCGGTCGCAGACTGTTCCGATGAACCCGTTACGGATCACCTCGTGAGCACGCACCGGACCGGCAAGCTGCCGCTGCACCGGCTGGAGGTCCCGTTCCCGCACCTCCTGCCCTTCGCCATAGGATCCTTCGACTCCATCGGGCCGCTCTCCCGCGCGAACTTCCCGCACCGGCACGCGTTCTACGAGATCGTCCACGTCACCGGCGGTCGCGGTGCGCACGTGCTCGACCTCGCCCACCGGCCCCTGGACCCGCCGCACCTCTGCGTGATCACACCCGGCCAGGTCCACCACTGGGAGGACATCGAGGGACTCACCGGTCGGGTGATGCTCTTCAACGAGGACTTTCTCCTCTCCCACCCCGACGACGCCGCCGCCCTGGACCTGCTGGCCGACCGGCCATGGCTGCGCCTGAGGGACCGCCAGGACGGGATCCCGGATCTGCTGGCGGAGATGGAACACGAGTACCGGAACCTGCGCACGGGATACGCCGGGGTACTGCGCGCCTACCTGCACATCCTGATCGTCCGGGCCCTGCGCAACCGCGAGCCGGGTCCGGGGCGGGAAAGCGCGGCACCGGGACGTGCCGCCGAGCTGGCCGCCGCGTTCACCCGCCTGATCGCCTCCCCGGGCGGTACGGACTCCTCCGTGGCCTCCTGCGCGAAGGAGCTGGGCGTGTCCGCCGGGCACCTGCACGCGCTGGTGAAGGAGGCGACCGGCCAGACCCCCGGGCGGCTGATCCGCCGCCGGCAGACATTGGAGGCCAAACGGCTGCTTGCCCGTACCGACCTCACGATCCGGCAGGTGGCACGGGACACGGGCTTCGCCGACCCGGCGTACTTCTGCCGCTTCTTCCGGCGCGAAACCGGTCTGACTCCGGGGGACTACCGGGCGGCGATCGGCCCGGGGAGCAGCCCGCAAGGCGGAGGAATTCACCATGATCCCCGGGTCCCGTCCATCGCGGCCGCCGCGAAGCGAACCGTAGGTTGACGCCGAGGGGTCCGGGCGAGCGGTGCGCGCCCTCGTCTCCTGGCCGCGCCCCACCACGGCCCGGGGGCCCGGATCACTCCACCTTCCCCGCCCCACAAGTGAGAAGGAGTCCGACCCGTGCCCAGCCCCGGAGAGCACACCACCAACCCGTCACGGTCCGCACTGCCGAACGGCGCCCCCGCCCCCACCGGCCGGCCGAGCCGGCTGAGCCGCAAGAACTTCCTCAAGGCCGCCGCCCTCGCCACCGGCACACCGCTGCTCATCGGCGGTGGAGCGGCCCTGGCCCGTGAGCAGCGCGGGGCCGGCGCCGCGCCCGGACTGACCCCGGCCTGCGACGACGGCGACCACCCCACCGTGCCCCAGACGGAAGGCCCCTACTTCAAGCCGAACTCCCCGCTGCGCACCTCCCTGGTGACCGCGTCCACCCCGGGCACGCGGCTCACGGTCAGCGGATACGTCTTCGGTCGGGCCTGCCTGCCCGTTGCAGGGGCCCTGCTCGACTTCTGGCAGGCGGACGTGAACGGCGCGTACGACAACACCGGATTCGCGTTCCGGGGCCACCAGTTCACCGATGCCCAGGGGGCGTTCCGGCTGGCGACCATCGTGCCGGGGCTCTACCCGGGACGCACCCGGCACCTCCACGTCAAGGTGCAGGCCCCGGGCCGACCTGTGCTGACCACCCAGCTGTACTTCCCCGGGGAGCCGCGCAACAGCACGGACTCGATCTTCGACGTCCGGCTGCTCATGAACGTGCGTCAGAACGGCTCGGCGAGGGAGGGCACCTTCGACTTCGTCCTGGACATACCACAGACGCCGTCACCGTCCCCCACCGTCACGCCTCCCGGCCCGAGCACCCCGCCCGGGGGCACCTGGGCGCCGGGGACCGCATACCGGACCGGCGACCGGGTCACCTACGGAGGGGCGGCGCACACCTGCATCCAGGCCCACACCTCCGTTCCCGGCTGGGAGCCTCCGAACGTCCCCGCCCTGTGGCGCCGTAGTTGAACCACCCGCCGCCCTCGCTCCCGGGCAGGCCGGCGCGGAGGGAACGTCCTCCGCGCCGGCCCCACCCTCGGGGGTCGGGGGTCGGGGGTCGGGGGTCGCGGATCGCGGATCGCGGATCGCGGATCGCGTAAGCTTCCGTTTAACTTCAGGCGGCGGTTCCGTTGCCGGCAACCTGCCGCACCGAGCCAGGGCTAGACTTTTTCGAACCGCCACAGCTGATTTCTGGATTCATCCACCTGGCCCCACAGCACGACCTGCGGATCATGAACCCCATTGATTCGGCCCTTCGCCACCGTCCGGCTGCGGACCAAGGTCACCAAGGGCGCCGGATCCCGCGCCGCCGCCCTCGCCATGGTGTTCAAACTCGTCGAATCCGCCCAAGCCCGCCGGCGCTCGGTCAACGGCGCCCACCTCGTCACCCTGGGCCGCGCCGGAGCCCGCTTTCAACGTGGTCAGCTGGTCGAGCGGCCCGCGCCTGCCGCTGCCTGACCGAGCTCGACCGTCGACGAGCCGCTCGCTCACGCCGCGGGCGGCCAGGCGATCAGCCTCAGATTCGCAGGGGCCGGATTCCTGCCCAGACACCGCAACGTGAGCTGCCTGCCACGTAGCCGAGGTGTCCAACCGTGGTGAAGCAACGCGTCCCGGATGGCTCCGGCAACCAACCCCGGTGCGACCACCACGCCGTGCTCAACCCACGTCACCATGCGCTGTCCATCAACTTCCTCATGCAGGACGACGATCGCCACGCCGGACTCGTCGTCGGGCGCGACCACCCAGCGATAGCGCTCCCCGTCGACGACAACAACCCGCGTTCCCTTTTTTGCTATGGCCATGCAATGCAGCTTTTCAGGTCTCGTACCGCCGCACGAGCTCGCGCACAGATCGACGGTGTGCCTACTGTCGGGGCGTCGTGCAGCACGGCGGGGCCTCAACCGATCCGGCGCCAGACGTCGTCTGGATGTTGCCTCACACGCGCAAACTCCAGCCTCCATCTCGACGCGTTTCGCACCTCTGACCGAGGTCAACCAATCCTCAAGTATCGACAGCGCTCTCGCGTGGGCGTCAGCGGCTGGAGTCCACGCTGCGGCGCAGCAGCCTCGGATCAAGGAACTGCTGCGCGCGCAGGAGACCTTCGTGGAGGAGCTGTTCGACGCGCTGCTGGACGAGCTGGGCTTCCCTGAAACTGTCCGCTCCGCATCTCAGCCACTAGAAAATGACGTCTAAGGGCCGACCGCTAACCGGCTGGTCCACCGGCGCCAGCCCCGCCGAGGACATCGGGTGGCGCCCAGGCCCGCACCACGCTGCTCTAAGCCGTCGCACGCCACCACTACCCTCACCTGCTCGCCGCCATCGTCGAGGTCGGCGGTGAGCTGGAGCTCCCAACTGGCCGTAACGGGCGATTCAGGGGCGCGGTCAGCGCCGGCCGCCGCCGATGCGGCGGTCGTCGGCCAGTGCGGTCAGCGGGCCGAATTCGCAGGCCAGCTGGTTCCACGTCAGAACCTCGCCACAGCGGGCAGGGAACTCCTTCGGGTTGAACTCGGGCATGGTCCAGGTGCCAGTGCCCCTGTCCCGCAGCCACAGGTCCCCGTCACCGTCGACCACAGTCGGCGGGACCGGTACGGGCTCGGCCTGATCGGTGGGCTCCCAGGTGACCCGGCCCGGGTGGGAAGCGCGGCGCAGCTCGGTGGTGGCCAGCCGCGCCGCCAAGTCCCGGGTGGACTCTTCGGCCTCCTTGACCGACGTGAGTCGGAATGCGTCGTCAAGTACGGGCAGGGCTGGATTCTTGCTGCGCTTTGAACTCATACGCTGACTACCTCCGGTGGGGGGCGTCACATCCCTTATGGCACCCCGTAGAGGAACACGGTATCCGAGGCGGGAGCCGGGCCGGCTACGCCCACTGTCCAGGTGGAGGCGCTGACACACCGGACGGTGGGGCCAAGGCACGACGCGTCCGCTGTGGCCCCAGGTTCCGACCCGTGCCGGGAGCGGTGCGCTGTGCGGACCTCGAGTGGCCGCCGGCCTATGCGGGAGTCGAGGTAGCAGGGTCCGCTGCGCCTAGCCAGTGATCACACCGGGCGGGGGCGGAGCAAGCGGTGGCGTGTTCGGGAAGGGCGGAACTCCCTCACCCGGCGAGCCCGTCCCCTTGCCACGTCGTTCGGGATGGACGCCATGCCTGGTCTCCCCTTCGAATGCATGGAAGTGTCCCGGGATGCTTGGATCCTTTAACAGGTGATCTTGACCGATTGCCAGGCGAGCTTGACCGGTCAGCTGTTTCGGCACCAACGACGGGCGCACGTGCCGCGGCGGAGAGCTCATCACCGCACGAAGTCGCTGACGCAGTTGCCGGTGCAATCGCCGAACGAGCTCAAGATCATCCCTAAGACGAGGATCGCCAGGACAATCCACGCTACGTGGGCAAACGAATTGTCTTTTCCATTCGGGGGTTTCGGTGTTCCGCCCCGCGGAACCTCATTGTGGCTCTCGGGCTCGCCACCGGCGCCGTCGTGTCCCTCGTCCACCATCGTGTCATCCCCCGTCGCGGCGTGTCCTCCCATGGCACGGCGTCAGGTCTCGTCCGTCAAGGCATGCGGCGGATTGCATCCGAACTTGACGGCGCCCGGAGGCGTCGCGGTCCGTGCGGCCCTGGGCACCCGGTCGGGCGGCGCTTCACAGGTGGAGGGTGTGGCTTTGTTCACGGGAACGGGTTCTGGCTCTGGCTCTGGCTCTGGCTCTGGCTCTGGCTCAGGTTGTGTGGTGAGGGCACGCTGAGTAACCGGTTGAGGGATGGAAGCCTAGGCTGGCTAGGCTCTCGCCATGAGCGGTCCGGTGTTGGTGATTGAGTTGGCGGAGCCGGTCCCACCCGTAGCCGTCCAGCGGCTCCGGGAACTCCTTGTCCGTTCCTCGTCTCACTTCGAGGAGAAGCGGGTCGGCGAGTACGACCTGAACATTCACGCGGAAAGTCTCGGCATTGCCGAAACCGCGGGCATCGACGGACGCCGGCCTGTCATGGTCTCTCTCATGGGGCCCGGCGTCGGCGATGAGGGCATCTTCGAGGCCGAGCACGCCGACGAAGTCGACCAGGAACCCCTCATCGGCTTCACCCCGACCCACGCCGTCAACGTCATGGCGTTCTGCAACAGGCCGGTCGACCACGTCGTCACGGCCCTGCTGACCGCTGCTGTCATGGACGTGATCGGTGGCGTCGCCAATGCCGAACTTCTTGAGGATCAAGTCCCGATCGTGACCGGCCTTCCAGGCGTCATCGCGACGATGACGGATCCGTGGCCTGTCGCCTACGGTTCAGCGGAATTCCTCAGAGCGTGGGCTCGGCAGCCCGGGTTCCGGCTGAGCCGCACCTGGCCGACGCCCAGGACGACGCCGTCGACGTCGCCGAGCGGGTCGATCCCCGTCACCGCCCTGGCAAGTGCCGGCTCCCGCGTCTGTAGGGAGCTCCACCTCGTGGGCACCGCTGCGGCGGGAACATCGGAACGGCGTGTGGGGACCGGCGCGCAGCCATCGGCGTCAGGTGGCCCTGCCGACGCATTATGTATTTCAAGATACAGAACGTGGTAGCGTCCACGCATGGCCAGACCACGATCCTTTGACGAGACGACGGTGCTCGAAGCGGCGGCGGCTCAGTTCCGTGTCCACGGCTACGCCGATACGTCGACCGAGCAGCTCTGTGAGGCCGCTGATGTGCGGCGCAGCAGCCTGTACAACGCGTTCACGTCCAAGGATGAACTCTTCGTGCGGGCACTGGAGCACTATGCGACCACCATGCGAGAGCTTCAGGCGGGGATCCTGACCGACACTTCCCTCAGTGGTGGCGACCGGCTCCGGAAGCTCGTCGATGCGATCGTCGACGAGGAGCGCGTCGCTCGCGACCAGGGCCATGCCGCCGGCTGCATGGGCGTGCACACCCTGATGAATCCCGACTTGCGGGCGCGCGACGAGCGCATCGCACGGATCCTCGAGCGCGACCTGCGTGAGCGACTCGGCCTGCTCGAAGACGCCATCCGGGCCGGCCGCATGGACGGAAGCATTCCGGACGGCCCTGACGCCGGTGAAGGCGCGGTCCTGGTCAACACTCTCATCGCCGGCCTCCGGGTGACCGCGCAGACCGGAGTCACTCCCGCGATGCTGCGCCGGATCGCACTCGGCGGGCTTCGCTCCCTGCTGGTCTGAGCGAAGTGGGCGGCAAGCCCTCGTCTCGGCATGCCCAAATTTTGGACTTCAAAATACAGAAAGAGTTCCTGCTGTGAACAAACGACCTCTCCACTGGCTCATGCTCACCCTGCTCCTGGTAGCCATGAGCGAGTTGCAGACGATGGGCATGCTGCCCGACATGGCCCGTAGCCTCGGTGCCTCGACCGCCGCGATCGGCGCCTTCATCTCGATCTACTCGTTCGGCATGGCCATCGGCGGCCCGCTCATCGCCTGGGCCCTGCGCAAGGTCCCGCCCAAGACTGCGCTGTTGGGCGTCGTCACCGCCTACGCGGTGATGGAAGCCGCCGTCCCCCTGGTACACAGTTACTGGTGGATCGCCGCGCTTCGACTGCTGACAGGAACTCTCGGCGGCGCCGTGTTCGGTCTCACCCTGACCATGGCCGCCAGGCTCGCCCCCAGCCCCGACCGCATCGCGTCCTCGATCACCATCGTCCTCAATGGGCTCATGCTCGGTGCAGTCCTCGGCCTGCCCATCAGCCACGCCATCGCCAGCGCCTGGAACTGGCAGACGAGCTTCGTCGCCCTCGGCGGCGCCGGCCTGCTCATCGGCCTGCTCGACCTGCGTACCCTGCCCGTCCTGCCCGCGGCCTCCGCGCAGGCCACCGCCGACGAGCTCCAGCAGTTCCGCTCGCCCCGCCTGTGGAGCCGCTACCTCGTCAGCCTGCTCACCATCGGCGCGACCTACGGGGCGTTCTCCTACTTCACCCCCCTGCTGGAGCAGGACGCGGGCTTCTCCTCCCATGCGACGACCGCGATCCTCTTCGGCTACGGCCTGTGCACCGTCATCGGCAACAACCTGGTGGGCCGCTACGCGGACCGTCATGCGGTCACCCTGCTGCGCATCGGCCATCTCGTCCTGGCCGGCTCGCTGGTGCTCCTCGCCCTCTTCGCCCACCTGCCCTGGGCCGCTCTGCCCGGTGTACTCCTGGTCGGCCTCGTCGGCGTCACGATGAACCCCGCACTCGTTGTCCGGGTCGTCGCAGTCGCCGGAGCCGGAAACCTGGTCAACACCGTGCACACATCCGTCATCACCCTCGGCGTCGTGGCCGGCAGCGCCATCGGCGGCGTCGCCATCAGCGGCGCCGGCGACAGCGGTTCAGCCGCCGCCATGTGGACCGGCGCCGTCCTCGCGGTCCTCGCCACCTGTGTCCTGACCGCACAAACCGTCGAATACAAACGACGCGTCCGCCCGCAGCCGGTACAAGGCTGACTCAGCATCCCGCCCCGTCCGCGCCCGGCTCCAGGGCGCAGGCGGGCACCACCTGGGGCCGGGCGATCGACACCATGGCCGGGGCGCCCTGGAAGCGCAGCGCCGGCTCGACGACTTGATGTACGTGTACCCACCCGCGCTGATGGACCTCATGGGCCCTGTGGCCGCCGCCCGGGCATCAGGCGTGATCGCCGTGCACGGCTCTGACCAGGTACGCAGAGCCGACCAGGATAAGTAGGCGTACTCAGGTGGCGCGCCCCGGCAGCTTCGAGACTGGCACCAGGACGAACGAAGCGGAACAGGACGGGGAACGTGATGGTGCGGCGCTGGTCGAAGCCCGAGATGTGGGTGCCCGGGGGATACCTGGCGCTGGTGGTCGCGATGCTGGTCTACGTCGCGGTCGTCAGCCGGACCGGGGATGTCGGGTTCTTCGGAGTCTGGCCGATCCTGGCCACCGCGCCGGTCAGCCTCTTCCTGCTGAGCACCTTCGGACCCGCCGCGGCCGCCCTGGAGGAGCCGGCCCCAGTCGAGGGGCCCCTCTACGAAGGCTCGCAGCCGCCCACGAAGCTGCCCACGGACTACCCCTCGGAGTCGGACCCGCTCCCTGCGGACTGGGTGGCACCTGACACTTCCGTCGGCAAGCTCGACATGTGGTCCGAAGCCGGCTTCTACGGTGCGGTCCTGGTCGGCGCCCTCGTCAACGGCGCCGCGATCTGGGCCCTGCTCCGCTACGTGGCGCGACGGCGCTACGCCAGGAGTGCGCGGGTCTAGGCTGCCGTCAGTACTGCGGTGACCTGCGGGTTCACCGGGTCGTGATGCCGGGAACGCCAGAACACCGCCGGGCGGCGAAACCGCTTCCCCCTCATGATCATCTGGCGCAGAATGCTCGGCATGACGATGACACGCGTGATCACCCAGCAGACCATCGGCGGCTCCGACGTCCTGGAGCTCGCCGAGACACCCACTCCGTCCCCCGGCCCTGGGGAGGTGCTCGTGGGCGTACGGGCCACCGGTATGAACCCCGCGGACTGGAAGGTCCGCATCGGCAAGGTGGACTTCTTCGGCCCGCCGCCGTTCGTCCTGGGCCACGAGTTCAGCGGCACGGTGGAGGGCGTCGGCGAGGGCGTGACCCGCTTCGCGATGGGCGAGGAGGTCTACGGCTGGACCGTCCCGCCGCAGGGCAGTCATGCCGACCACGTGGTGGTGACCGAAGACCGCATCGCGCCCAAGCCGCGCACTCTCGACCACGTCGGCTCCGCCGCCCTGCCGATCTCCGGCTTCACCGCCTACCAGGCCCTGATCACCCTCTCCGACGTACAGCCGGGACAGCGGGTGTTGATCCACGGCGCGGCCGGCGGCGTCGGGCACCTCGCGGTACAGATCGCCAAGGCCCGCGGCGCGTACGTCATCGGCACCGCCCGCGCCACCAAGCACGAATACCTCCGCGGACTCGGCGTCGACGAGGCAATCGACTACACGGCCCGGGACTTCTCGACCCTGCGCGACATCGACGCCGTGCTCGACACCGTCAGCAACGACTACGGCCCGCGGTCCCTGCCCACCCTCAAGCCGGGGGGCATCCTGGTCGACGTTGTCGGCGTCGGCGTGGACCGCACGCTGGTCATGGCTCGCGCTGCCGAACTCGGCGTACGGTTCGTGGAGTTCTTCCTGGAACCCACCCCCGCCGTACTGACCGCCTTCGCCGAGCTCGTCGACGCGCACGGCATACGGCCCACGATCTCCGAGACCCTCCCGCTCACCGAGGCCGCGAAGGCCCACGAGCTGAGCGAAACCGGACGGGTCCAGGGCAAGATCGTGCTCGTACCCTAGGAACCGTGCGGGACCGAAGTCCGCGCGGCTTCGCCTCGTACTCGTGTCGATCCGGCGCTGGGGCGAGGTGAGCCTCCGGACAACCGGGGGCGGTGCCCGGGCCATCCCGATCACGGCGATACCGAAGCCGCGGGCTGCGCTGCGCCCTACGATCATGATCATGCCGATCACATCTCCCATACCTGTTCTGCAGGGAAGCAAGAAGACCGTTCTCCGCTCCGTCGGCGGGGCGCTGCTTCTGAGCCGCCCGCATGAGGAGCTGAGCATTCCGCTGGCGGCGATCGAACGGGTACGCGCCGCGGGCCGGTCCGTCGCCGTCGAGCTGACCGCCGCGGTGGGGGCGACGCCGGCCGTCCACCGGGTCGGCGGTGTGAGCGAGGCAGCCGCCAGGGCCTTCGCAGATGCCGTGAACCGTGCTCTGCCCGAGCGTGCCGAAGGGGACGTCGTGGTCGACGGCTCCGGCCTGGTCGTCACGCGCGTTCTGACCGAGTCCCAGGCAGAGAGGAGGCGGCGCGCCTTCAGGTGGGGAGCGCTTGCCGTTGCCCTGGTGCTCGTCGCTGTGGCCTTGGCCTTCGGAATCCGCGTAGGCGGGATCGACGGTTTCATGCTGGCGGTTGCCACTCTGCTCGGCGGGTTGTTCTCAGCAGTGGGAATCGCGGGCGGTGCTGCGGGGCTGTGGTCGGCGTGCAGGGGGTGGTACCTGACCCGGCGCGGCATCACCGTCGAGGCGGAGAACGCGGCTGAGACACCCGGCGAGCTCCGTGGGTCGGGGACGTACATCTACACGGACACGGCGGGCGTCAGCCGGAGCATGGCTCTGGGAAGAACCGGTGCCGAGACCATCCAAGTCGCCTATGACCCTCAGGACCCGGCAAGGGTGGTCACCCACCGCTCAGGGCGTCGGACGGCCGTGTACGTCCTCCTCTCCCTGGTCTGCTTGTGCTTCGGCCTCGGCTTCACGTTCGCCTTGATCATGATGCTCATCACGGCGTGAAGGTGCCCACGAGCGTGTCCGGTCGAACTGTCACGTCCGTCGCGCCTGCGCAATGCGACGTCGTCACCGACACCCCCGACGGCATCACCGGCCTGCTCCGAATCGGCAGCGGCAAGAACCGCGTCGGCCACCACCGGGCCACAGCTTGACCACGGCGGGATCCTCGGTGTGATCCGGTTCGAGTGCCTCGCCTTCGCCGGAGAAGACGTTCCACCGGGCACGACCCGGTCGTCGATGGGCCAGAAGTCGTTGCCGGGCAGCGCAAGGGCGGAGGCGTGGCGACGGCCGAGCCAGCGGACTTCCTCGCCGGCGCGGACGTCGGCGTCGGTGATGGCGTGCTCGAAGCGGATGTACTCGGTGACCGGCTCGGACACGATCCGGACCCGGGCCACCTTCAGGCCGCGGGCGACGGTCCGCTCCACCAGCGGCAGCCACCCGCTCCAGTACGCCGAGTCGTCCGCGGGAACGCTGCCGTCCCTCAGGAACGCGCTGTAGACCTCCCGTTCCTCACCGACGGCATAGACGTCGCGTAGCTCCAGGTGCAGTGCACGAACGCGGGCGGAGCCGAGCAGGGTCTCAAAGCCGGGTGCCGGCGGCTTCTGCGGGATCGCACGCCCTCCTGATCTGCTCCACCCTCCGGGCCGGCATGGTGACGCCACGATCTCGGGAGCCACCCCCTGCGGCCCGGACGCTGGGCAAGCCCTTCGTGCGGTGGGGCTTGCCCACCGGACCCGTGACCGGTCGGCAGGCCGGGCGTGACCGGTCCGTCTCCAGCAATCCGTCAAACGGCACGTCAGCGCTGTGACCGACCCGTATATCTCCCGACCGCGCCCACTCGCTTCCAGCCATCAGCACCGTGAGACCCGCCGGACGCTGACCGAGCAAGACCCCCTGCAGGCCTGAACAGCCGGGTCCCTGATCCGGAAGCAGGGGCCAGGCCGGCTGTGACGGCGCCACGGCCGTCCGCCTCGGGGTCTTGGGGGACCTCGCACTTCTCGGCCAGGTTCCCGCACGGCGGCCGATAACCGACGTTGCCGCGACCGCGGGGGCGAAGGTGCTGTACGCGCTGACCGAGGACCACACCGCCCCGGTACGGGTCATCGACCTCGCCACCTTCACCCAGACCGGCACGATCGCGATCCCCGGCCTGTTGGGCGAACCGAGCGCGATGACACTCACCCCCGACGGCAAGGCCCTGTTCGTCAGCCACCGCGCGGGCGTCGCCGTCATCGACACGGCCACCGGGATCGTCACCCGCACCCTGATCGCCGGCGACAAGGAGCACCGTTCCCCGCAGCTCTCCGCCGACGGCCGACTGCTCTACTGCGCCTGCGGGGAACGCGTGGTCCGCTTCGACCTGGCCACCGGCAGCGCCGAAAGCAGCAGCGAGCTCAAGGCGTGCTGTGGGTGCGGCTGTCCGCAGACGGCGCGCACCTGTACGCGACCGGGCACGACGGCGTGTTCCGCCTTGATGCCCGCACCCTGCAGGCCACCCATCACGAGACGGACTGGATCGGCATCTCCACGATGGCCGTGCACCCCGACGGGCAGCGGCTGTTCGGCACCGGCGGAGACATCCTCGACGCCGCCACCCTGAAGACCACCTCCATGTACCACGCCATCGGCGGCCAAAGCCACGCCCCGATCATGTTCTCCCCCGACAGCACCCTGGTGATCACCGCACGCGACCTCGCCGTCATCACCAAGACCACCCAGACCGGCGGGACCGGACGCCAGAGCAAACTCCCCGGCATCGCCACCGCCGTCACCACCGCAACACCCCCCACCCCCCGCACCTGACCACCCACCCCACACCCGCGCGCGACCGAGTGCCCGCCGCTTCCCTGCCGTTCCCCCCGGTCAAGCCGTGGGCCCGGTAGCCGCCTGGCGGGCCGCTCACCCGCACCACCGGGAACGGCGGCGCCTGCCCACGCCTACGTGGCGGGAGGCGTGCACGGCCCGGGACTCAGAGGCCGCAGGGGAGCACCCGGACCGGGTGGCGGGCGCGGCCGGGGTGGAGGGCGCCGCCGTCAGGGAACGTGGTGCCGGCTGCCGGTTCATCACCGGCGCAGCCTCCGCTCCGGCCGCCCACGCCAGCGGCGGCCGGCCGGGTCAGGCCCAGGACACGATCACGGCGCCGGGACGGCCGCTGGTACCGGGCCGGCCTTCGGCGCCGGGTTCGCCGCCGGTGCCGAGCTGCGTGCCGTGGACGTCATCGGCGCGCCCGCCGCGTCCACCGTCCCCGCCGGGAGCCCCGTGCCAGGCCTTCGCACTCGTGCCGCTCCCGCCCGGCCCGCCGGCCACACCGCGCTGTCCCGGATTGCGGGCCGTGATCCGGTCGGTGCCGGCGACCGCGCGCAGGACCTCGGAGAGGCCCTCCCCCGCCGTGCCGCCCTCGCTGGGGTGCCCGCCGCTCCCGCCGCTGCCGGGCTCGGAGTCCTCGAAGAGACCGGCGTGCCCGCCTCCCTGACCGGCCTGGCCGGCGCCGACCTGTGCGACGAAACCGGGCCGGCCGCCTGCGGCGCAGGCCGACCAGGCGCCGCCGGTGACCGAGCTCATGCCGCCCTCGCCGCCGCCGCTGTCGCTGTCGCTGTCGCACTGTCCGGCACTGCCGGGCCGGCCGGAGGTGACCGTGAACGTGTTGCCCCGCGCCCCCTTCACCCCACCCGAGCCGCCCGACGCACCGCTGCCTCCAGCACCGCCACCACCGACGGTGATCTTGAACCTGACCGGCCGCTTGGATCCGGAGAGGTCGAACACGCACGTCGTGAAACCGCCGCTGCTGCCTCCCGCCCCACCGGCACCACCACCGCCTCCCCCGCCGCCGGCACCGGTAGAGCTGCCGTTGTGGCCGCCGCCGCCTCCACCACCCCCGCAGCCCCCCGCACCCCCGCCTCCGCCACCCCACAGGGAAAACGTGACGCGCTTCGCCCCCACCGGCGCCGTCCAGTACACCGGCTCACCGGACCTGCCGAACACCTCGGTACCCGGGACCGCCTGCGCAGCGGGTGCCGGGGCCGTAGCGGACATCGCCCCAGGAACCACCGCCGCCCGCGCCGGTGCGGCAGACACCTCAGCAGACGCCTCCCGGGAACTCTCCTGCTGATCAACACCACGCGACATGGCCACTCCTTCGAACACCTCGACTTGGGCCCGGCCAACCACAAGCCGGACCGCCGACCGGCCGGCCGGGCTCACGCCCCGGCCAACACCACAAGCCGTCCAAAGGTGTTCCGGGGCCACCCACACGAGCATGCGCGCCTCGCCGCCGGCCGACGGCTCCCTGCTCGGCAGCGGCCGTCCTGTGCCCAGGCCGGGTACGACGTGGTGCTGGCCGCCCGCAGCCAGGAGGAGGCAGACGCGGCGAAGGCCACCATCGGCAAGTCCTTGGGCCGTGCGGTGTCCAAGGGCCGGCCGACGCAGGACGCCGCGGACCGGACGAGAAGGTGTCGGCGTACCTGCGGACGGGGCAGGCCGCGGACGCCACCTGCGCCGCCCGAGCAGCCCGAAGCCGGCCCGCGACGACGCGGTCCACTTCAGCGTTCCCCCGGTGACGGTGAGGGTCGGGACACCATCGGCGTACGTGAGCGCGAGCCTTCCGTGGACTGGGTCGCGGGTCTCGGCCGCCCGATCCAGGGGCACCTGGATGATTCCCGCGTACGTGTCGCCCTGGGGCTTCTTGTTGCTCATGCCGCCACGCCGTCAGACCACCCGCCCGGAAGCGACGCCGGACTCGCGCCCATCGGCCGGCGCGGCAGCGGTGGTGACCTGGCGCCAGGGTGATCGTTTCCGGGGTGGGAGCGGTGCCCGCTGCTTCTTCGGCTTCGCGTAGGAACGAGGGTCCGGGTGGACACCATCACGGCCAAGCGGCACATCTTCTCGATGCTGGATGTCGACGGCGACGGGGTCATCTCCCGCCCGGAGTACCTTGCCCGGCCCGAACGCGCGGCAGCGGCCCTGGGCCGGGCGGGCGACGACCCGCTCCTGTCCTTGGCGCGCACCGCGCACGAGCGGGTGTTCGCGTCGATGGACGCGAACCGGGACGGACGGGTGACCTTCGCGGAGTACGAGGCGTGGGCGGGCGGGGAGGCCTTCGACGAGGTGTGCAGGCAGGCTCTGGGATCGCTGTTCGACCTGGCCGACACCGACAGCGACGGACACCTCGACCGGGCGGAGTTCACCCGGCTGCGCCATGCCTTGGGCAACCCCGCCGACAACGCCCGTGCGGCCTTCGACGCGCTGGACGAGGACGGTGACGGCCAGATCGACCGCGACGCCTACCTGGCACAGATCCGCTCCTTCGTCACCGACGGGTCCTCGCCCATGGCGCGTGCTCTCCACGCGCAGAACCACAGCTGAGCAAGGGGCAAACGGGACGCACTCGTCGGTGTCTTCGTCGTCCGCCGGGACCGCGGGGTCCGTCGGGTCGCGCAGGGGCCGCATGCCCCCGCCGGCCGGGCCGGAGGGACGGAAGGCGTAGCGGCCGAGCACACCCCGGAGCATGACGAAGGGCCGCCGCCTCGATCCCGAACCCCCCTTCCGGCGAAAGTACGCAGGTCAGATCCTGCGCGTCGATCGGGTCGAAAGGGGCCCGGAAGGGGTTGTGTGCACGGTCCACGTGGTTCGCGAGGAAGCGAACGGCCATTGATCAGGACCCTGTTGAGGATCTTCCGCGCGGACTACTGCGAGACATGCGGTGGGTGGTCGAAGCCATCCTGCGGGCACTGAACCAACCGGCTCTGCAACGAGGTGTACGAGAGCCCCCGGCGCGTGCGGTTCACGTCGGGGGCTGCGTGCTGCTCGGGGAGTTCGGCCGCTACACGGGCGGACGGCCAGGGGTCGGGGTGGGCGGCGGCAACGGGAGCGGCGGGCCAGGGTCCGGCGGAAGCTGCGGGCCGCCCGGTAGTGAAACGTCCTGGCTAGTAGTGCCTTGTTAGCCGGTCTTGTCACGTCGGGTGTTCGGTAGTTCGCTGGCTGTATGAGGGCTGGGGAGCTTGCGGCGGTGCGGGTTCGGCTGGAGGAGTTCGCTTCCGAGGTGTTCGCACCGTTGGTGCGGCGGGACTGGCTGGAGAAGGGCCAGTTGTATCTGCGCGGGCTGTTGCTGGACGGCCGGCGCAAGTCGATGCAGCCGATGGCCGGGCGTCTGGGGGTGGATCATCAGCGGCTGCAGCAGTTCATGACGTCCTCGACCTGGCCGGTCGAGGAGGTTCGGGCCCGGCTGGCGTGGCGGGCGGTGGCCGTGGTCCGCCCTGAGGTGTGGGTCGTGGACGACACCGGTTTCCCCAAGGACGGCAAGCCCTCGCCCGGGGTGGCCCGCCAGTACTCCGGCACTCTGGGCAAGGTCGGCAACTGCCAGATCGGCGTCAGCGTCCACGCCGCCTCGGACACCGCCTCGTGCCCGCTGTCCTGGCGCCTGTTCCTGCCCGCCGCCTGGGACGGGCCCGACACCGAAGCCCGCCGACGGGCCTGCCGGATCCCCGACACCGTGCACCACCGTCCGAAGTGGCAGCTCGCCCTGGACATGCTCGATGAACTCGCCGCCACCGGTCTGCGGCCCGCGGTCCTGGTCGCGGACACCGGCTACGGCGCGAACGCCGACTTCCGTCACGGCCTGGACGAGCGGGGCCTGGCCTACGTCCTGCAGGTGAAGGGTGAGATGACCGCCCACCGCGAAGACGCGGTGCCGCACCGACCCGACTACGGCGGCCTCGGCCCCCGGCCGCTGCCCCGCTACCGCACCCGCCCCGTCTCCTTGCGCGGGCATGTGCTGGCCGCAGGCCGCGGCAGCGGCCGGACCGTGACCTGGCGCAAGGGCTCGAAAGCGGCCATGAGCTCGCACTTCGTACTGCTCAGGGTTCGGCTCGCCGGCCGTCGTCCCAAGCCGGCCGCCGACGGCACGATCCCGCCCTCCTGGCTGATCGCCCAGTGGCCTGAGGGCGAGAGCGAACCGGTGAAGTACTGGATCTCGAACCTGCCCGCCGACATCCCGCCAAGGACCTCGTCCGCCTGGCGAAAGCCCGCTGGCGGATCGAGCACGACTACCGCGAGCTGAAAACCGCTCTGGGCCTGGACCACTTCGAAGGCCGCTCGTTCACCGGCTGGCACCGCCACGTCACCCTCGTCACCGCCGCCCACCTGTTCCTCACCGAACAGCGGAGGAGCCCAAAAGCCCCTGCCAGGGCCTGACCCTCTACCAGGCCCTGGACCTCCTCCAACACCTCATCGCCACCTGGACCGGCACCTGCCCCACCTGCCAGCAAACCGTCCCATGACAGCCCTACGACACCACCTAACAAAGCACTACTAGCTCCTGTCCAGGCGATCTTCCCGGGGGGTGAAGCGGGCCTGGGCCGCCAGGACGGCTTCGGTGTAGCGTCCCGCCCACGCGCCCATCGCACGGATCGGGCCCAGCAGCGCGAGGCCCGCTTCGGTGAGGGAGTAGTCGACGCGTGGTGGGGCCTCGGCGTACGCCTGGCGTGCGACCAGGCCGTTGTACTCGAGGCGGCGCAGGGCGTCGTTGAGGACCTTGGGGCTGATCCCGCCGATGCGGGTGACCAGCGCGCGGGGCCTCATGGGCCCGCTCTCGCCGAGGATGTACACGATCACGCTGTCCCAGCGGTTCGACAGGACCTCGAAGGCCACTCTCGCCTGGCAGTCCGCGGCATACTCGGCGCCGCCCAGGTCCTCGCCCAGGTCTTGCTCGTCTGCCTCTGCCGCCGTGTCGCTCATGCGATCATCCTGCCCGGCCCGATGCACACCATGTGGTGTGCATCGGCGCGCTTAGCGTCCTTTCCGTCACACCTCGCACATCTCGCGACACGGACGACAGGAGCACGCACATGCGCATCGGCATTCTCGGTACAGGGGCCATGGCCACGGCCCTCGGCGCGGCCTGGGTACGGGCCGGCCATGACGTTCGCGTGGGCGGACGGGACACCGAAGCGGCCTCCCGCACCGCCCTGATCACCGGCGCCTCCGGGCACGGCAGCCTCGCCGAGGCCGCGGCTCACGGGGACGTGGCACTCCTCGCCGTGCCAGCAGACGCCGCCCCGCAGTTGGCCAAGGAACTGGCCCCCCTGCTGGCCGGTCGGACGGTGATCGACTGCACCGTTCCCATGGCGCCGGGCGGAGACGGACCGGCCCTGACCACGGGCGGCACCACCTCCGTCGCCCGCCTCATCGCGGACGCCGCCCCCGACGCCCATGTGGTGAAAGCGTTCGGGGTGTGCCACGAGAGCATCTGGACCCTGGACCGGCCAGCCTTCGAAGGGTCCCCACTGGCGGTCCCGTTCTGCACCGACCAGCCGGGCGCCGCCACACGGGTGACAGAGATCATCACCTCCATGGACTGCACGCCACTGCCCTGCGGCGGGCTCGATCGCGCCGCCCTGCTGGAGGCCACCGCCGTCTTCGCCATCGGCGTCTGGTGGTCAGGCGCCGAGGCCCGCTTCGCGTTCCCGGCCCCGGCCCTGGCTCCGGGGGCCGTGGACGACTAGCCAGGACTTGTCCGGCCGATCCCGGGCGGGGCTGTGGATCGAGCGGGTCCTGCCGAGGCCGTTGCGTTGCGCACGTGAGCACAACCACGGTCCCGAAACAAGCACCGAGGTTCCCGGAATGCGACGACATCACTTTCCGGATGAGGCGAGTGTTCCTGCAGCCGGACAACAGACGTTCTCGAAACCCGACTACAAAGCCAGACGAGGCGCCGTCAGCCCGTAGAGGCCCAGCGGCGGGAACAGAACCACCGGCGGGAGGTATCCGGCCTCGGCACACGGGATGCACAGCAGGTCCCGCCCGGGCGGTGTCCACCGGCTTCCGCCAGCAGGCCTCGCAGGTCGTGACGTCCGTCGCCGTCTCACAGAACACGGTAGTGATCACGTCCACAGCTCCCCGTCGACAACGAAGCCGGCCCGCTCGATCGCGGCGGCCGTCCGCTCCTCCCATCCAGGCGCGGGCACTACGCCGCCCACCACGGCCGGGTCGAGGGGGTGACGGTGTGGAAGGTGGTGGGGGACCCGGCCGCCGGGATACGGCGGAGCACCGGCGGCCGGGCGTCAGTAGCCGCGCTCGCGCTCGGCTTCGGTGAGCGGCCGGCACTTCGGGTCACCGCGGCGGTGCTGGTGCTGATCCGGTCGGGCCCCGGACATCGAGTGACCTGTGATCGTCTCGAAGTCGGAGCCGAGCGCGCGCTGACAGCGCGCGCAGATGCGGCCCGCGATCACAGCGGTTCCAGCGTCTGCGGGGCCGCAGTGACCTCCCGGCCGTCCGAGCCCCGGATGTACGCCGTGCGAGCCCACGTCTGCCTGCCTGCCACGAAGCCCACGGGCTCCCGGACGACAGCCATCAGCTCGCCCTGAGCCCCGGTCGCCGCGTCGCGGACCTGCTCGTGCAGAAGCGGATGGTCCTCGTGATCGAACCCCATGTTCATGCTGGTGCCGGTCTCGCGGACTTCCATGGCGGGTCTCCCTACCGTCGTCAGCTGGTGGTGGTGCACCGAGCGTGACGGAACCGGCGGTCGCCCAACCAGCCATGTGCAGATCTGTGCATCTAGCCATTCGGCGTCGGGAGTTGGCCACATCGGAGCCTTGACCGGCCTGCTCATTGCCCCAACGCTGGTGCACAGAAGTGCACAGGCCGACATCGGGAGGCTGGCACGCCACTACTGTTCGTAGGGATCGACCCCAACACCGGCGACAAGCAGAGCCCGACCGTCTGGGCCGACATCGAGCAAGGGGAGCTCGTGCTCCAGGGCTGGAAGCCCGGCCCGGAGCTGGAGGCCGAGTGCGCGGCCACCGAGGTACCGGGCCACGCGGTCGGAATCCCCGAAGGAGAAGCGGTGATCCGCATCCCGGCCCGCATGCTGCACATCGTCAGGGAGGAGTGCGATGTCCTGGAGTCCCACGTTCGATGAACTGATGGCCGGCTGCACCACGGCCTACCACCTGGAGATGCGCGACTCGTACGCCGTCGACTACGAGGCCGGACCGTTCGCAGAGTGGCGGGCAGGCTACCGCCATGATCCGGCCAACCGGGCCTCATGGTGGCGCCCGTGGCTCGACATGGTCGCCGGCGAAGTCGCCCGCGGCGTGGACATCCGACGGGCCCGGATCGTTTCCGAGCCGGTCAGCGAGTACACCCGCTTCCTGTACGACGGGACGTTCACGAACGTCGCGGCCGGCGAACAGGTCCGGTGGCTCGCACGCCGCCGGGCCTCGGACATCGCGCTGCCGGGGAACGACTTCTGGCTCTTCGATGGGAAGTGGGTCCACTGGAACCACTTCGCGGGCGACGGGTCGTCGCTCGGCGAGGAGATCACCAACGATCCGGTCTCGGCGAAGCTGTGCACCGAAGCCTTCGAGTCGGTATGGACCCGCGCCATCCCGCACGCCGAGTACAAGATCTGACGGACGGTCTCACCCATGCCCGCATCCTTCTCGTCCTCTGCGCAGGCCGCCCGCGTCGCCGTGGCGGCCCGGCTGCGCGAGCTCCGCAGGGGCGCGGGGCTGACCGTCGCCGAGCTGGCGACGCTCTGTGGCTGGCACCACTCGAAGACGTCGCGGATCGAGAACGCCCGTACGGCTCCTTCGGCCCGGGACATACGGCACTGGTGCCGGGCCTGCGGCCGCCCTGATGAGGCGCCGGATCTCGTCGTGCGGTCCATGAACGCCGAGTCGATGTACAGCGAGTGGCGTCACCAGGTGCAGGAGCTGAGCAAGCTCCAGAACTCGTGGCCGAAGATCTTCGCGGAGACGCGGCTGTTCCGGATCTACTCGTCCACACTCGTGCCCGGTCTGCTCCAGACGCACGGGTACGCGGGTGGCCTGTTGGACACGATCGCCCGGTTCCGGGGTTGCCCGGAGGCGGGCGAGGAGGCTGCGCAGGCGCGCGTTGACCGGTCCCGGATCATCCACGACCCGGGCCGCCGCGCCGTCCTCGTGGTCGAGGAATCCACCCTCTACTACCGCATGGGCAACGCGGACGCGATGGCCGCCCAGCTCGGGTACCTGCTCACGGCCGGCGCCCTGCCGGCGGTGTCCCTGGGGGTGATCCCCCGCTCTGTCGAGCCGCGCACGGTGTGGCCTCTGGAGACCTTCCACGTCTACGACGACAAGTTCGTCTCCGTGGAGTTGCTCTCCGCCGAGGTGAACATCACCCAGCCCTCGGAAGTGGGGCTCTACCTGAAAGCGTTCGAGCAGCTGCGCCGCATGGCGGTCTACGGGGCGGACGCCCGCGCGCTGGTCATGAACGCCGTTACCGCACTGCGCTGACCCGCACGCGACGGCTTCCGCGCGCGAGGTAACAGCGAGGAGCCCGGCCCCTGGTGCGGTACCGAGGTAGAGGTATTGGTCCCGGCCGACGTGCACCGTGAACGCTCCTGCCGCCTCCAGGCGGCACCAGGCACCGGCCTCGCGGAGCATGGCCCGGACGAGTTCCAGGCCGACGTCGATCGGCACCAGCGCGCCGTCGTGGAACCCGGCGTGGTCGGCGGGGAAGGGGCCGGCCAGGCCGTGGCCGTCGATCGGTGGTTCCAGGCCGAAGTGGACGAAGCCTGCGAGTTGCGGCTCGCGGATGGCCAGCTGATCGACGCCGGTGTCCTCGGCGAAGGCGGCGACGGCCTGCAGGTAGGCGGCTTCGACCGGCCCGTGATCACTGGTCGCGGGCCGGCGAGCGAGAGCTTGACGTTGCGGGCGGTAAGGGAGTCTCCGATGTCGCGGGCGTCGGGCACCGAGCGTGCGCGGCGGTCGAGCTCGGGGACGACAAGGGTGTCGCCGGCACGCACCGCCGCCAAGGCCTGGGCCAGGCCGGGCCGGCGCGTTCGGTTCCGGTCAATCCGTGGTCCACGTGGATCCGGTCCTCCGGGACGTCCAGGCTGAGGAGGATCTCGCGCTGGGCGGTGAGATCCTCCTTGTCCAGACTGCATCTCGCGTAGCCGAAGCGTTCACTCATGCCCGGAACGTACGGTGAGCCCCCGCTGACCGCACAGTTCACCGGACACCCTAAATGAGACGCCGTTACTCAGGTTGAACTCGTGATGTCGGCGGCAGGACGGGATGGAGGAGCGGCTGTGGCATGCTCGTCCGCGTGATCGAGGTCCCAAATGATGGCTGGTCGTTCGCAGCAGCACGGGAGCCGGCTCGCTTCGGTGCTTGCGAGGTGAACGGGGCCCCTGGTGTCGAGCACGCGGTAGGCGCGCGCGGGACGCTGTGTGGCATATCGGCACGGCGTACCACTCTCTACCTTTTCGTTCCCGACGCGCTGCAGTCGTGTCGACGGTGCCGTCAGCAGGCCGACGCGGCCCCGACCCAGCCATGTGCCCAGGAGCGCCTTCACGGCCGAGTCCTGGATTCGGCTCCGGGCACGATGCGCGATGAGCTACTCGCCGCCCTTCGTACGGGGGCGACGGTTCGCTCGTGGATCAACGGCCGCTCCGCAGATCTGGCACAGTTCTACGCGAGGATCGACGAGCTGACCGAGGGTGTCGGGCCCGCTGCCGAGGCTTTCGCGTCAGCGGCGACCATCGGATTGGCGAACGTTGACCACGAACTCTGGCGGTTCCTGGTCGTCCTGCCAGAGGGCGACGCTCCTCCGATCGTCGCTCGCGGACCACGCGGCCGCTGATGCGGCCACGACCTGCCAGTGTCGAACTCGATCACGGCAACGAAGTGGTCAGCCCGTCGCGTCCTGGCAGCCGCCGATGGGCTGCGGCCGGTACTGGATCTTCCGTAAGCCGCGTCTGACCGTCTACACGAGGTGGTCCGGGTCGGCGAAGGCAACGTTGGCCAGGAATCCGCGTCGCAGTAGCGACCAGATGCCCTCGACTGGATTGAGATCGGGCACGTACGAGGGCAACTGCTAGACGGTGAGCCAGTCCTGCGCGGCGATGAACTTCTTCATGCCGGCGGCCAGGTGGGTATTCAGGTTGTCCCAGATCGGGATGATCGGTCCGCCGAGCTGGTTGTGTGCCGCGATGATCAAGTCGCGGTAGTAGGTCCAGGCGAAGTTCTTGCGGTCCTTGCTCCTGCCCTGGCCGTCGTCCAGCCTGGGCCCGTAGATCAGCCGGGACCGCTCGCCGGGTTTGTAGCAGGTCAGGGCGGCGACCGAGACCCGCCGACGGGAGCGGCCACGCGCCCCGAACGATGGGTGTTCGGCCACGGGCGTCCCCCGGTGCGGGCCCGCGCCGACGTCATCGAGACCCCGGCCTCGTCCTCGAACATCAGCCAGGCTCCGCGCGCCGCCACTAGGCTTTTACCTGCGGCCACACCTGCTTCTTCCACATCTCGACCGCCCCGTCGTCGCGCTCGATCGCCCGACGAAACGGCTGCTGGCACGACCAGCCACTTCCCAACTCCCGCTCCAACAGGGCGAACTGTTGTTCGCTGAGCCGGGGCAACGGCTGCAGGCCCTTCGGCTCCAGGCAGCCGAACCTCCCTGGCGCCAGGTGTGGCGCCACCGCTCCACCGACGCACGGTGATCCGAAGGTCCGCCGCGATCACCCTGTTGCCGTCACCCCGCTCGAACCGCTCGGCGGCCTCCCGCCGTACCCGCCCCGAAGCCGTTCCTCCTGGACAGTGAACCCGCCCCCTGCGCGCATCGCACCCCGCCGTCATATCGCAGGAATCAAGGTCCGTCAGCACCTACGACAAGACGATTGCAACTTGATTAGAATTCCTAATGGGATGACCTCATGGCGCCTGTTGGTGAGCGCGGTTGGTACTGTCCGACCGTGACTTTGACTGACCTGCGGGATGGCTTTCGCGATGATGGGCAGCGGCAGTGCGTCCAAGCAGTGGTTCACAGTCGCCTCGCGGATGACCGGGAGCCGCAGGAGTGTCGCTACCTGATGCGCTTCTGGTGGCAGCTGAGCATGCCGTACCAGGAAGTTTCGCTTGAGGAGCTGCGCCTGAACGTCGGCAGGCAGAAGCTGGATGCCCTCATGGAGCTGATCTGTGCCATCCGGTCCGGCCACGACGAGATCGATGCATGGCTTGCCGCTGCGGAGAAGACGTTTCCGGTGATTCAGGACCGCGGCTTCAGCTCGGACCGCGGGGACTGAGGCACGAGCTTCGTCAGGCGCCGCCAGCAGACGATGCAGCAGGCGAGCTGGAGGAAGGCTTCATCGATGTCGTCGCGGATCTCCCGCCGGATCCGCAGGCGGCGGAACCAGTGCAGATGTGCGAAATGCGCGCTCCACGACCCAGCTGCGGGTACAGAGCCCGGAACCGTGCTCGGTCCCGTGGCAGACGACCCCCGGTTGCACCCCAAGCTCCCACACGCGACGGCTGACTTGTCGTGGTCGTACCCGCGGTCACCGAGCACGACGTCCGGGCGACGCCGGGGCCGGCCGCGTCTACCCCGCACCGACGGAACGGCTTCGAGTAGCGGCACGAACGTTCACACGCCCGGCCCGAACCTCGCCGCGAACCGCCACAGGACCCTACGCGGGGTGGTGAAGGGAGCCGCTCGTCACCGCTGCGCACCTGTGTTTCGGACCCGATCCGGCCAGGTCTGGAGGTCGGGCCCAGCCGACGGTGAGAGCTGTCCTGTCAGGGGAGCTTGCCGTGGCTGCTACCGGAGACCGCCGACGATGGCGGCCGGCACCACCGCGGAGTGGCCGGCGGGAAGGAAATGACCCTTGGCGTGGTTCTGGCCCCTGGCGTCGCCGAGAAGCTGGCCGCCGACGCCGAGGCCCAGACCGTGGAGGATGTGGCCGAAATTGATCCCGTCAGCCGGAACGGCCCTGCTGGTGCTGCCGGCCGTCGCGGCCCCGGCTTGGGCAGCTCCCGACATGGTCAGGACGGCTCCCGAAAGAGCGAGGGCGACAAGTACGCGCTTGGTGTTGTTCATACACCAGTGAACGATCTTGGGCCGTACTGGTCACCACCCGTTACGAGCCCTGGGCTTGCCGACAACCCCAGCCGGGGCAGCAACGGCATGCTCGGAGGTGTCCTCGGCGGCGGCAACAGCGGCTCGCTGGGCATCCTTGGCGGACCTGGGAAGTCTTAGCGGCGCCCAACCGGGGGAAACCCCTATGGCAACGGCTTCGGCACCGGCTTGAACGACGGCCATGGGCTGCCGGGGTACGAGCCGCCCAGGAGCCGTCACCGCTCACCCGTTCACGCAGGGGCGGTCGGCGACCCGGACGGCGCTGCCGCGGGCTGATCCGTAGTCACCACTACTGAACCGGTGAGTTCCGTGACCGCAGGCCAGGACACGTCAGGGGCGGCTGCTGCCCGGGCTCCGGTGGGTACGGGGTGCCCGGTCCGGTGCAGGTGATGGTGGTCCCGTCGCCCATCGTTCAGATCAACCGCCGGGCCCCACCGGAGCTTGGTCCTCAGGATCGAGGAATTCGGCCTGTCGGGGTGTCCGCTCCTCTTGCGTCAACTCGCCGGGTTGACGTTGAGGGTGTTGGGGATGGAGATCGTGCCGTACGTGCTGAAGCAGGCGATGCCCTGGGGGAAGTTGTTGTCAACGCAAGCCGCGCTGTTGTTGTTTCCGAAGTTCACTGTCACTTGGAACGTCGGGTTGTCCGTCTGTCGGTACACGGCGACACCGGTAGTTCCAGGGATGAGCGCGAAGGCGCCGCTGGTACCTCCTGCGGGGATCACCGAATTGACAGCGGGGGAGCCTGCGACACCGGATACCGACGCCAGGGTCAGAGACACATTGAGGTTGTTCCGCACGACCCAGTTGTGGCTCACTGCGGTCAGGCCCACCAGGTGTCCCGCACCCGCCACGTGTCCGCTTCCGACGAGGTTGTCCCGGCCCGCCGCGCTGTTCCCGTCACCGATGTTCGTAACGTTCCCGGAACCGTTGTTGAACACCACCGCACCGGGCTGATCCAGCGGAACCACCATGTCCGCCACCGCAGGCGACGACAACATCACAGCCGAAGCAAAAGCAACGGCAGCCGAAATGACACCCAGGCGTCGCATCCAGAACTCCGTGACTCGATGAACGAACCCCTCAAAACTGAGAGCGCGGCAAGACAAACACGCACCACCACACCCGGCCCAGCACCAACACGAAACAACAGCGAAACCGCCCAAAAACCAGAAAGCATGTTTATTCACCCTCTGGTCACGTCGGAGGCCCTCCCCCGCCTCTGACCCCAGCCGCCGGCATCGTGCGCCGCTCGTCCGGCACCGGCGACTCGGGCTCGCCGGGGGCTCCCCGACGACCAGCGCCGTCCGCGACGGGGGCGGCCTGCCTCGAGGCGGGGTTGGAGTTCCTGCTGCCGGGCGCCCGGGATGCGGTCATGGTCCGCAATGTTCGGCGGCCGGCCGGCTACCGCCGCCCGAGGAACGGGTGGAGTCGGCCGCCTGAGGGAGGAACAGGCCGCGAGGACGCGCCGAGCAGCCGACGGGCACGATCCCGGGCGTGAGTAGTCGCGGTACCCGAAGTGCCGCCGAGCAGGCCGGGACAGGCGTGCAGCGTGCGGATCACCCTGAGGTTTCGGCGAGGGTCCCGTCGTGCAGGTGGAAGCGTCGGGTGATCCGTACCGTTTCCAGCAGTCGGCGGTCGTGGGAGACCAGCAGCAGAGTGCCGGTGTAGGAGTCCAGGGCGGATTCGAGTTGTTCGATGGCCGGCAGGTCGAGGTGGTTGGTCGGCTCGTCCAGCACCAGCAGGTTCACCCCGCGGCCTTGCAACAGTGCGAGTGCGGCCCGTGTCCTTTCGCCTGGGGACAGGGTGTCCGCCGGGCGCAGGACGTGGTCGGCGCCCAAGCCGAATTTCGCCAGCAGGGTGCGGACTTCTGCGGGCTCCGTCTGCGGGACAGCCGTCCGGAAGGCGTCCTGGAGGGATTCGGCTCCGTGGAACAGGGCCCGGGCCTGGTCGATCTCGCCCATCACCACCCCTGAGCCGAGCGACTGACGGCCGGCGGCGAGCGGGACACGGCCCAGGAGGGCGCCCAGCAATGTCGACTTTCCGGTGCCGTTCGCACCGGTGATCGCGACACGGTCGGCCCAGTCGATCTGCAAGGTCAGGGGTCCCAGCGTGAACTCGCCGCGCTGGACGGTGGCCTCGTGCAGCGTGGCGACGACCGTCCCGGAACGGGGCGCGGCGGCGATCTGCATGCGCAGCTGCCACTCCTTGCGCGGCTCCTCCACTTTCTCCAGGCGCTCGATGAGCCGTTCGGCTTGCTTGGCCCGGGCGGCCAGGTTCTCGCTGTTCTCCATCCGGGTGCTGCGGGCGAACTTGTTGTTGTCCCGGCTACGGCGCTGCGCGGTGCGCACGCCCTTGTCCGCCCAGGAGCGGTGGATGGCCGCCCGCTCCTGAAGGGCGGCCTTGCGGTCGGCGTACTCCTCGTACTGCGCGCGGGCCTGGTGGCGGGCGCGCTCGGCTTCCTGCAGGTAGGCGGCGTAGCCGCCGCCGAAGTGGCGCACCTGCTGCTGGGCCTGGTCGAGTTCGAGGACCTGGGTGACGGTGCGGGCGAGGAACTCGCGGTCGTGGCTGACCACGGCCGCGCCCGCGCGCAGCCCGTTGACGAACTGCTCCAGCTGTTCCAGACCGGCCAGGTCGAGGTCGTTGGTGGGCTCGTCCAGCAGGAAGACGTCGAAGCGCGACAGCAGCAGCGAGGCCAGCTGCGCGCGGGCGGCCTGCCCGCCGGACAGCGACGTCATGGCCTGCTCCAGCCCGACGCCCAGGCCGAGTGTGGCGGTGACGTGCTCGGCGCGCTCCTCCAGGTCTGCCCCGCCCAGGCCGAGCCAGCGCTGCAGGCTCGTGTCGTACGCCTCTTCGGCCCCGGCGGCGCCGTCGGCCAGCGCCTGGGAGGCGGTGTCCAGGGCCAGCTGGGCCGCCGCGACACCGGTGCGGCGGGCGAGGAAGGCCGTGACGCTCTCGCCCGGGCGCCGGTCCGCCTCCTGGGGCAGGTATCCGACGCTCGCGCCGGCCGGGGCGAGGTGGACCCGGCCCTGTTCGGGGCGGTCGACTCCGGCGAGGAGGCGGAGCAGGGTGGACTTCCCGGCCCCGTTGGCGCCGACGAGGCCGATCACCTCGCCCGGTGGCACGACCAGGTCGAGGCCGGTGAAGAGGGGGAGGTCGCCGTGGCCTGCGGCGAGGTTCTTGGCGGTCAGGGTTGCGGTCATGCGGTCGCCTACCGGATGGGTCGGTCACCTGTGGTGACGAG
Organism: Streptomyces sp. NPDC006512; assembly: GCF_040611935.1. Classification (NCBI taxonomy): domain Bacteria; kingdom Bacillati; phylum Actinomycetota; class Actinomycetes; order Kitasatosporales; family Streptomycetaceae; genus Streptomyces; species Streptomyces sp. NPDC006512. The sequence continues at coordinate 20,605 of NZ_JBEXPG010000027.1, read as the reverse complement.
TGTGCGGGGGAGGTACGCGCTCGGCATCGCGACGACAGGCGGAAGTGCACCGCATCCGAAGAGCGGATGTTCAGGGCCTGGGCGGACTCACACGGCACAGAGGGCGCCGGGAAGACTGCGCAGAGGCGTGCACGACCACCACCGTCGGCATGGCCGACCGCGGCGGGGCAGCACGGGGGGATGCCGTGCTGGCAACAGGGGCACGTACCTCAGATGCGCAAGATCCACCTCAATCGGAGACAACAAGACCGTCCACCACGGTACACATCGTGGTCAGCACAGCGCCACCTCGTTCCGCGCCGACGCGAGAGACAGAACCTGGTCCAGGTGCACAAGAGCCCCCGACGCATGCGGATCACGTCGGGGGCTCGATGCTGCCCGGGGAGTACGCCCGCTACACGGGCAGACGGCCAGGGGTCGGGGTGGGCGGCCACGATCGTCAAGCTGAAGAAGACGATCGCCAACAAGAACGTACTTCCCCCTTCGAGGAGGCGGGCGAGTACGGGCGAACGCGCTCAGGCGGCGATTCCGAGTTCGGTTCGGGTGCGGTGGATGAACTCGCGGACGGCCGGCTCGCGGCGCCAGGGGGTGAGGGCGGTGTTGAACTCGCGGACGTAGTCCTTGGCCCGGGAGGACTGGACGCGGGCGAGGATGTCCACGGACCGGTTGCCGAGGTCCAAGCCGTGGTCGAGGTCGCGGGCCTGGAGGTGGGCGGTCCCCACGATTGCCAGCCGCATACCGACGGAGCGGGTGAACACTCCGGACGGCATCGCCGCGGCCCGCTGGTTCCAGGCCAGGGCCGCCTTGGGGTTCTTCAGGTCCCGGAAGACCTCGGCGGCGTCCGCGGAGAGGCGGGCGTGGTGATAGAAGTCGATCCAGGCGGGTTCTGAACCGCTTGTGGCATCGGCCTGGCCCAAGAGGTCTTCGGAGGCGGCCAGGGCCCGTGCGGCGGCCCTGGCGTCCCTCTCCCGGGCGTGGGCACGGGCCTCGATCAGCTTGGTGAATGCCAGGACACGCGGGGCGGCCTGGCCCTTGGCCCGTTCGAAGGCTCCCTGGGCCATGTCGACGGCCTCGGAGCCGAAGCCCCGCAGCAGGGACTGCATGGCCATGGTGGTCAGGACATAGCAGCCGAGCTGCACGTCGCCGCCCGCGCGGGCCAGGCGGAGGGCTTGGATGAAGTGCCGTTGGGCGACGTCGTGCTGCCCGACGTCGAACGCGGTCCACCCGGCGAGGCGGGACAGCTCGCTGGTGACGGAGAACAGGTCGCGGCCGACTGCATCGGTGAAGGAGCCCCGCAGCAGCGGGGCGGCCCGTTCCTGGAGGCAGACGGTGACGGAGTTGGCCTTCCAGTTGCCGCCGCCGTATTTGGAGTCCCAGCGGCGGGCCTCGTCGGCAGCGTCACGGAGTTCTTCCAGGTCGGCCCGGCCGACCTGCTTCTTGCCGCCGGCTACATCGGCCGCCTCGTCGGCGGGGGTGACCAGCCAGCGGGTCACGGGGGTGGTGAACGCGGAGACGGCGAAGCCGGATCCGGTTAAGAAGTCGCGGCGGTTCACGAAGCTCCAGAACGAGGTGGCCACTCGGACCGCGTCAGCACGGTCCCGCGGGAAATCCAACCCCACATCCGCGTCCGGTGTCTCCGCATCGCCCATACCGATTTCGTCAAGTGCCACCGGACGGCCGAGCCGTTCGGAGATCGCCTGAGCCAGGAACATGGGCACCGGCCACTTGGGGATCATGCCCCGCTGGCACCAGTTCGCGATGGAGGTATGTGAGTAGTCCGTCGTGAGCCCGGCCTGCTGGGCGAGCTGGTTGACCCGCAGGGCCAGAGACTTGTGGCTCGCGCCTGAGGTCTCGATGAGCCGGTCCAGGTCCGCGTTGGGCGGACGCTTCCGGCGGCTGGTCGAAGCCACCCGAATCCCCTTTTCCACCAGGTCAGCAACATGGCTGCCGACGAGGAAACGCCACGAGTCCGGGCAGCGTCGACTGGGCATTTCCAGTCGTACGCATTCCGGCAGGGCACGGGGAGGCCGTTCGCCTCTCCGCGTCTGGAGCCACCGAGGGTATTGCCATCGGAACCCTGGGTGAACCTGCTTTGCGAGTTGTGAGCCCCCCTGCGAGCCCTGCCCGGCCTGCGGGCCGGGCAGGTGTGATGAGGGCACAGGCCGCCGCCGGGACACCAGGAAGGGGCTCCCGGAGGCGACCGCCGTCAAGCACCACGACTTCACGCTCGGGGGTGAACCAGATGTGCGGAATCGCAGGACTGGCCGGAGGCGACGCTCTCCGGCACGAGAAGACCGTCGCCGCGATGGGCGACTCGCAGCACTACCGCGGCCCGGACGGCACCATGCACGCCGCCGCCCGGGACGGACGGGCAGTGCTGGCCATGAACACCCTCCTGATCGTCGACCCGCAGGCCATGCCCGGCCCCTACCTCGACCGGGATACCGGCATCCTGCTGGCCTTCAACGGAGAGATCTACAACTGGCGACAGCAGGCCGCCGCCTGGGGTATCAAGGTGAGCGAGCGGGAGTCGGACGCCCACTTCCTGCTGCGGGCCTGGGCCAAGATCGGCCCGTCCTGCCTGGACGGACTGGACGGCATGTTCGCCATCTCCGTCTACGACCCGCGGACGGCGAAGCTGTTCCTGGCTCGCGACCGGCTCGGGGAGAAGCCGCTCTACTGGCGCCTGGACGGGGGCCGGCTCGCGTTCGCCTCCGAGGTCACCACGTTGACCGGCTACGGGCCGGCCCCGCTCGTCTTACGGCCGGAGGTCACCGCGATCGAGACGCCGACCGGCGTGGACACCCCGTTCCAGGGGATCCAGCTGCTGGCCCCGGCCACGCTGCTGGCCTTCGACGTCACCACCGGCTCGATCGACCAGATCACCTGGTGGCACCTGGAAGACAGGGCCGCATACGGCGGCACCTACGACCAAGCCCTGGCCAGGTTCTCCACGATCCTGGCCGAGCAGATCCCGCTGCGGTCCCCGGCCTGCGACTTCGCCCTCCTCCTCTCGGGAGGCCTGGACTCGGCGGTGTTGGCCTACCTGATGCGGCCCCCGGTCTGCGTCACGGTCCGCTACCCGGGCCAGGACCGCTTGGACGAGTCCTCCACGGCGGCCGTGATCGCCCGGGACATAAAGGCCGAGTTGGTCGTGGTCGAGCCGGGCCACGTCGACTTCACTCGGGCCCTGCCGCACATGATGCGGGCCCTGGACTACCCGATGGGCAACGCGTCCACGTTCTCCGAGCACATGGCCTACCGGAAGATCGCCGACCTCGGCCTGCGGGTCGTGATCGGCGGGCTCGGGCCGGATGAGTTCCTGATGGGCTACGTCCGCCAGGCCCTGGTCCTCTTCGGCCCCGACGCCGTCCTGAACGCCGGGCTCGACGCCTACCAGCCGCTGGCCTCCAAGCTCATGCACACCGCCGGCGAACTCCTCGACCCGGCGGAGGCGGTCACCCGGCTGATCCTTCGCGGCCCGGACCCCGACGGCCGCCTCCGTGATCTCGTCGCCGACGCGATGGCCCGCGCGGGCGGGGACCTGGCCCGCGGCCTGACCCTGGCGGACCTGGCGACGGCCTGGAGGCCACTGGTGATGACCAGCGACAAGCTCGCCTCCGCGTACGCGCTCGAGCGCCGGTCCCCCTACCTGGCCCGCGACCTGGTCGAGCTCTCCTACCGGCTGCCAGTCGACTACAAGATCACCGATCCGGCTCAGGGCAAGCGGATCCTGCGGGACGCTGCCAGGGCACTGGGCCTGCCGAAGGAGGTCTGGGCCACCCGGGACAAGCTCGGCTTCGCCTCCCCGGTCCCGTCCTGGCTCAACGACAGCCTCGCGGCCTGGGCCGACTCCCAGATCCGCATGGCCCTCACCGACGCCCCGCCCACGTTCCGCCCCCTCCTCGAGGGGGGTTTGCAGCCCGGCGGCCGGTTCGACCGCACTCGCATGCAGGCCCTCATGGCCGCCGCCTGGTTTTCGGACCAGACGGTGAAGGCTGCCGCATGACCCCCAACCCCCTTACTACGGTGAGGGGATGCACTCCGAGAACACCGCCACCGAGGAGCCGGCCGCCGCCCGCGGAGCCGTCGCGATCGTCACCAACCGCCGCGGCGAACTCCTCCTCCACCTCCGCGACGACCTCCCCGAGATCGCTTGGCCCGCCCACTGGTCCGTCCTGGGCGGCGGCTGCGACCCCGGGGAATCCCCCGCCGACGCCATCGTCCGCGAGCTCGACGAAGAAGCGGGTCTGACCGTCGAAAACCTGACCGAGCTGTTCGAGATCACCGACCACCGCGGCTCCGGTCAGATCATCACCTTCTTCTCCGGCTCCTGGAACGGCGACGAGACGGACCTGCTTCTCTCCGAGGGCGTCAAGCTCCAGTTCTTCGCCCCCGACTACCTCGACATCCTCACGATCCCGCCGTTCATCCGGGACGGGATCTACCGCTGCCTGGCCGCCAGGCCCTCCTGACGCACCGCCCTTCCGGGCGGGGCAACGGTGGGGCCGCCCACGACGGCCCCACCCGAAGGGACAACCCCGCTCATGAAGATGACCGTCATCGGATGCGGCTACCTCGGCGCCACCCATGCCGCCTGCATGGCCGAACTCGGCCACGAGGTCCTGGGCATGGACTCCGACATCGACAAGGTCCACACCCTCAACTCCGGCAAGGCCCCGTTCTTCGAACGCGACCTGGACGGGCTCCTCGCCAAGCACACCGCGACCGGCCGGCTCCGCTTCACCGCCTCCTATGCCGAGGCCGCCGACTTCGCAGACCTGCACTTCATCGGCGTCGGCACCCCGAACCAGCCCGGCACCGACGCCTACGACCTCACCCACCTCTTCGACGCCGTCCGCCGCCTCGCCCCCGGCCTGACAACCCCGGCTGTCGTCGCGGTCAAGTCCACCGTCCCCGTCGGCACCGCACCCCGCGTCGCCGACATCCTGCGCGAGTACGCCCCCGCCGGCGATCTCGTCGAGGTCGCCTGGAACCCCGAGTTCCTCCGCGAGTCCTTCGCGGTCGACGACACCCTCCGCCCCGACCGGCTCGTCCTCGGCTTCAACACCACCCACTCCTGGGCCGAAGCCCTCCTGCGTCAGGCGTTCGAGAAGATCATCGATTCGGGGACGCCCACGATCGTCACGGACTGGGCCACCGCCGAGCTCGCCAAGGGCGCCGCGAACTCCTTCCTCGGCACCAAGATCTCCTTCATCAACGCGATGGCCGAGGTCTGCGAAGCCTCCGGCGCCAACGTCGCCGAGCTCGCCGACATCCTCGGCCACGACCACCGCATCGGCCGCCATGGCATGCGGCCCGGCCTCGGCTTCGGCGGCGGCTGCCTGCCCAAGGACCTCGCGGGCTTCATCACCCGCGCCGACGAGCTCGATGCCTGCCAGGCGGTCGGCATGCTCCGCGAAGCCGCCGCCGTCAACGCCCGCCGCCGCCAGCGCGTCATCGGCCTCGCCTGCGGTGAGCTCGGAGGCGACGTGCGGGGCAAGCGGATCACCGTCTGGGGCGCCGCCTTCAAGCCCGAGACCGACGACGTCCGCGACTCGCCCGCCCTCGCCGTCGCTCAGGCCCTCCACGACCTCGGCGCCGCCGTCACCGTCACCGACCCCAAGGCGCTCGACAACGCCCGCAAGCTCCACCCCGAGCTCGACTACGTCGAAGACCCCATCGCCGCCGTCGACGACGCCGGCCTCCTCCTCCACCTCACCGAGTGGCACCACTTCACCACCATCGACCCCAAGCGCCTCGCCACCCGCACCACCACCCTCAAGGTCATCGACGCCCGCGGCACCCTCAACACCGACCAGTGGCGCGATGCCGGCTGGATCACCCGAACCCTCGGCCGTCCCTGACCAACACCCCCACATCCGGCATCGTCACAACCTTCGCGTAGCGAACGCCCGGCTCGCCGGTCCTCGGTGGGTCGGCCCGCGTGGCCGGCCCCCGGTCTCCCCAACTACTCGACAGCGGTGTGCGGAGGCAGCCCACACGTACTCCCGGAACCGGGCTGCCCGGCCCCACACGAGGCCCGGGCAGCCTCAAGTTGATCACGAACTGTTACGTCCTGATCAACGACTGTCGACGTCACAGGTCCCCATGGCCCGGTCTCGTAGACGACGGTCGTGCTCGGGCAGTCTTCCGCCAATCCAAGCAGAACCTGGCGTTCCGCATCGTCAGCCGGACGAGCCGCATGCGGCCTCAGCCTCACGCCGCGCGTGCCGCCCACCATCGAGCCCGTCACCGCACTCTGGTTCCACGGCGACCAGCTGCCGCCCGAGCCACCGGAACACATCGACCCCAACGGCCGAGCGGCCTCCAATAGGACTTCGCGGACCGGCAGGTCACCGAGCCCCTCGAAGACATCGCGCAGTGGTTCGCCAACGAGCGCAGCAGGCCGGGATCGCTCCTGCGCGGCACCTGACATCGTGCTCCCGGGTCAGGTGACGGTGACGCGCAGAATGTACGGCTCCCCGCGACTGACCGCGCGGACCTGCTCCCGCTGATCCGCGGGGGGCGAAGCCCAGCAGCGCCCGGTCCTCGGCCCGCACCAGGGCAGGACCTCGGCGGCGGGCCGGCCGCGGTGCGTGTACGCGAGCTCCGCGAAAGCCCCGCTGACAGGGGGCGCCGTAGGTGCCCATGCTGTCGGGGCACACCGGACCCCGACGCCGCAGCCCTGCACGGAGGTAGTGCCGGAGGCCGCGGCACGGGGTTGTCCCGGCATGGACAGTTACGACGAAGACGTCCTCGGCGTACGCATGGACCCAGCACCGACACCCACCTGTTGCGAGCGCGTCGCCCGCCGCGCGGCACGCGGGCCGACGGTGCAGGGCGGCGGCCTCCGCGCCCGGGCCGACGGTGCAGAGCCGCGGCCCGTCTGCCAGGTGGTCACCCGGGCGCGCCAGTCATCTCGGCGCTGACGAGGTGGAGGGCACAGGTTCGATTCTTCGGTGAATCCGGCCGCCCAGCATCGGCCGGCGACACCACCGCGGCCGGGGCCGGGCAGGGTGATCCTGTGCGGCCCCGCTGTCGCCTGATGGTGAGTCCGTACTCGGCCAAAGCCCTTCCGTTACCGTGTGTGTCAATGCCTTGCGGCTAGAGTGACGACTCCGCGGCGTTCACGCCGGCGGGCACGGGGCTCGTCCGGCAGCAGCACGCGGTGGAGGATCACGCGTGTGATCACAGCATCCCCGTCGATGGCCGACGCGTTCCGGGTGGAGCCCTACACGCGCCACTGCGAGGTCATCCGCGACGAGGGCGCGCACGTCGTGATCGGCGTCTCGCCCGGCAACAGCTACTTCTCCGCCCAGCGCCTGCACGACCTCGCCGCCTGGGGCCTGCACCACTACGACCAGGTGGACTTCGTCTACACCGACCTCCATGTGGCCGAGATGTACGAGGCGCACGGGTACGGCCCCGACGACGCCCGCAAGAAGGCGGCGAAGAACCTGCGGGGCCTGCGGGCGAAGTTGCGTGACGCCGCGTCGGCGGCGGGTCCGGCCCGGGCGCGGCTGCGCTGGCGTCCCGTGTCCGACTTCCGCACCAACACCGCCTACCGGGAGATCCACCGGCAGCTGAAGCACCGCCTGGAGACCGACGCCGACCTCGGCAGGGCCTGCGACGAGCTGGTGAGCCGGTTCCTCACCTCGGGAGGGCAGGGGGCGACCGACCGGCAGCGCGCGGTATGCCTGGAGTACGTGTGCGCCGAGGCACCGTTGTTCCTCGACACTCCCGCGATCATCGGCGTGCCGTCCTCGCTCAACTGCTACCACCGACTCCTACCGCTCGCGGAACTCCTCTACTCCCGGGGCGCCGGCCTGCGCGCCTCCCGCAACCAGGGCCACGCCATCGTCACCCCCGCCGAAGGAGCCCGCGCATGACCACGACCACCAACGGCCGGCCCCCGGCCGTCGGCAGCCACGACCTGCTCGACTTCCCGTTCTCCCGGGACGGCAGCCGGCTCCCCGATGAGCTGGCATCGCTGCGCGCGGCCACCCCGGTGCGACGGGTCCGCACGATCGCCGGGGACGAGGCGTGGCTGGTGTCCTCGTACCGGCTGTGCAAGCAGGTCCTCACGGACGACCGGTTCTCGCTGAAGGACACCTCAGCGCCGGGCGTGCCCCGGCAGTACGCCCTGACGATCCCGCCCGAGGTCGTCAACAACATGGGCAACATCACCGGTTCAGGGCTGCGCAGGGCGGTGCTGAAGGCGCTGAACCCGAAGGCGCCCGGACTGGTGCGGTGGCTGCGCCAGGAGGCGGGGCGGCTCGTCGACCGACTCGTCGAGGACGGCCCCACGGCCGACCTGCGCGGCGCGTTCTGCGAGCCGTACTCCGCCGGTCTACACTGCCGCATCCTCGGAATCCCGCAGAGCGAGGGCCCTGCGCTCCTGCGGAGCCTGGACATCGCGTTCATGAACTCCGCCTGCCCGATCGCCGGCGCGAAGATCAATTGGGACCGCGACATCGCCCGCATGACCGTCCTGCTGGACGATCCCGCCACCACCGGCCTCATGGGGGAACTCGCCGCCCTGCGTGACAACCCGGACTACGCGCACCTGACCGATGAGATGCTGGCCACCGTCGGCGTCACCATGTTCGGCGCCGGCACTGTCTCCACCTCCGGCTTCCTCACCATGGCTGTGGTGCACCTCCTCACCCACCGCACCACCTGGGACCTGCTGCGGGACCACCGCGACCTGATCGACGCGGGCGTGGAGGAACTGCTGCGGGTGAACCTTTCCATCGGTGACGCCCTTCCCCGGCTCGCACTCGCCGACGTGCGGCTCGGAGATGTCGACGTCAAACGGGGCGAGTTGATCCTGGTGCTGGTCGAGGGCGCGAACTTCGACCCGGAGACTTTCCCCGACCCCCACCGCTTCCGCCTGGACCGCGCCAATGCCGCCGACCACTTCTCCTTCGGCGGCGGCTCCCACTACTGTCCCGCCACCGCACTCGGACGCGTCCACGCCCGGATCGCCCTGGAGGCACTGCTGGACCGGCTGCCGGACCTCGAACTCGCCGTTCCAGTCAGCCAGTTGGTCTGGCGAACGGGCTTCATGAAGCGGATCCCCGAGCGGCTTCCGGTGATGTGGTAGCCGCTCGCCGCCCGCTGTGCAGGACTCCGGTGCGGGCGGCGATGCCTCGGCGCGCCGCTCCGTGGTGGGGAGGGCTTGCGGGGCGAGGGCGTCTGCTGCGGCGATGGCGGCCGAGGGATCTCCGGCGGTGTTCTCTGCCGAGATCAGGTGGAGCTGGACGGTGGCCCAGCTGAACCCGCCGTTGGTGTCCCTGAGGTGGGTGACGGCGCCGAGGCTGTCGGCGATGGCGGTGGCCTCGCTGGTCAGCTCACGCATGCCGGCCTGGTCGCGTTGGTGGGCGACGGTGTAGGCCGCGCACTGGACGAGCAGGCCGCGCTGGGCGATCCCGGCGTTTCCGAGTTCGCGCAGGGCCGGATCGTCGGCGGCGTTCAGGGCGAGAGCCAGGGCCTGGTCGTGCCGTCCCGCCTTTCGGGCGAGGACGGCCTGCTGGCGGGCCGCTTCGGCGACCGCGACGGGTACCCCGCCGGCGGCGGCGAACTGCCGGGCGCGGTCGGCTGCCGTCCAGCCGAGTTGCGGCTCGTCGAGCTTGACGAGGATGCGTGTCGCCAGGAGGTAGGCCTGTGCCAGCAGGGGGAAGTTGTCGCTGTGGGCCTGGTGCCCGGCGGAGATCAGGCGTGGAAGGCGTAGGGCGAGGCTGGAGTACGCGCAGTCGTTGAAGTCTGCCGTGGCGCGGTGCAGTTCTGCCGGGAGGCGGTCCGGGGGCGTGTCAGGGGGCGTGTCAGGGGCCGCGTGGCCGAGGCCCAGCATCGCGTCGCGCAGCCCCGCGACGAGCGTCTCGCCGAGTTGCGCCTCCTCGGTCTCGGCCGGGGTGGCGCCGGCGAGGGGGGCTCCCATCGCGGCCGCCGCGGTGACCGCCAGGTTCGCGAGCAGCTGCCTTCGCGTCCGCACCGGGTCCTCTCCGTCGTCGTGCCCTGAGGTTTTCAGGGTAGGGGCGGGCAGGCTGGGATACGGCCCGGTTCGCTGACTGCGTGGGTCCGGGTGGGCGCCCGTAGCTGGGGCGAGGCCGAGGTCCTGGGGGTGTCGGCGTCGATGACGACCTGGTGGTTGGCGGAGTACCGGTAGTTCTTGGACCGCTGGGCGATGGTGTGGTCGCGGGTGGGGGCCAGGGTGCCGTCCACGATGAGCACGGTGTCGTTGGCGAACCGCTTGCGGGGCTGGAGCGCGAGCATCGGACCGAGGTGGTCGATGGTCCGGTCCGCCGCCGAAGTGGACACATCGAACAGTGGAGCGAGCTGCCGCATGGTCAGGTTCGTGCGCCAGTAGGCCGCAAGCAGCAGGGCCCGATCCTTCAGCGGAAGGCTCCACGGCCGGCTCTGGCACGGGGGCTCAGCCCAGTGAACGGGGCTGTCCAGGACGGTTCCGACGCCGTGATCACACCAGCCACGCCGAGAGCATCTCATCGTTCCCCGGTGGCTCTACGAGCCGAGCTGTCAGAGCTTGATCTGCCCCGTCAGCCACCATTCAAGGTACTTGGCCAGGCTCGGTGCCACCCAGGTACGGCTGTCGTCCTCGTGGTTCCAGACGAAGACATCGGGCCGCCGCAGGCCAGGCAGAAGGGCGAACAGATCACCGTTGCCGGCGTCCGCGAAGAAGAGCAGCGGATCGAACGGCATGTAGAGGGTGGCGAGTTCACCGTCATCGCGAAGGGTCCGGTTCTCGGAGGCGATCCGCTCGGCGGACCAGATGAGCCCGTCTCCGTACTCACCCTCGATGCCGTCGCTCTCCCGGAGCACCGAAACCAGGTCCTCAGGCAGCGGATGCCCAAGGGACGAGGCGCAGCGGAGCAGCGCCGACTCTGACACCGGAGGCTGAAAGACCGCGGGCCCGGGAAGGGCCTCGACGAGTTCAATCCACACAGTTGATCCAACCTCTACGAGACGCGCCGGTGACCACGCCGGCTCAGCACTCCATCGGCGTGAGCCGACGCCGACCACTCGAGCGGCGCACCCGATCACCGGGTGAAGAGTATGACCCGGCTCGCCCTCCGCCTGATGCCGCACCGGACAAAACAGGACAGCCCCTAGCCCCTGGTACAGACCACCGTCACCAAGATGACGTCCTGGTTGGGTTGAAGATTCGGACGCTTGCTCTCGAAATCAGTGGGGCTCATCGCTGAACACCCACCCTTCTCCGAGTGCAGGAAGGTCTCCGAGCTTCGCTCTGAAGGCTTCCAGTCCCTAGCCGACAGCTCATCAAAGCCCCTCTTCAACGCGCCCAGAGAGGATTCCTTGTCATGCGGCGCAAACAGGGCGATCACCGTTTCCCCCTCCCTCTTCGGCTTCGGCTGATCCAGCTTGACTCCGGCGCCCAGCATCGCTTTCTTCACCTCCTCGGCCGCCTCCTGCGCCGAAGACCAACCCACAATCTGCACGGAAGGAGAACTCCCCGCACTGCCGCCACTGCCTCCACTGCCTCCACTGCCAGAAGTGGAAGGTGAAGTCTTAACGCCCTCACCACTGCCAGTACCGGATTCCGGCTTGTCGGACTCACCAGCACAACCGGCCACGAAGGCCGTAATCACGCAAAACGTCGCTATTGACCGAAGTCGCATAATTCCCCCACAGCCTCAACGGCCCATCTGTATTCAGTCAGAAGTTTCACACAACCCTCCAACCGAAAAACCACTGCCCCACACCGCACTCCGCACTCCGCACTCCACACCCGTTAACGCCTCTTCAACGAGCCGGCTCTACGAACCCGGCGCCCTGCGCTTCGTTCCGGACCAGTTCGGAGTTCCACTTCACTCCACCCCGAACAGCCCGCTCCGCAGGCCTGAGTGACCCCACTTCACGGGGTCCGGGCCTACAACCCACTGGGGCGGGTCCGCCCCGCTCCCCCACCCGGGCCCTTCCGGATCCGCCTCCAAGACCAGCACGGATGCCCTCGTCCGAGTGGCTTGATCAACTCCGCCGTGACACGCAAGGCATGCCCGTCGTACTCAAGTCCCCCACCGCAAACAGGAGACACACATGCTGCTGGCCCCCACCTTCCTCCCCGCCGCAGGCCTCATCGCTGACCTCCTCGCCTTCTTCCGCTAACGAAGACTCACCCCACGACAGCCGCAGAAAGGACGGCCGGTACCTCCACCGCAGGGGTACCGGCTGCCCTCATCTCCGCAGAGGCACGGTTGACAAGACACCCACCGGCGACGCGCACAAGACGAAGCTCTCAACGCTCACCCTGGCGGAGATCGACGGCGTTTCGGCCCTGACCCGCTCTTCTCAGGCGCACTGAACGCGCCTGAGTGAGTGACTGAGATCCGGGCTTGTCGCCGACGAGCGAGACCGCATGGTTCTACGCCCCGTGTACCACCAGCCGTACGGGTATTCCTGCGCGTGGAGTGAGGGGACGAGCCGGCCGGTGCGGGAACCTTTCCCCTCTTGGGGTGCCGGGGGGCGCCCGGCCCGCTCCGGATCGGGGCGAGGCTCACCCCCGGATGGCCGATATCGCAGGTCGGCGGGGGTTGGGAGGGTGCTCGCGTCAGTTCTCACCCGACCTCGGAGAGGTTCGCATGTCCCACCGTACGAAGCTGCGCGGAGCCATGATCGGCGCGTGCGCCGCGATGCTGCTGGCAGGTCCCAGCCTGCTGGTACTGCCCGCGCAGGCACACACCCACCAGCTGTCCGCCAGTACGGCCGCCCGGCCGTCGACCCGGGCGGAGACGTTCGTCAACGAGTTCGTCATCCACTACAAGGACGCGGTCCTGCAGCAGCAGAATGAGGGCAAGACTCCCGCCCAGGTACGGGAGGAGTACTTCACCAAGGAGTTCGACACCGCCCTCTACGCGTGGGAGGAGAAGAACCAGGACTCCAATGGCGTTTTCCGTCGGGGGGATACTCCGACGGGCTGGACGGTGAACCACGACAGTGCCACCGCGGAGAACGAGAAGGTCCTCGTGAAGTTCGTGTTCGAGGATGAAGGCACCAAGACGGTCATGTTCAACGTGCAACTCGCCACCCTGATGATCAGCGACATCCAGGACATGTAGCCCCGGCGAAACGCCCCCGACACGACTACGGGCAGCGTGGGTGGGCGGGCCGACCGGCCCGCCCACGCTGTTCCCGGTATCAGAGGGCGGGCCGGCTGATGGTGAAGTCGCCGAGCTTGTTCACGCCGGGCGTCGGGTCGGTCATCTTGCCGGTGATCTTGGTGACGCGGGTGCGAGATCCCAGCAGACTGGTGCTCTCACAGAGCACGCCCTTGCTGAACGCGATCCCGGTCGGCGAGCCGAACCGGATCGATCCCTTACCCAGGTTGTCGACGTCGAGGGTGAAGCTGGACGTGGTGGAGACGTCCTGGCCCGAGGGCAGGGTGACGTTGACCTGAAGGATGTTGCTGTTCGGCGCCTGCGAGGTGACGGTCACCGGGTACTTGCTGGTCACAGCGTCGACGGTGACCGACAGCTCGCCGGTGAACGGGACGGGCGGGGTCGTCGTGCCCGTGTAGTCGGAGATGGCACCGCCGCATGTGTTCGGCGTGACCAGGGCCACGGCCGGTGCTGCGGCACCGAGAGTCGTGACCGCCAGCGTGGTGGCGACGGCCGCCATGAAAGCGCGGGTGCGGTAGGTCATGGGAATCTCTCCTGGGTGAGTGGAGGCCAACCAGTTCGCCGTCCGGGCAGGAATTAGGTCTCCGCCGGATGCCAGTGACTGCCGGGGTGGCATGGGCGAGTTGCCTGCCGCCACAGAACGCGGGGCCGCCCGCACTACAGGCCCGGCAGATCCCCATGCGGCCCGTAAGACGAGAACGATCGAACACGACAGCGACGACTACCTGACCGACTAGAACATTTGCGCGGCAATCGCACAGACATGGCAACTTGAGCCGCGGCGTCATCCTGACAGCCCCCACAAGGCAATCCCGACCGCCACCCACAGCGTTCACTCGAACGCACATGCAGTATCGATTCTTCGCCTCACCCACCCCGCCGGCCCGCATGCCGCCTCGGCCAGCCCCGCCCATCGCGGGATGCACCGGCCACCTCCCGGCACCCACCCGTCCTCGAACTCGCAGCCGCCGCCCCCGGGCAGGCTCGCGCCCTTCTCACCCAAGCCCCGGGCGACGATGCGGCCGCCGATCCATCGTAGGGCGAGCACCGGATCCTCTGCCTGAGTGCCGGGGACTGCCCCGGACGACGGCCGCGGACAGATCCAGCCGCGCGAACAACCTCGCCCCGGCCACCGTCGTCCCGCCCGGGCCCGGAGGCGGCAAGACCGACCGCGCTCTCCTCCCCCGGTAGCAAGCTGGGCGAGAGAGAAGCCCCCCATGAGCCAAGGCGGGGCCTGTTGTTTCGCCGGCCCCGTTTACGAGGGCTTCCGGTGGTCATACGGGGTTGCGTAAGGCGTTTCCACCGAAGAGGGAGTGATCAGCTGTGTCTGGTGAGCAGAAGGCCGAGGCGAAGGGCGAGCAGGCTAAGGGCAAGCTCAAGGAGACCGCTGGCCGCCTGACGGGCAACGAGCGGCTGACCGCCGAGGGCCGCGCGGAGCAGGCCACGGGCGACGCCCGCGAGGCCAAGGAGAAGGTCAAGGACGTCTTCAAGCGCTGACCGGCATACGTCTGGGCCGGGACCGCAGGAGCGGTCCCGGCCCTTCAGCGCGAGAAGGCGGGTGGACGGTCGACCGGCAGCGACACCACGCCTACCTCGCCAGCTCCTCGCGGGCGGCGCCCGCCTTGAGGACGTCGTGCCCGGGGTCACCCTGCACGGCGAGGACGTCGGACGCCGGCTCGCCTCGCTCAGCCGGGGGCGGAGTGGGCGAGCGGTCCTCGGTGAGGGTGTTCAGCATCTATGCGAACTGAACCTCTTCGGCCTGCATGCCCTTCTGTCCCCGGGTGGCGACGAACGTGACGGCCTGCCCTTCCTTGAGGGTCTTGAAGCCGTCCGCCTGGATGGCCTTGAAGTGAACGAAGAGATCATCACCCGACTGGGGCGTGATGAACCCGTACCCCTTCTCGTCGTTGAACCACTTCACCGTTCCGCTCTGCCGATTGCTCACGCTTCCGCCGATCTTTCCGAGGAGGATCTACGCAGTCATCCCTGCCCACTCCCGGCCCCGGGGAAAACGCGCGTCCGTGCAGGGGCCGTCCGTCCCGGGATCGCACCCTGCGCTCCGCATTGATCGCGTACGGGTTGGGGGCATGCGGATCGGCTGGTAGAACCGGTTCATGCGTCCACAGGCCGGGGAAGTGCTGCACTTCTCGGAAGACCCGACGATCACCCTGTTCCGCCCGCACATCGCGGCCACCGCCCGGCATGCGGAGGCTGTCGTGTGGGCCGTTGACGCCGTGCAGGCTCCCGATTACTGGTTCCCCCGCGAGTGCCCCCGCGCCATGGCCTGGACCCTGCCCGCCACGGCCCCGGGCGACACGGAGCTCATCCTCGGCCCCGGCGGCGGCCGGCGGGTCCACGCGATCGAATACGGGTGGGTGGAGCGTCTCCTCAGTGTGGAGCTCTTCGCCTACCGCCTCCCCGCCGGCCCCTTCCGCCCCATCGGCGAACCCGTCCCCCACGCTTACGTGTGCACCAGCCCCGTCGAACCCCTGGGACCCGCCGAACCGGTCGGCGACCTGCTCCAACTACACCGGGACGCCGGGATCCAGCTCCGCGTCCTGGAAAACCTGTGGGACTTCTGGGACGCCGTCACCGCCAGCACCCTGGGCTTCGGAGGCATCCGCCTGCGCAACGCCCTCCCCCGCCGCGATCGAGCCGCAACCACCGGCCCGGAATGACTACGCCACACACGCAGGGGTCTAGCGGGGCGATGCGTGGCGTGGGTTCACAGGCGCAGGGTCGCGAGGTCGACGGCACCGGCCATGGCGTGTGCGCCCGCGTCGTTGAGGTGGAGGTGGTCACCGCTGTCGAGGTCAGCACGGATGAAGTCGGGCGCGTCGGGGTCCTGGACGGCGGCCGCGATGTCGGCCACGGAGTCGAATGCGGTGGAGGTGCGGATCCACGCGTTGACCTCGCGGCGTAGCTCCCGGCCTTCGGGGGTGTCGATGCCGGGGTAGATGGTGCCGGCGTAGGGGCCCATGGTCATGCCGATGGTGGCCAGGCGGGCCGAACGCGCGCGTTCGGCGAGTTCGGTGAAGCCCGCGATCAGGTCCGGCGCGCTGGCCGGGGGTTCGCCGGTCATGCCGGGCAGGCCCAAGTCGTTGAGGCCGAAGTGGAAGAGCACGTGGGTGGCGCCCGGCACCTGGAGTACATCGCGTTCAAGGCGGGCCAGGCCGCGCAGCCCGACCTCGTCGGTCAGCAGGCGGTTGCCGCCGATGCCCTGGTTGACGACCCAGCCCTTGCCGAGTCGACGGTTCAGTTGGTTGGGAAAGCGTTGGTTGGTACCGGTCGAGGTGCCGACCCCTTCGAACCATGAGTCGCCGAACGCGACGGCGACTGCCGTGCCCTCGGGAGCCAGGACGTCGACGCCGGTGACGTAGTAGCGGCCGTCGGCCTCTTCGGCCTGGGCGAAGTCCGCGGAGAGGGCGTTACCGGGCAGCACGTAGGCGTTCTGCGACGGGGTGTGGGAGTACGTCGCGAGACCGGTTTCCTCGGGCAGGTAGAGGGTCAACGCCAGATCGGTGCCGGCCGGCACCGCGAGGGCGATCGGGTCGCTGAGCAGGCGCTCGCCGGCGGGGATGGCCACCTCGGTTGCGCCGCCGAAGCGCAGTGCGGTGTCGGTGGTGGGATCGATGGCGCTGCCGCTGGTGCTGATGGCGAGCCGCGCCGCCTCGATGATCAGGGGTTTCTTGCCGTACTCGTTGCTGAACAGGATGCGCAGCGCTTCGCCGCCGCCGTCGAGGTGAAGGATCTGACGCAGCGTCTGGTCGTGGAACGCGCGGGAGGACTTGATCTGGATGCTCTCGTGGGGGCTGAGGACGGCGGAGCGGAAGGCGGCGGTCCATGTGAGCGTCATGGGAACTCCTGGTGCGGAACGGGGGTGGGAGGTGGGTGTCGGCGACACCCACGCTTTAGTTGCTGTGAGGAATATCCTCGCGGCAGGTAAAGATCTACCGTCTAGGTATTCCTCGCGTCAACTATCCGCGCGGCAAATGTTTTGAGCTAGGGTGAGCGCCATGCACCCCGACCTCTTCGACGACCCCCGACTGACGGCCGCCGGCCTCTTCTTCGAGGCTCACGACGGCCTGCTCACGCGTCTCGCGCCGACCCTGGAGAAGGCGGGCCTCTCGTCGTTGGACTTCGGCACGCTGACGCGGCTGAGCCGTTCCCCCGGGGGGCGGTTGCGGATGAGTGACCTGGCCACCCAGTCACTGTTGTCAACCAGTGGCGTCACGAGAGTGGTCGACCGCCTGGAACGCGGGGGCCTGGTACGCCGAGAGGCGAGTCCCGACGACCGACGCAGCACCTACGCCGTCCTCACCCCGGAAGGCGAGGGCCGGCTGCGCGGAGTGCTGTCCGACCACCTGGAGGAGATCGAGTACTGGTTCACGGGCCTCTTCACTTCCGAACAGCTGGATGAACTGGTCGCCCGCCTCCGGACGCTCCGCGACGCCGTGCATCCGAATGCCGCGACGAACACTGCCCCACCGCCCACTGCCGCACGGTGAGAAGCTCCCGGGGCGAGGCGGGAGGGGGACGCGGAGCGGGACGGGCATGGGCAACGGCAGTATCCGGGTGATCCCGGTGACCGACGCTCGCCCGCCTCGTTGCACCGGACATGAAGAAGATCATCACCATCGCCGCCGTCGCGCTCGCCGCGGCGGCCATGTCCGCGCCCGCCCACGCCGACAACGACGCCAACTTCGGCGGCGGCGTCAACGCCGCCAACAACTGGAACTTCACCGCAGCCGCCGTCTGCCTCCAGGAAGTCGCCGTCGTCCCCGTCCTCGGTGACTGGGTCGGAGACCACGCCAACAACTGCGCCAACGGCAACGTCATCGACCACAGCGGCCGATAGCCACAAGCCGCCCGTCGCGGAGACGGCCGCAGCCGGCAGGGCCCGCTGAGAGGTGAACTGCCAGCGGGCCCCTGCCGCGCTCGGCTGCACCCTCAGCAAGACCGTCAGGGTTTCGCCTGGTCCGCGACTGCTGGAGTCTGCCTGGTCCGGGAAGTGGGCTCGTTCGAGGAGTCACGAGCTGGTTGCCGGGGCAGGCGCGTGGTGAGCGGGCACGGATGCCGGTGCCTTTGCGGGAGCCGGACAGGCTTGAGAGCCCCCCGCTCCCGCCTCACCACAGCCCAGATCGAAGGAGACAGGCCATGTCACAGGTCAAGGAGTCCATCGAGGTCGACGTTCCCGTCCGTACGGCGTATGACCAGTGGACGCAGTTCGAGTCGTTCCCGGAGTTCATGGCCGGGGTAGAGCGGATCGAACAGCGCACGGACACGCTCACGCACTGGGTGACGAAGATCAGCGGTGTCGAGCGGGAGTTCGATGCGGAGATCACTGAGCAGATCCCGGATACCAAGGTGGCGTGGGTGACTGTCGGAGGCGACAGCGAGCAGTCCGGCCTGGTGACCTTCGAGCCCATCGACCCCACCCATACGCAGGTCACGCTGATGATGGACTTCGACCCCGAGGGGATGGCGGAGAACATCGGCGACAAGCTGGGCTTCGTCGACCGTCAGGTCAAGGGGGACCTGAAGCGCTTCAAGCACTTCATCGAGGACCGCGGTTCGGCCACCGGACAGTGGCGAGGCCAGGTCTGACAGCACTCGTCGTACCCCTTCGGCAGGGACCG
This sequence comes from Streptomyces sp. NPDC006512, assembly GCF_040611935.1. NCBI lineage: Bacteria > Bacillati > Actinomycetota > Actinomycetes > Kitasatosporales > Streptomycetaceae > Streptomyces > Streptomyces sp. NPDC006512. The sequence continues at coordinate 1,809 of NZ_JBEXPG010000027.1, read as the reverse complement.
GTTTTTTCCCGCTGGGGGGGGCGGCCGCCGCGCGGAACACCCGCGGGCGGCCGCCGGTGCGCTGGGCTTCCGCCATGGCTGTCAGCGTGAACGTTGCCCGATGCAGTCCGGCGCGTGGCCGCAGGCTCGGGCTCTCGGGCTCTCTTGCCGCCATTCGGAGCCCGTCCGTATCTCGCACGGGTGACCTGACGGACCGGCACCCCGCGCCGGAGGCACACATGTGCGATCTTCGTTCGTGCTTGCGAGGCAGTCGCGGCCCCCGTCCGCGCACCGGCTCGCGTGCCCTGGCTCGATGCCCCTCGTGGTCGCGTCGGGCCGGGGCTGTCACCCCGCATCACTCTCGAGCCGGACACTGCGGCCGGCCCTGACGGACGACGGAGCACACATGCGAACACTCACCTGGGCAGCACGAGGCGTGGCGGCGGTTTCGGGCGTGGTACTCGCCGGGACACTCCTTGTGCCCGCCGCGTCGGCGTACCAGGGCCCGGAGCCCAAGGCGCCGGTGACGGAGCCGGCCGCGGTTGAACAGAGCGTCGACGGCAAGTGCCAGACCTCCCGTGATGTCAGCTCGACGGTGGTGGACTTCGTTGCTTCCGGGCTCTTCGAGACGGTGTTCCGCTCGGCCACGGACAACCAGGGGCACGCGTTCCTCAACGACAGCCGCAACCCCGGTGTGTGGATCAACCTCGCACTGGTCCCCGGAGCCCCCCGCTGCGTGTACGACACCAGCGTTGCGGTCACTGAAGAGAATCCCGGGCACCTGTTCATCACGCTCCTCGCCAGCGACGGCACCCTCCACCAGGCCACCTGTGCCACCACCAGCGGCGCCCCCTTCACCCCGTCGAACCTGCCCACCGCCTGCGCACCCGGTTTCGCGGCCCTCCCTGACACCCCCGTATAGAAGCCCGCAGACGCCGGCCGTGACCGGGAGGCGGAGTACCCACGCACGGCCGGGCGAGCACGGGTCACGGTCAACGGTTTGGGCCCCGGCACCCTGTTGAGGGTGCCGGGGCCCAAACCGTTGGGGTGGGGGTCAGGCGGGGCGGCCGCCGAAGGGGGCGCCGGTGCCGTAGTAGGTGCCCAGTTCCTCGCGGTAGCCGGCGTCGCCGATGTGCTTGTCGCGGTGGAACTCGGGAGCGTCCTTGATCTGTTCCTTCGTCCGGTCGACGTAGACCTTCCGCTCGTCCGGGTCGATCCGCGCCACCGTGCTCGCCGGAAGCAGGACCTCCTTGCCGAAGATCCACACCCCGGTGTCCACGACGAGGTAGGCGTCACCGACCTCGTCGGAGTGCTTGTCGACCTTGCCGATGCTCCCGTCGGTCGCCTCGACCTTGTATCCGGTCAGGTCCGTACCGGCCAGGTGGCCCGCGGTCGACTTGTAACTCCACACATGCTCAGTCACGCGAAAACAACTCCTCCGGTAAATCGGGAGCAGCAAGGATACGAATATCCTCGCCGGCTCCCGTTCCTTCCGTACGACGTGTGCGGCGGGTGATGCGTTTTTGCGTTCCGCCTGGAACCCGCATGCCCCGCCCTTCCGGCTTCATTCATCCCGGATCTTTTTTCGGAGCCGGGACGGCCGTCGATCGTTGGAGGTGAGCAGGTCCCCTGCTGCGTCACGGCAGCCGTCCCGGTTACTCCCCCGGGTACCCCGGATATCCGATTTCACCCGGTACCGGAAACCCGTGTCCGTGCCCGGACATGGCGGTGGGGGGGTCCCCCCGAGGAGGGGAGGGGGGGGGGGGCCGGCCGGGAGGGGAGGAGGGAGTAGGGGGGGAGGGGGTGGGAGCAGTGTTTTTTGGTGAAGGA